>CAUZOL010000123.1:0-17996 GCA_963581435.1 Planctomycetota bacterium
ACTGGCGTGTCGCCAGTGCAGGGCGGTGGGCACTGGCGACACGCCAGTGGCACCCGACCCAACAATCAAAACTTGACGCGGCACCTGTTTCTAACAGAGTTGCCGTTCGCCGTCACGCGCAAAAGTCTCAGAGATGCACATCTGCGAGCGAGGCGCACCTTGATTGGTGGTGTTCGCTGGCGCCCTGGCTGATCGCTGAAAGCTGATAGCTTTTGTAGTCAATACAGCGAGACACTCACCCGACCGCGCCCGAAGACGGGTTGGCTTGTATGGCGTTCGTAACCGAACACGCGGCGGAGTTGTGGTTGAATTCGGGACAGACGAAACCATGCAGCCGGCGACGCAAGGTGCGTCGGTGTTTCCGGGGGGAAATCGGACCATCCGCACAGAATGCGACGCCACGCTTCGCTGCGGCGCGTGTGCCGAAAATGAATCGGGTCTAAGCTATACAGTTCGCCCGGTAACTCGACGACGGTTGCTCCATGCTGCCGTCCGAGTTCCAGCACCCGTTCATTCAGTTCGTGAGCGCGGCGGCGTATTTCCTCCAGACTGATGCGACTCTTGGGGAACAACAGTTTGCGAATTGGGTAATACCGCCAAGGTCCCAAACGATCGACACAGTCGATGGGCAAGGCGGTCAGCACCACGTCGGCACCGAATCCTTTCATTCGCGTGATGCACGTTTCCACCCATTCGGCAATCTGCGAAACGTCGGCACCGTACAGTAAGTCGTTGCCGACATCGGTAATCAGTCCCAAAGTCTTGCCTGGCTGCTCGGTGCTCGCTGCAATTGCCGGCCACAATCCACAATCGACGATGCCGGGCAATTCCCGATACAGAACGCGGCTCCACATGCCGTACGACCGGCCGTGACCGAGTGCAGCGAAGATTTCCAACGGCCCATCGAAACCGGCTGCCAAAGCGCGAACCAGACGCGGAAGTCCCATTGTCAGATTGCTGGCACCCAGCAGAATGATTCGCCGCGACAACGCACAACTCCGTTCGTAATTGCAGAGGATTCGGGTCAGTGGCCGAGATCGTAACCCGAAGCGTAAGCGAGAAAAACCGTGGATTGCAGCTCGGTCCTCGCTTACGCTTCTTGAAGTTGCGCACTTGGCTTGACTGGAGACAAAAACCCCAAGTATTTGAGCCTGAAGCGCAAGCGAAGGAGCTTGCTGGCATCGCCCTGGAACCATCCTTCGCTTGCGCTTCAGGCTTCGATAAACGGGGGCTGTTAACCCTTTCTCCGGCCTGAACACTGAAATTCGCAACTTCGAAGCTTACGCCTCGGGTTACGATGCACCGGCTCTGCTCTCAACAAGCAGCCCGTCGACCACTGTTTGTTGTATCACAGACCCTCCAGAATCAGGAGGGAGATTCCGCAGTCGCAAAAGCGTGTGGGAAGTTGCAAAAGGTGCGCAATCTGGATGCGGCGCGCAACCCGACATCAGTCGGTAGCGGGTAGGATTACGCAACTCGTGTCGCGGAATCAACTTTCGTCTCAGATTGCCCGATTTTGTTCTTGAGCAAAACTTCTACATTGATTAACGTTCCGCATTCTGACCGACAACAATGATAGGCCTCAGCGACGTTGTGCATGGATGTACGACTCACGTGCGGTCGAGGGATGTGAAAATCCAGCGGCCGTAACGCCTCTCCCACGGAAGGGGGCTTATGCTGGATTTTCGGTCGACGAGCGCTCACGCGCCGGGCGGTTCTCATAACCGGGGACTGCAGATTCATCGAAGCGGCGGTCAAAAGACCGTTCGCCGGGCCGATTCCAAAACGCGGGTCACCGCCAGAATGGTGACGCTGCTGGCCGTCATTCTCACTTCGGCCGCGACCGCCTCTGCCGCCGAAATTGCAGAGTGCCGCAAGCTGCTTATCACCGGCCATTACGATGAATGCATTGACTATGCGAACAAGGCAATTGATAGTCGCGCCTACGGCGAGCATTGGTATGTTCTCAAAAGCGAGGCCGAACTGACAGTTGGCCGCTACCGCGATGCCGAAGCAACCGTCGATGCCGGCTTAAAACGATACAGTTGGAGCATCTGCCTGCGACTGGTGGGACACGATGCCGCCTGCCAAAACGGCCACGCCGAGCGCGGCACGAAATTGCTGAAGGAAATCGACGAGCTCGCCAACCGCACTCCCTGGCGATACACCGATGCCGATGATCTCGTTGCATTAGGACGAGCCGCCTTGTTGATGGGAGCCGACGCCCGCGATGTCCTTGTCGGCTTGTACGACCGTGCAAAGAAGAACGACCCCGATCATCGGGCAGCCTATTTGGCCAGCGGAGAACTGGCGTTCGACAAGAACGACCCGGAGCTCGCCGCCGACATCTTCCAAGCGGCGCTGAAGCGATTCCCCGAAGACCCCGATGTGCAGTTCGGTCTGGCCAAAGCGTCTGTCGGCGTCGATACTAAGCGCGCAGCTCTTGCGCTGACGAAGACGTTGCTACTGAATCCAAAACATATTCCCGCATTGCTGTTTCGCGTCGAACGGCTCATCGACTCGGAACAGTACAAGGCAGCGGAAGAGAAGCTGCAACAGATTGCAAAAATCAATCCTCGCCAGACGGAGATGTGGGCCAACCGTGCAATCATCGCACATCTTCACAACGACCCGCGTGGTGAAGAAGCCTTCCGTTGCATGGCACAGGGACACTGGGGCAAGAATCCGCGCGTCGAACATCTCATCGGCCGCAAGCTCTCGCAGAAGTATCGATTCGCCGAAGGCGCCGCATATCAGCGGCGGGCACTAACGTTCGCACCGAACTACTTGCCGGCGCGCATTCAATTGAGCCAGGATTTATTGCGGCTGGGTGAAGAAGATGAAGGCTGGAAGATCGCTGAAGCGGTTCACCACGACGACGGCTACGAAGTCGCGACCTTTAACCTCATCGAACTCCGTGACCGCATCGACAAGTTCCACACACTGGAAAACGAACACTTCATCCTGCGAATGAAAACCCACGAGGCCGAAGTTTACGGTCGTGAGGTGTTGAAGTTGCTAGGCGACGCGAAAGCAACGCTCTGCAAGAAGTACGATCTGAAACTGACAGACAAGATCACCGTCGAGATTTTTCCCGACGAGAACGACTTCGCTGTCCGCACCTTCGGCATGCCTGCCGTCTCGGGTTATCTCGGCGTCTGCTTTGGCAAGGTCATCACGGCCAATAGCCCCGCCTCGCAGGCCGAACACCCCTCGAATTGGCAGGCGGTCTTGTGGCACGAGTTCTGTCACGTCGTCACATTGCACGCCACGCACAACAAAATGCCGCGCTGGCTCAGTGAAGGGATTTCGGTTCACGAGGAGCTGCAGCGAGACCCAACCTGGGGCCAGCGCATGACTCCCCGCTATCGGCAGATGATATTGAACGGCGAGTTGACGCCGGTCGGCAAACTCAGTGGCGCATTCCTGTCGCCCGCATCGCCATTGCATCTGCAGTTCGCCTACTACGAGTCGGCATTGGTCGTCGAGTTTCTGGTGAAGCAATACGGACAGGACGCGCTGAAGCACGTGTTGGGCGATTTGGCGATCGGCTTGCCAATTAACGTCGTGCTTGAGCGGCGGACCGATCCGTTGCCGAAACTGGAGCAGGACTTCGAGCAGTTCGCCCGCCAACGTGCCGCCGAACTTGGACCGCAAGCCGATTGGTCAGAACCCGACTTGGCCGCCGTTGTTAACAACGGTGTTAACAACGGCGGCGATGTCATTTCGCAACTCGTCAAGACGCAGCCAAACAACATCATGCTGCTCACACATTCGGCACAGCAGCACATTGAAAATGGTGAATGGGAACAGGCCAAACAACCGGCTCACAAACTGATTGAACTTTGCCCCAGTTACATCGGCGGCGACTGCGGTTACCGCACGTTAGCCCGCGCTCATCGCGAACTGGGTGAAACGGCTGCCGAAATCGACGTTCTCGAAAAACTGGCGGCTCTCGATTCCTCGGCGCTCGATGTCTATTTGCGTCTGCTCGAATTGGGAACAACCTCCGGCAATTGGACGCTGGTCGGAGACATCGCTCGCCGTGCGCTGGCGGTCAATCCGCTGATCCCTCAACCGCATCGTGCGTTGGCCGAAGCGTGCGAACGACTCAATCACCCCGAAGAAGCCATCGCCGCCTGTCGCACGCTGCTCTTGATGCGGCCGGACGATCCGGCCGCAGTCTCGTATCGGTTGGCCTTGCTGTTGCATCGCCGGGGCGATCCCGAGGCAAAACTTTTCGTGCTGTCGGCATTGGAAGAAGCTCCGCGATTTCGTGCAGCTCACCGACTGTTGTTGGAGATCGTACGCCAGCAGGAATAACACATCACATTTACGGGTGGCCGGGGCTGGACCGAAGGGAAGCCCCGGCGATCGAGATTCCGGGGCTTCGTAAAGACTCCAGCCCCGGCCACCCGACAACACAGGAAATTTGACCGATGCGAACCGGACTCGCCACGTTCCTAATTGTTGCCGCCCTCGGCGTGCTGGTGACGGTCAGTGTCGGTCAGTTTCAGTCCGGCGTCAGCGGCTCGGGCGAACGCAACGGCGTACCCGATTGGAAGAACGACGACGAGTTCGCCGACGACGTTTTTACGTTCGTCCGCATCAAGTACAACTCGGCCAGCGGCTGGCGGCGGTGGGCGACCGACTACCCCGACAGCGATCTGAACTTCTCCTATCGGCTGCAGCAGTTGACGTCGCTGAAAGTCGATCCCCAAGGCAAGGTCATCGAGCTGACGGATCCGGAACTGTTCGATCATCCCTTCATCTACATGATCGAACCGGGCGGGTTGGAGTTCACCGAAGAGGAAGTCACAGCACTTCGCCGGTATCTCTTGAACGGCGGCTTCCTGATGGTCGACGACTTCTGGGGCGAAGCGGAATGGGACAATTTCTACTACGAAATCAAACGCGTCTTCCCCGATCGCGAACCGACCGAACTGCCGCTGGAACACCCGATATTCCACTGCGTGTACGACCTCAAAGAAAAGCCGCAGGTGCCAAGCATCGGCGTTGCCCAATGGGGCCGTTTCGAAGGCGTGACCTGGGAACGAGGCGAAGACGGCAAGGAAGTGCATTACAGGGCGATCTTCGACGACGATGGCCGCATGATGGCCATCATTTGCCACAACACCGACCTAGGCGACGGCTGGGAACGCGAAGGCGAAGACCCGTGGTACTTCCGCGAGTTCTCCGAGAAAAAAGCGTACCCAATTGGAATCAATATTGTCTTTTATGCAATGACACACTGACCCACGCTTGCGGTTTCGCACGCCCTAGAAACGCTAAACCGCAAGCGATGGTTGAACATCGATCAACAAAGGAAAACCGCATGTCACTCTCGCTTGTCTCCGAAAACTACGATGACGATCAACGCGTTGTCGAACTCATTCGCTCCAGCCGGCACGATATCGACCGTGAACTGTCGAAGGTCATCGTCGGCCAGAAGGCAGTGATCGAACAGTTGTTGATTTCGCTGTTCGCTGGCGGGCACTGCTTAATTACCGGCGCACCGGGATTGGCCAAAACGCTGCTCGTGAATTCGATCGCGCAGATCTTTCATCTCAAATTCCAGCGAATTCAGTTCACGCCCGACTTGATGCCGACCGACATCACCGGCACCGAAATCCTCGAAGACAACGGCAGCGGCCATCGCGAATTGATGTTCGTCAAAGGGCCGATTTTCGCCAACGTGGTGTTGGCCGACGAAATCAACCGCACGCCACCCAAAACACAGGCGGCCCTGCTGGAAGCAATGCAGGAACATCAGGTGACGGCCGGCGGTCGGCGGCATGTGCTGGAAGATCCGTTCTTTGTACTGGCGACACAGAATCCGATTGAAATGGAAGGAACGTATCCGCTGCCCGAAGCGCAGCTCGATCGTTTCATGTTCAACGTCATCGTCGATTACCTGCCCGAAGACGACGAAGTCGCCGTCGTCTCGCAGACGACCTCGCACAAGCCGGCCGACATCGAGCCGTTGTTCCACGGCCACGACGTCCTTCGTTTTCACGAAATTGTCCGCGGCGTTCCGATTGCCGAAGACGTCGTTCGCTACGCCGTCCGTTTAGCCGCCGCTTCACGGCCGCATCAAACCGAGACGCCCGAGTTTATCAACCAGTGGATCAGCTGGGGGGCCGGGTTGCGTGCCGCTCAGTATCTCGTGCTGGGAGCTAAAGCCAAGGCGCTGCTCGACGGTCGGGCGCACGTCTCAATTGAAGACATCCGCGGCCTCGCACATCCCACGTTACGTCATCGAATTCTGGTGAACTACCGCGCCGAAGCAGAAGGCATCGGCCCGGAAGAAGTCATCCAGAAACTCCTCGAAACGGTCAAATGATTTTCGGAATTCGGATTGCGGATTGTGAAATTCGCTTGCGGTTTAACGGACCTTCAAACAGACAACCAACCATGACCACATCCGCCGATTTCATCGACCCCCTGACGCCGATGCGCATCGGCTGGCGGTCGTCTTCGTGTCTGATGCGTGGGTTCAGCGCATTGGGAATCGCGCTGTCAATGATCGTCTTGACTGGATGTGGAACGACAATGAACGTGAGAGATTCCTACAGAGCTCCTCCGCCTCCAGGTGAAATCAGCATAATTCAGAGTGGACATCAGGAAGCCCCGAAACTCATCTACGGGGGCGTTGTAATGGACACCCTGTTCGGTGTCGGCATGCTGTTTTCTGAATCTCAGAACGACATCGCGGCTGGCCCGATTGGACTATACACACTCGCGGTCGATCTCCCGTTGAGCATCGTCGGCGACACGCTCACCCTGCCGGTGACGATACCAGCAACACTCGAACGCCGCAAAAACGCAATTGCAGCGGCTAAAGACTCTGACTCTTCAGAGTTCAATCCGTCCGACGGTGTAGCGTCAGATGTAAGACAGACATCTCTTGAGACGGAGGCAAAGTGACTGGCAAACCAACATCTGCTGAATCGGGCCGGCATTCATCTGCCGATTTCATCGACCCCCTGACGCTGATGCGCATCAAGTCGCTCGAACTCCGCGCCAAGGCGGTCGTCGAGGGGTTTCAAAGCGGGTTGAACCACAGCCCGTATCACGGGTTTTCTGTCGAATTCACCGAGTACCGGCAGTATGCCCCCGGCGATGACGTACGGTATCTCGATTGGAAACTGTACGCCCGCAGCGATCGGTATTACATCAAACGGTTCGAGGACGAAACCAATTTGCGTTGCCATTTGATTCTCGATATGAGCCGCTCGATGGGTTATGGCAGCGTTGGTTACAGCAAGGCCGACTACGCCCGCACGCTGGTTGCGACGCTGAGCTATTTCCTGGTGTCGCAGCGCGATGCCGTCGGGCTGGTGACGTTTGCCGATCAGATGGAAGCGTTCGTGCCGGCCCGTTTCCGCACGGGACATTTGCGGCGGTTAATGGTCACGCTCGAACAACAGGTCGCCGGCAAATCGACCAATCTCGATGCACCGCTGGAGAAGATTGCCGAACGCGTTGCCCGCCGCGGCATGCTGGTGCTCGTCTCCGATTTGCTGTCTCCCATCGATACGCTGGAGAGCCGTTTGGCCCATCTGCGGGCGCGGGGACACGAAGTGCTGTTGTTCCAGATTCTCGATCCGGCCGAACTGAATTTCGACTTCGACGACCCCGCTTTGTTCGAGGACGCCGAAACAGGTCGCGAGATATACGTCGATCCTGAGTCCGCACGTGCCAACTATCAGCGGCGTCTCGAAGAACACATCTCCGGAATCCGTTCGATTTGCGACCGGCTGGGAATCAGCTATCGGCAATTCGTTACCGACACGCCGCTTGAAGTGGCGATGGGTGATTTTCTGCGAAGCCGACAGCACAAGGGAAGTTTGCCAGCGCGGACGTCGGCGGCGAACAGGAGGGCCGCATGAGTTTTCTCGCGCCGCTATTCATCGCCGCCGTTGCGGCCGTTTCGTTGCCGGTGCTGTTTCACATGATCCGCCGCACGCCGCGCGGTCGGATTCCATTCAGCACCGTCATGTTTCTCGATCCATCGCCGCCGCAAATCACTCGCCGCAGTCGGCTCGACAACTGGCCGCTGCTACTGCTTCGCGCACTGGCGTTGATCTTATTGGCGATTGCTTTCGCCCGCCCGTTCTGGCGCACCACGACTGGTGCCAACGTCGCGGTGAACGACGGACGACAAATCGCCATTCTGCTCGACTCCAGTGCCAGCATGCGTCGCGGCAAGTTATGGAACGATGCCGTCGCGCGAGCCGTACGAATTATCGATGATGCAACTCCGGCCGATCGCATCGGCCTGTTCACGTTCGACCGAACACTAACGCAGGTCGTCGGGTTCGAGGAATCTTCATCGCTGGAACCGGCGGCCCGCAAAAAGTTGCTGCACCAACGCTTGGCCGCAACCAAACCGGGTTGGGCGGCAACCGATCTTGGCGACGCGCTGACATACGTTGCTGAAACACTCGTCGCCGCCGACGCCAAAACGACCGACCAACAATCCGAAAAATCAAAAGAGATCATCCTGATTTCCGACATGCAAGTCGGCAGTCGAACCAGACCCTTGGGACGTTCAAAGTGGCCGGCCGAGGTAAAATTGTCCGTCGAGCAGGTCAACCCGTCTTCAACGACAAATGCCGGTTTGCAGTTGGCGAGTCGCACGACCATCCTCAAAAACGAACAAGACAATATTCGCGTTCGAGTGGTAAACGCGGCCGATTCGACAAAAGAACAGTTCCAGTTGCGTTGGAAGAGCGACGGACCATTCTTTTCTACTGAAGAGTCCATCAATGTCTATGTGCCGCCGGGGAGAAGCCGCATTGTCCGCGTTCCGTTTGATCCCAATCTGTCGGCACCCGCCAGGTTGGTTCTCACGGGCGATGATCACGACTTCGACAACACCATCGCAGTGGATCGGACCACTGTGCAGAATCTGAATGTCCTCTACGTCGGAAGTGACACGGCATCTGATCCCGACGGACTGCGATTCTACATCGAGCGCGCGTTTCCCGACGACGGTCTTCGTCGTGTGACCGTTATCGGACAACCGCCCGGCGCGCCGGCAATTTCTCCCGATACGCGAAACATCGGCTTGGTGATTGTCGCCGAACCGCTGCTCGACAAACAACTCGATTGGCTCCGCCGTCACGTTAAAGAAGGTGGAACGCTGTTGTTCGTCGCTTCATCGGCCGACACCTATCAGTCATTCGGTCAACTCGTCGGCAAACCCGATTTGAAAGTTCGCGAGGCCGATGTCGAGGGCTATGCGATGCTGGGCGATATCGATTTCGCGCATCCGCTGTTTGCGTCCTTCGACGATCCCCGTTTTGCGGATTTCACGTCGATTCACTTCTGGAAGCATCGCCAGATCGATGTTGACGAACTGCCCGATTGTCGCATTCTCGCCCGCTTCGATGACGGCACACCCGCTGTTGTGACGAAACAAATGGGGCGCGGATCGGCAACGTTGTTTGCTTCCGGTTGGCATCCCGCCGACAGCCAATTGGCGCTCTCGACGAAATTCGTGCCGCTGATGAACGGCTTGTTGGAATTGAATGCCGGCCATCTCGACCGCCGGCGTCATTACACCGTCGGCGATGCCGTTCCAATTGCCGCGCGAGCAAACGAATTGGCGACACCATCGATCATGCATGGTCCCGAAAGTCAAACGGTCCAACTCACGTCCGGGCAGCGGACCTTCACCGGCACCGTCGTGCCGGGAGTTTATCGAATGGGCGATGCGCCAGACGTGCCACGATTCACGGTCGGTCTGGCAGCCGCCGAAAGCCGAACCGCCCCCATGCCGCTGGAAAGACTGGAGTCGCTGGGGATCCCACTGAAGCCGATTGAAACTTCGGCAACCAAAGTGGCCGCCGCGCAACGCGAACGGCAACTCAAAGCGGTCGAATTGGAGGGACGGCAGAAAATCTGGCGGTGGCTGATTCTGGCGGCCATTGTCGCCCTGATGGCCGAAACCTGGCTCGCGGGCCGCACAACAAAACAGATTGCGATTGGAAATGCCGAGGGGGCGGAATCATGAAGTTGCAACAACTCCATTCTCAACTGGACCGTGTCGCCGCGCGAGTTTCGCGCGACCGTTTTCTGCGGCGAACTGCGTTCGCGTTCTTTCTGGCCGCCGCCGCCGCGCTGGGATTGTGGGCCGTTTGGACACAGACGAAGGCCGCATGGCTCGGACGTAACTCGGCGACGTTGTTCGCCTCGCTGACGCTGCTGTTCCTGCTGGCCGTGATGTTGTTCCGCCGCTGCAAAGTGAATCGGCACACGGCAGCGCGAACCCTTGAAAGAGAATTTCCTGATCTGAATCAACGACTGCTCGCCGCGCTGGAGCAACAACCCTCAGTAGAAACCGGTCGGTTGACCTACTTGCAGAATCAAGTCGTCGGCGAAGCGCTCGAGCATGCGCGAAGCAACGACTGGTTGAAGGTGATGCCGACATCGCGACTGGCATCGTCGGCGTTGTTGCAATTCGTCGGCCTGGCACTGTTCGCTACGACAATCACCATGTTCTGGCTGCGGCCGCCAGCTCTTGCCGACGTTCAGCGTTCCGCGGCATTGCTTGGGCAGACGGCCGCCGCTGAACAACTGGATTCAGGCGTCACCGTCGAACCGGGCGATGTTGAGCTCGAATGCGGAACCGATTTGCTGGTGCTGGCTCGCTTTGCTCGCCAATTGCCGGCCGACGTCGCGCTCATGACTGCCGATCCCACTGGCAAGCCGATTCGCGTTCCCCTGTCGAAGAGCCTGGACGATCCCGTGTTCGGCGGTCGGCTCACGGATGTCAAACACGACACTGCGTATCACATCGAATTCGATGGCCGACGCTCGCGCGAATTCCGCATCACGGTTTTCAATTTTCCCGCACTCGAACAACTCGATGCGGTCATTCACTTTCCCGACTACACCGGCCTGCCCGAAACGACACTGGAAGACACGCGGCGGGTGAGCGTCGTGGAAGGTTCACAAATCAAACTTGTCGGTCGTGCCAACAAACCGATCGCCGTTGCGCGGTTGATCGACGAAAACGACTCGCCCCTCGATTTTCAATTCGTGTCCGGGAGTCGCGACCGTTTTGAGTTAACCCTGACACCCACAAAGAATCGTCGCTACGAGTTACTGCTCATCGACGATCAAGACCGGCACAACAAATTTCCCCAGGAAATCATCATCGAGGTGACACCGAATCGGCGTCCCGAAGTCAAGCTGGCCTTCCCGGCAAAAGACATCCGTGTTTCGCCCATCGAAGAACTATCGCTGGAAGCCTCCACATGGGACGACTTCGGCGTAAAACAGTACGGTTTAATCTATGGGTTGGCGGGACAGGAGCCGACAACACGGGTGATTGGTGAATCGGTTCCCGGTCGCGAGCATCGTGAGATTGCCCACTTGTTGTCGCTCGAAACACTGAACGCCAAACCCGACCAGTTGCTGTCGTATTATTTCTTCGCCGACGACTTCGGAGCCGACGGCAAACTCCGCCGCACATTTAGCGACATGTTCTTCGCCGAAGTACGTCATTTCGAGGAAATCTTTCGGCAGGGGCAACAACCGCCGGGTGGCGGGTCGAAGAAACAGGGCGGCGGCAGTCCGCAGTCGAAGAAGCTGGAAGACCTGGCCAAGTTGCAGAAGCAAATCGTCAACGCCACTTGGAAAATTATTCGCCGCGAAACGTCATCGCAGCCGAGCGAAACCTTCGATGTCGATGTTCAGTTGATTGCCGAGTCGCAACAGTCGGCTCTCGACCAACTCCGCAAACTCGAACAGAAACTGAAAGACCCGAAATCCAAAGGGTACGTCAACAGCGTCGTCGAACAGATGACGAAAGCGATCGACGCACTTCAGGAATCCATCAACGAGAATGACGCCAATCGATTAACGGTGGCGATTTCGTCGGAGCAGTCGGCCTATCAGGGCCTGCTCAAACTCCGCGCCCGCGAACACAAAGTCTCTAAGAACAAAAGTGGTGGCGGGGGCGGCGGAGGCAGCAGCCGATCGCAAAAGCAGATGAACCAGCTGGAACTGTCCAACAAAGAAAACCGCTACCAAACCAAGCAGAACGCCGCCGGCAACAAGGCATCGGCAGAGAATCGCGAACAGTTACAAGTTCTCAACCGGCTCCGCGATCTGGCCCGCCGTCAGCAGGGACTGAACGACAAACTGAAGGAACTGGACAACGCTCTGCGGGAAGCGAAAACCGAACAACAACGGGAAGAAATCCGTCGCCGTTTGAAACGGCTCCGCGACGAGCAGCAAGAAATGCTCCGCGACGTCGATAAGTTGCGAAACCGTATGGACCGGCCGGAAAACCAGCAGAAAATGGCCGACGATCGACGCAAGCTCGACCAGACGCGAGAAAAGATCAGACAAACTTCCGAGGCACTGAAGCAGGGGCAAATCTCTCAGGCGCTCAACACCGGCACGCGAACTCAGCGCGAACTGAAGAATTTAAAAGACGACTTCCGCAAACGCACAGCGGGGCAATTCGCCGACGAGATGAAAGACCTCCGCGACCGCTCGCGCGCCGTCTCTGAGAAACAGGGCGAACTCACCAAGGAATTGAAGTCGCTCAACAACACCCGTCGCCGCACGCTTCGCGATTCAAGCCGTCGGCAGAAGATCGCGCGCGACATGGAACAGCAAAAGCTGAATCTCGATAAACTGCTCGACCAAGCGGGAGACGTTGTTCGCAAAGCCGAACAGACCGAGCCGTTGCTGACTCGCAAACTGTACGACACCATCCGCAAAGCCCGCGACGATCAACCCGGCAAACACCTCGAAGCAGCTAAAGAGCTGATTGAAAAGGGCCTCACAAAAGAAGCCGACGATTCCCAGCAGCAGGCAAGCCGCGGCATCGAACGCGTTCGCAAAGGGATCGAACAGGCGGCCGAATCGGTACTCGGCAGCGAGACGGAATCACTCCGCACGGCCAAAAAGGAACTCGACGAAATCACCAAAGCGCTGAAGAACGAAGTCGCCCAGGCCGACACGCGGCAACAGCAAGCTGGGAATAAGCCAAACCAAACTAACCCGCGGCCGGGAACAAACCCGCAGAAATCGAACGCCGGCGCAGCGAACAACGGCAAGCAACCATCCAAACAAAGTGCATCACCGGGCCAATCGCCCTCGGGCAAGTCCCCATCCGGAAAATCACCGTCAGGCAAATCACCGTCGCCCGGCCAATCTTCTGCCGGCCAGTCGTCTGGATCGGGAAAGGCACCCGGCGGTCAGAAACCGGGACTGCGTGGGGAAGGCAAAGGCAAGAGCAGCAAGAGTCAGTCGGGACCGTTGTCGTCGTTCCTCAATCAAGGGGGCATGTCGGGCGGACCGGGCGATCATGGTGGCGCGATGAAGCCGCTAACCGGCGACGACTTCCGCAAATGGTCGGACAAGCTGCGCGATGTTGAGGAGATGGTCGAAGACCCCAAACTGCGCGACGATGTTGCCCGTGTTCGCGACCGGGCACGCAGCATGCGCGTCGAGTTCAAGCGACATTCCAAGGAACCGAACTGGGACGTCGTGCGCGACTCCATTCTGCAGCCGTTGGTGGAATTGCAACAACGGTTGGCAGAAGAAATCGCACGCCGCGAATCCAGCGACGCCCTCGTTCCCATCGACCGCGAACCGGTCCAGGACCGCTTCTCAGACCTCGTCGAGCAGTACTACAAACGTCTCGGACAAGGGGAAAAGAGAGATGGGGAGACAAGGGCCGACAAGCCGCGATAACGCTACCAAAGCCCACGGGGCGCGGCCCGTGGGATCAAACATCGACATACGCAATTTCAAGAGTCCATAGGCAAACCGCATGACGTTGGCACACCTTATCATCGGCAATCGCGACTGGTTGCTGCCATCCCTCGGATTGTTCGCCGTCGCGCTGTTCGTGTTGTGGCAAGCCTACCGCAACACGTCGGTCGATCGGCGAATACAGTTTGCCTCGATTGCGCTGAAGACGGTTGGGTTTGCGTTGCTGATCGTGTTTCTGGTGGAACCGCTGTGGAGTGGAACGCGCGCCCGACCCGGTGCAAACATCTTCCTGCTGCTGGCGGACAACAGCCAAAGCCTCACAATTCGCGACGATGCCAACCAGCCAACTCGCGGCGAGAAGTTGAAGCGGCTGCTCAACAAGAATAAGGCCGACTGGCGCGTGCGGTTGGAGCAGGACTTCGACGTCCGGCAGTATCTCGTCGATGACCAACTGCGTCGCACCGCCGACTTCACCACCCTCGATTTTCAGGGAACCGGCACGTCGCTCGCCGCAGCGCTGCAGACGATCCGCGAACGATTTCACAATCGCCCCTTGGCCGGCGTGCTGTTGATGACCGATGGTGCTGCAACCGATCTCGACGTGAATCTGTCCGACTTCAACACGGAAGACTTGCCGCCAATTTACCCCGTTATGTTTGGAGCGAATAACTCGCCGCGCGATGTCGCGATCAACAATGTCTCGATAAGCCAGACGGCGTTCGAAGACGCGCCAGTGACGGTGCGGGCCGACGTCACACGTAGCGGTTATCAAAACGGTGATATCATTGTTCAACTGCTCGACGCCGAAGGCAGTGCAGTTCAAGAGCAGACGATTTCGACAACCGAAAACGACAGCGACGACACTCTTTCGGTCCGCTTCAAGTTGCGGCCCACGACTGGCGTGTCATTCTACCGCGTGCGGGCATTCCCCGCCGATGAACGTAATGCCTTCGAACAGCCCGGCGCATCGTCGGAAGCGACGCTAGCGAACAATACCCGATTGATCGAGATCGATCGCGGACCCGGAGCGCATCGCGTATTGTACGTTTCGGGCCGGCCGAATTGGGAATACAAGTTTCTCAATCGCGCCGTCGAAAAGGACGACCAAATCGCGATGGCGGCGCTCATCCGTATTGCGAAGCGCGAAGCCAAATTCGATTTTCGCGGCCGTACCGGTGAGTCAAGCAATTCGCTCTTTCGTGGATTCAAGAAGGAAATCGATGCCGATACTGAACAATACGACCAGCCCGTTCTGGTTCGCCTGAACATGAAAGACGCCGCAGAACTGCGTGACGGTTTCCCGAAATCAGAACGCAATCTGTTCCGCTTCGATGCGATTGTCATCGACGATCTGGAAGCGGCCTTCTTCTCGCAGGATCAATTGGAACTGTTGGAACGGTTCGTTTCGGAGCGCGGCGGCGGACTGCTGATGCTGGGCGGGCAGGAGTCGTATCGCAACGGCGGCTACGCTCGCACGCCCGTCGGCGACATGCTGCCGGTTTACCTCGACCGTGTTCCTGCAGCGCGGCCCAATGCCCGGTACCGATTGACGCTGACACGCGACGGCTGGTTGCAACCGTGGGTGCGACTGCGTGCAAATGAAGCCGAGGAACTCCAACGGTTTGAACAGATGCCGGAATTTCGCACGTCGAATCGTGTCGGTGCCGTCAAACCGGGTGCCTCGGTGTTAGCGCACGCGGCCGACGAAAACGGTAAACAACTACCCGCGCTGGTGGTGCAGCGCTACGGTCGCGGGCGATGTGCCGCGCTGACAATCGGCGACGTGTGGCGATGGCAATTGCATCGCGACGACAAAACGACTGACGACGCCGCGAAAGCCTGGCGGCAAATGTTGCGGTGGTTGGTGGCCGACGTTCCCCACCGCGTCGATTTGGCAGTCACCCAGAATTCCGATGCAACTTCAACTGCGCTGACGCTCAAGACGCATGTTTTCGACAAGAACTTCCAGCCGCTGGACAGCGCGGCTGTCAAACTCACAATCACCCCACCCTCGGGCAAGCCGGTCGTCATCGATGCCGAACCGTCGCTCGAAGAGCCGGGCGTTTATCAGGCGGTATACGTTCCGCGCGAACCGGGGCCGGTGCTGGTTGAGGCAGTCACAACGGACGACGAAGGAAAACCGGTCGGCAAGGTTCAGTCAGGCTGGGCTGGCAATCCCGCCGCCGACGAATTTCAACAGGTGAAAGTCAACCGGGAATTGATGAGTGCGCTGGCCGAGAAAACCGGCGGTGAGGTCATCGCCGCCAATGATTTAAACCGATTCGCCCGCAGCTTGCCCACGCGGCATGTACCGATTGAGGAGCCGTGGACTTTTCCGCTATGGCATCAAGCATGGGTGATGCTGATGGCCATCGGCTGTTTTGTGAGCGAATGGGGACTGCGTCGCTGGAAGGGACTCGCATGAGCGGTACGAAAATGAGAAGAGATTGTAAAATGCAAAGTGTCGTGTCGTCGCGCAAAAACCGATTCGCGCAGAGCGTCCACAATCGCGCGGCCCACTGCCTTTCACTTTTTACTTTTTCCTTTTTCCTTTTTCCTTCACACCCCGTCCGCGCCGATGACATCCCAAAACAATCGGTCATCGTCGTCGTCGGGGCGACCGGCGCGCCCGAGTACCAGAAGGAATTTGTTGGTTGGGCCCAACAGTGGAGGACGGCGGCAACCAGGGGCGGTGCGGGATTCGTTCTGGTTGGAACGGATAAGAAGTCTGCGACACCTCAAGCGTCGGATCGCGATCGGTTGAAAAAACTATTGGAACGCGCGGCCGAAACGACCGACCAGGAACTCTGGCTGGTATTGATCGGGCATGGCACGTTCGACGGACGCACCGCCCGGTTCAATCTGCGCGGCCTGGATGTTTCAGCGACCGATCTGGCCGAATGGCTGAAGCCGCTCAAACGACCGGTTGCGGTTGTGAATTGTGGTTCGGCAAGCGGTCCGTTCGTCAACAAACTCTCCGCAGAGAATCGCGTTATTGTGACGGCAGCGAAGAGCGGATCGGAGCAGAACTTCGCCCGCTTTGGCAAGTTCCTTTCAGCCAGTATCGCCGACGTGAAGGCCGATCTCGACAAGGACGGACAGACGTCGCTACTGGAAGCCTGGCTGTCGGCGTCGCGGAAAGTTGAGGAGTTCTACAAAACTGAAGGTCGGTTGGCGACCGAACATTCGCTGCTGGAAGACAACGGCGACGGTCGCGCGGTGCGAGCTGATTTCTTCCGCGGCATCCGCCCCGTCAAAAAGTCGGCCGACAAAACGGCCATCGATGGCTACCGCGCGCACCAATTCCATCTAGTGCGCAGCCCCGAGGAACATCGACTGCCGCCCGAACTTCGCCGCCACCGCGACGAGTTGGAGTTGTCAGTCATCCAGCTTCGCGATCGTAAAGAGACGATTCCCCCCACCGAATACACCCGACAACTCGAAGCCCTGCTGATCGAACTGGCCAAGGTTTACGAGCAGTCCGCTTCCACAAAAGGCACCATTATCCCAGCCAGCGGCGAACGCCGAGAATAGTGGCGAGCTAGCGCGTCGGCAAACTCAAGGCATGCTCCTGCGGACACCGCGCCTCAGCGATGATGTTCATCAAGAACGATCAAAATTCCACCTGGTACCGTTCGGTCATCGTGCGGCGGATGGCGGCGGTGGCGTCTTCCATCGACTTCCAACTTTCGTAGCGGACCGTTTTGGCTTTCGCACGTTCTTCGGTGCGAATTTGTGCCTTCACACTGCTCGTTTTTCGCGCTGTGGTGTATCCGCTGCTGGCGTATCCCGCACCGTAGCGACCGCGATAGGCAACTCCGCCGGTATTGTTGTAATTGAGTTGATAGTTGCCATACACGCTCGACTTAGTGTTACTCGTGTTGTCTTTTTTGATCGGTGCTGAATACGCCATAGCCTCCGCCGGTTTTGCGATAGCCCATTCTGTCGCCGCCCGCCGCCCTCGTTGACGGACACGATAAGCCGCACGGCTGCGGCATTCTCACAAAATCAGACAACGAATAGAACGACGCGTTCGGCTTTTGGGTGGCGTGAGAACCGCCCACGTGGGCCGGGTCGCGTCGTTTTTTTGTTGGTTTCACAGACCGTTTTCAGAACGAATTCGCGGGCTAGTACTACAGTTGGACTTCCTTGATATCGGGACAAAGTGTACCTTCTCGACAGGAATTCGAGGAGGGCAAGGATGCCGACTGATCAGGAAGTTGCCAAGTGGATTGAGGAAGTCGATGCGGCGG
>CAUZOL010000124.1:0-17622 GCA_963581435.1 Planctomycetota bacterium
CCGCCGTGAATCCACGGCGGGCCGGCGCACAATTGTCAAATGGGGGCCGTCCGTTTTTGTGTAGCAATTGAACTTCGCGTGCCGGCCCCCGGTGTATTCACCGGGGGCTAAGTGGCGACCGTCAATACGACCGCTGGTTGACGCGGCCTTGCACGCGGCCGGGTAAACCCATAATTCGCAGGAAGCCTTCGGCATCGTCCTGATTGTACGAGCCGCCCCCTTCCATGCTTGCCACTTCGGCATCGTACAGGCTGTTGGGACTGGTGCGGCTCTGCACGGAAATGTTGCCCTTATACAGGCCGAGCGTCACTTCACCGGTGACCGGCTTCTGTGCTTCACGATTGAACGCCAACAACGCGTCCATCTTCGGGTTGTACCAGAAGCCGTAATACACCATTTCCGCAACTTCTGGCGACATGCGGTCGCGCAGGTGGAGCAGGTCGCGGTCGATTGTTAATTGCTCCATCGCCAAGTGGGCGTCGTACAACACCGTCATCCCCGGCGCTTCGTACACGCCGCGGCTCTTCATGCCGACGAACCGGTTCTCGACCATGTCGATCCGGCCGACGCCGTTACGTCCGCCGATTTCGTTCAATTCCTGTACCATCTCCAGCGCGGATCGCATCTGTCCGTTCAAACTGATCGGCACGCCCGACTCGAAACCGATTGTCACCGTCTCGGTTTCGTCTGGCGCTTCCTGCGGCGAGACACCCATCCCGAATTCGACGATCTCGACACCGTTGACCGTCAGGTCTTCCAATTGGCCCGCTTCATAGCTGATGTGCAGACAGTTTTCATCGGAGCTGTAAGGTTGGGCGACGGTCGCTTTGACTGGAATGCCTTTCTCTTCGCAATAGGCAATCATCTCGGTTCGGCCTGGGAACGTCTCGCGGAAGCGGGGGATACGCCACGGCGCGATCATTGTGACCGTCGGCTCCAGCGCCTCGGCCGCGAGTTGAAAGCGACATTGGTCGTTTCCTTTGCCGGTCGCCCCGTGAGCGTAGGCAATCGCATCGACCTCGCGGGCCACCTGCAGGCAGGCTTTGGAAATGAGCGGCCGCGCGATCGACGTGCCCAACAGGTAGATCGATTCGTACTTTGCCTGCCACTGCAGCACCGGGAAGGCGAAGTCGCGGCAGAGTTCTTCCTGCACATCGACAATTCGCGAGGAGATCGCCCCGTTGTCCTCGGCCTTCTTCAGAATGGCCGCCCGATCTTCGCACGGCTGCCCCAAATCGACGTACACACAATGCACGTCGTATCCTTCATCCTGCAGCCAACCGAGAATAACCGACGTATCCAGTCCGCCGCTGTACGCCAAAACAACCCCGTCACGTGCCACGATATTCTGCCTTCATGTTTGATATAGAGTTTCAATGTGCAAGAGGGACCATTGTAACAGCGATATCAAAAAGTTTAACCAGCCCGTAGCGCCTGCGAGGGTTTCTCGTCGCGATTTCTGCAAAAAACCCTCGCTTGCGCTACGGGCTGGTATCGATTTCAATCGAGAGTATACTCAATCGACACTTGACGAACTTACCACGGAGAACCCCATGTCCGCCTCGAAAGCCGAACTTCTCACACGCGATCTCTCCCACCTCATTCACCCGCTGCACAATCGCCAGGCACACGAGCAGCATTCGCATATCTGGGTGAAAGGCGAAGGAGCCGTGCTCACCGATATCGACGGTGGCGAGTACATCGACGGACTTTCGGGGCTGTGGAATGTTGTCGCCGGGCATGGGCGAAAAGAACTCGGTGCAGCCGCAGCCCATCAAATGGACACGCTGGGATATTGCTCCGGCTATGCCGGCAGCTCCAACGAGCCGGCCATCGCGCTCGCCGAACGCATTTCCGGCATGACATACCCGTCGATCAATCGCTTTTTCTTCACATCCGGCGGCGGCGAATCAAGCGAGTCGAACTTCAAGACCGCCCGTTATTACTGGCGGCTCAAAGGCCAACCCGAAAAGACGAAGGTCATCTCGCTCGATTGGGGGTATCACGGCGTCACGTTGGCGGCGATGAGCGCGACCGGAATTAAGAGTTACTGGCCCATGTTCGAGCCGCGCGTGCCGGGGTTCGTTCACATTCCGTCGCATTACCCGTACCGCTACGAAGCACCGGCCGGCGAAAGTCCCGGTATCGCCGCCGCCAACGAATTGGAGCAGGCGATTCTCCGCGAAGGGGCCGACACCGTCGGGATGTT
This sequence comes from Planctomycetota bacterium, assembly GCA_963581435.1. Classification (GTDB taxonomy): domain Bacteria; phylum Planctomycetota; class Planctomycetia; order Planctomycetales; family Planctomycetaceae; genus JABISG01. Next base: position 2,210 of record CAUZOL010000124.1, read on the forward strand.
CCTGGCCGAACCGGTGCAGGGAGCCGGCGGCGTGATTGTTCCGCCCGATGACTATTGGCCCCGCATCCGCGAAATCTGCACGAAGTACGACGTGCTGATGGTCGCCGACGAAGTCATCACCGGCTTCAGCCGCACCGGAAAAATGTTCGGCCTGACGCACTGGAACGTCGAACCGGACATGATTCAATACGCCAAGGCGATCACCTCGGGATACTTCCCCTTGGGTGGCATCGGCGTGAACGACGATGTCGCCGCCGTTCTCGACAGCAGCGATTCGGTCTGGATGCACGCTTACACCTACAGTGCCCATCCCGTTGGCTGTGCCGTGGCGTTGGCGAATCTCGACATCATCGAGAAAGAAGATTTCCCCGCCCAGGCAGCAGAGAAGGGCACCCGCTTGCTCGACGGCCTGAAGAACGCATTAGCCGACCACAAAAACGTCGGCGACGTTCGCGGCCTGGGAATGATGTGCGCCGTCGAAATCGTCAAAGACAAGTCAACGAAAGAGGAGTTCGCGCCGGAAGAAAAGATCGGCGCCAAGATCCACCAAGCCGCCCAACAACGCGGCCTCTTCAGCCGCCTGCGTGGTGATGTCTACTGTCTCGCCCCACCAATTGTGACGACGGACGCGCAGATTGATCAGATTGTTGAAGCTCTGCGCGGGGCGGTGGAAGAAGTGGTCGGCAGCTAACACTTTCGATACGCACTCAAAGCCCACGGGCAACGTCCCGTGGGACATCCCGCAATTCACCGGAACCTGTAACGGTCAGGGAACTTGCGCAGTCCCGCCCGCCGCTTGCCCCTTGACGATGTTATCTCCATCGGTCACAATAACCGATAAAGAAGTACCTACCTTTTGCAGTTTCTCGGGGACGGTGTCGCTTTTCGCAAAGTGGCATGCACCCTGTTGACCCGCCTTGCAGTGGACGTTCGACGAATTGCGTCGGGCGTGCATCGACAATCAGGATTGGGAATCGATGGGCCGAAGGATTTCTCATTTGCTGCCGCGATTTGCATGGTCTGCCTGTTGGGCGATCGCCCTGTTGCTGGCCTCCGGCTTTGCGACTGAAGCAGCCGATGTGTCGTTGCATCAGCAGATCGATTTGCACATCGTCGCGAAGACGCCCGAGTTCGACAAAATCGCCGCACCGTTGGCGGCCGATGACGAATTCCTGCGGCGGGTTTCGCTCGACCTCACCGGCACCATTCCCACACGCGAACAGGCACGACAGTTCCTCGAAGGCGCCGACCCCGACAAGCGGCAAAAACTGATCGAACAACTGCTCGCCAGCCCCGAATACGCGCGGCACATGCAGCAAACCTTCGACGTGATTCTGATGCGTCGCCTGGCTGCCAAAAATGTTTCGGCGGCCGAATGGCAAACGTTTCTGCAGAAATCGTTCGCCGAGAATAAGCCGTACAATCAACTCGTTGCCGAGATTCTCAGCGCCGATGGAACCGACCCAACAAATCGCGGACCGGCCCGTTTTTATCTCGACCGCAACGGTGAAACGAACGCGATCACCCAGGACATCGCCCGCGTGTTTCTCGGCCGAAATCTCGAATGCGCACAATGTCACGATCACCCCGAAGTTGACGATTATCTGCAATCGCACTACTACGGAATCTCTGCATTTTTGGTTCGCAGTTACAACTTCAAAGATCCCAAACTGAAGAAAGTGGTCTTCGCTGAGAAGGCCGTTGGCGAAGTCAAATTCAAATCGGTTTTCGTCGAATCCAAGAAAGACAACACGACGCCACCCCGCGTAATCGACGGAAAACCATTTCCCGATCCGGAGATTAAAAAAGCAGATTTGTACGTCGTCAAGCCGGCGAAGAACGTCCGCCCGGTTCCGAAGTACAGCCGTCGTGGATTGATTGACGAGGCGATCGGCTCGGCCGAGAACCGTCGCTTCGCACGCACCGCCGCCAACCGCTTCTGGGCGATTCTGATGGGCCGTGGATTGGTTCATCCCATCGACTTCGACCACAGCGCAAACCCCCCGTCGCATCCCGAACTTCTCGATTTGTTGACCGACGAATTCATCGCGCACAAATTCGATGTCAAATGGTTGCTGCGTGAGCTGACGCTGTCAAACACCTACCAACGTTCCAGCCGACGCGAACCGGCTGCGATTGCAGCGACGACCGATGTCCCAGAATCAGCCTTTGCTCAGGCAATTATGAAGCCGCTTTCACCGACGCAAATGGCGGCAGCCGTTCTCCAGGCAACCGGCGAGGCCGACGTTCAGCGAAAAACGCTCGGCGACAAACTGACCGAAGCAGCTCTGCACCAGCGTCTCAATCGCTTGAGCAACATCATCATAAAGCTGTTCGCCGATCCCGCCAGCGAACTGCCCGGCGATTTTGACTCACGCGTCAATCAGGTGCTGTTTCTCTCGAACGATCCCACGTCCGCCGGTCTCGTCAATCAAAGAGCGGGAAATCTCGTCGATCGCGCAGCAAAGCTGTCGGCCGACAATTCAGCGGCAGTGGCAGACGAATTGTTCCTCAGCGCCTTCTCGCGGCGGCCAACTGAAGAAGAGACGAAAGAAGTGGAACAATTTCTGACCGGCCTGACCGACAAAAAACGAATCGAAGCATTGCAGGAACTCACGTGGGCATTCATCACGTCCGCCGAGTTCCGCTTCAACCACTAACAGGCGAGCGGGGGGTGTAAACCCGCTGATGTGATTAGACATAAATTAAATTCGGACGTATCGACGAATCACATACGGAGATCAAACCATGAAATGCCAATACGCCTGCAACTCAGCAGAACACGTCTCCCGTCGCTCGTTTCTCCAGGGAGCCGGCGGAGCGCTCGGTACGCTTGGCTTCGGCGGCATGGTTCACGCGCAAGCTGCGAAAGAACTCGAACGTAAACAAAAACAGGTCGTCGTCTTCTGGCTGTCGGGCGGCGTCAGCCAGTTGGAAACGTGGGACCCAAAACCCAATACCGATAACGGTGGCCCGTTCAATACCATCGAAACGTCGGCACCGGGCGTTCACATTTGCGAGCTCTTGCCGCACACCGCAAAGCAAATGCATCATCTGGCGTTGGTCCGCGGCGTGAACACCAAAGAAAACAACCACGGCAAGGGCGCCTACATCATGCAGACCGGGCATCGGCAAACGCCGGGGTTCAACTTTCCGTATCTCGGGTCTGCCTTCTCGTCTCTGTTGAATCCGCCAGACAGCCCATTGCCCGGTTACATCTGTGTTGGCGGTGGCGGCAGCGCGAAAGAGGCATCGTTCCTGGGACCACGGCACGTGCCGTTGACGCTGGCCGAAGGCAAACCGCCATCGAATCTCAATCGTCATAAGACTCTTTCCGCCGAAGGTGATCTTCGCCGCCGCCGGATTCGTAAAAGCCTCAGCGACCGTTTTGCTCGCGGTCGTCGGCAAGCGGAAACGGAAGTCTACAATTCCTCGTTCGATCAGGCAGCCAACCTGATGGGCCGCAAAGACATCTTCGACTTCAGCACTTTCAGCGACGCGGAAGTTGCCAAGTACGGCAAACACCCATTCGGCCGGCAATGCCTCATGGCACGCAAACTCGTGGAAAGCGGCGTGACGTTTACGAAGGTCACGCATTCCAACTACGACTCGCATTCGGAGAACTTCAATTTCCACATCGAACAACTCGGCGAGTTCGACAAACCGTTCGCCACATTCGTTTCCGATATCTACGATCGTGGATTGCTTGAACACACGCTGATTATTGTGATGTGCGAATTCGGTCGCACGCCGCGAATCAATCAGCGGCTCGGTCGCGATCATTGGGGGTCGGCCTGGTCGGTCGCACTTGGTGGCGCCGGCGTGCAAGGTGGGGCGGTCTCCGGCAAGACAAATGCCAACGGCACGAAGGTCATCGACCGCGAAGTCAACGGCGGCCACCTGTTCCATACCTATTACCGGGCCGTTGGTCTCGACCCGACCGAGCCGTTTTACTTCCGCGATCGCCCTTTCGCAAAAGCCACCGAAGGCACCGAGCCGATCAAGGAAATCCTTGTCTGACCCCCGCCAAATTCACCATCCAGTCAACAAAGCCTACGGGCGGCGGCCCGTGGGGTCGAAACGTATTTCGGTCATCGAGTCAACAATGATCAATCGCAACACACTGTTAATGTCGGTCATCTGCACGGCAATCTTCGCGAGCGCGACCGCCGCCGCCGATCCGCCGTCTAAGCCAGTTCTGGCCACAACGGCATCCACCAAAGCAGTCGTCGCGCCAATGCCGCGCACTGTCGCCAATCCCGCAGCGGTGAAATCGTCGGCCGATTCGGCTGCGGCATTGTTTGCTCGTCGTGATCTCGTGCGGCTGAGTGAATTGGCCGACACGTTCTTAGGCAAGGTCGATATTGCATCGAAGCAGGCAGCTACTGCCAAACAGAATCTCCAGCAGGCAAAGGCGGCCCAGGCCGCGGCCGCAAAGGCAATCATCGATTCCACTGCCGCCCTGAAGCAGGCGATGGTCAGGAAAGCAGCAGCCGACAGAGCGCTCGTTACGGCGAAACAATCGCTCGACACCGCAAATCGTAAAGCCAAGGAGACAACCGGGCAGGCCAAGGCTGCCATCGACAAGACGGTCAAGAAACCGGATGCCGGGGCTGAGAAAACACTGGAGGAACTTCAACGGGCCGTGGATTTGGCAAAGTTAAAACTTGCGAAAGCCGAAGCTGCGCTGGCCGCTGGGAATGCGAAGAAGCAATTCGAGACAGCAACGGCCGCCGCAATTGCAGCCGCGCAGCAGGTCTCGGAGTCAAGTGCCCGGAAGCTGAAGGCAACGGTTGAAAAAACAGCCGCCGACAAACAAGTTGACGCAGCCAGCGCAGCTTTGAAGCCGTTAATTGCTGCGGAAACGGCGGCCGAACTAGCGGCCAAGCCGATAGTTCGCAAGTTTATTGCGACGGTCGAAAGGTTGACCCTCTACGAGAAGGCGGTCCCCCAAGCCGACCCCAAATTGGTGCGGCTTGTCGCAACATACAAACACACCCGGCCGGTTCTCTCCTGCCGTATCAGTCTTGACGGTGAAAACCTGTTTTTCGGAGCGCAGGATAATCAATTGCATCGCACGGATCTTGTCACCGGAGCCACCGCCGAACTTGCGGGACATCGCAGCTGGATTCGCCGCTTCGCCTTTCACCCCGACGGCCGCCGCCTGTTATCTGGTGCCTACGAAGGCCAGTTGATCTGGTGGAACGCGGGTGATGAGAAGCCGACTCCGCTGAAGAATGTGGCCGCCCACAAGGGATTTGTTCGGGCCGTCGCTGTCAGTCCCGATGGCCGTTTCGTTGCCACCGGCGGAAACGACAACATGGTTCGCATTTGGTCGGCCGACGATGGAAAGTTGGTGGCCGAACTCTCCGGACACGCCCGACACGTTTACAACGTGGCTTTTCATCCCAACGGCAAGCACCTCGTTTCCGGCGATTTGATGGGCGTACTCAAGCAATGGGAAGTTGGCAGCTGGAAGCACGTCCGCGATTTCGATTGCAGCGTGTTGACCAAATATGACAAAACGTTCAAGGCCGATTGCGGCGGCATTCGCGGTCTGGACTTCAGTCCCGGCGGTGAGTCGCTGGTTGTTTCCGGCATCAGTGGCGTCACCAACGCCTTTGCCGGAGTCGGAATTCCAACCGCCGTTCTATTCGATTGGAAAACCGGCAAGCGACTGAATGTCTTTAAGCCGGCCAAGAATTTCCGTGGTGCCTGTTGGGGCGTGCGGTTTCATCCGTCGGGCGATTTTATCATCGGTGCCGGCGGCGGTTCCGGCGGCGCGATGTGGTTCTGGAAGCCGGGGCAGGACAAATCGTTCTTCGATTTCAAACTTCCCAACGTCGCCTACGACGTTGCCCTGCATCCCGACGGCTTACGGATTGCCGCCGCGTTCTATGACAAGACCGTCCGAATTTACAATCTCGGACCAAAAACAGAATCAGAACAAAAAGCCGCAGCCGCAGCCAAGAAAAAGAAGAAGAAATAAACCGCTCCAGAAAGAAATCAACGACCGCTTGCGGTTTAGCGCACCCTAAAACTGGGCGTACTATCGAACGCAATGCTCACGCGACTCTCGGGAACCTCACGTGCCCCAAAACAGCAACAACGCAATCTGCCCCGGCCCCATCAATCGCCGCAGCTGGCTGAAGATCGGCGGCTTGAGTCTCGGTGCATTGTCGAGTGGCCTGCCGCCGAATCTCGCGCAACTTCTCGCCGCCCAGGAACAGGGCAGGGCGGCGAACGATGATTTCTCCGTCATCCTCTTCTGGGCCAACGGCGGGCCGAGTCATATCGATTTGTTCGATCTGAAACCGGAAGCGCCGACCGAGTACCGTGGACCGTCCCGTCCGATTCAGACGACGGTTCCGGGCATGGAGATTACCGATCTGCTGCCGCAAATCGCGCAGTTAGGTGAGAAGTTCACGCTGCTGCGCAGTCTGCATCACGAGCGGGCCGAGCACTCCGGGGGATCGCATCGTTTCCTCAGCGGATACCCTTCCATCGCAGCCAACCTCAAGCGCAGCGAGTACCCGACGATTGGTTCGATTGTCGCAAAGCAGCTCGGCGCGTCTGCTGGTGGCGTTCCGTTATTCATGGGGAACACGCCGCTTTACGGTGGTGGGCCGGCATATCTCGGGCCGGCTTTTGAAGCCTACATGCCCAACCCCAACCCAAGTTCGGCCAGCGGTGCCAACACGTACAATCCCAAGGCGATCTATAAGTTACCCGGCACCGGCGACAACCTCACAATCACTCCTGAGGGAATCGTCACGCTGAACCGCAGGCAGGGGCTGCTCAAAACGCTCGACTCGTTGCCCGGTTCCATCGATGCCACGGGGATGATGTCGGCGATGGATTCGTTCCAGCAGCGGGCGGTCGCCATGCTCTCCAGTACCCGTACACGCGATGCGTTTGACCTCGACCTCGAACGCGAATCCACCCGGCGCCGTTATGGCGAAACGCACTGGGGCAAGAGTTTGCTCACCTGCCGTCGATTGGTGGAAGCGGGAGTGCGGTTCGTGCAGTGTCAGGCCACCTTCCGGCTGAAGAAGGAAACGGGCCGCACCAGCAACTGGGACGACCACTCGGTCAACTCCCACATCTTCAACGCCTATCGCGAAAAGTTGCCTTCGTTCGATCAATCGGTCTCGGCATTGGTCGAAGACCTCTACTCCCGTGGACTCAACGAACGCGTGCTGTTTATCTTTTGTGGCGAATTCGGCCGCACGCCGCGCATCAGTTACAAGGACGCGACCAAACGACCGGGCCGCGACCACTGGCCGCGCGCTATGAGCGTCTTTCTGGCTGGCGGCGGTCTGAAAATGGGGCAGGTCATCGGCGCGACCAACGCCAAAGCCGAAGAACCAGTCGAGCGGATTATGGACAGCAACTGTTTGCTGGCGACGCTGTATCACCGCTTTGGCATCGACACGCACCACGCTTTCCTCAACCGCGCCGGCCGCCCGATCCCCATCCTCACCGACGGCGAACCGATCCCGGAATTGTTGTAGAATGGATTTAGCCGCCCCGCTTGCGGGGCGTGACCGGAGCTTGCCGTCAACCACCACGGCGAGCAAGCTAGCCGGCTAAATGGCTGTTGAGAACGTCGGGTTATTCAGAGCGGGCATCCCGTTCAATTTTCCGCCGCTCAAGACAAGCCCTCCCGCCCAATTCGTAATCGCGACAAACTTGCGGTCGCCATTCATAATGCTGGCAGCAGCGCCGTTCGGCGTCGTACCACAAACAACGCTCCTGCGGTTCCTGCCCGCGATGCAGCCCGCCAAACGCCGCATCAATTTCTTCGGCCAACTCCTGCGGCAATCCATCCGGCCGAAACGGATGCCCCGCCAGCGTTTCGTGGCTCGACGTGTACCACAAAACCGGCGACCCGATTCCTTCACAGCATAAGCCACAATCATCGCACGAACCCGGCGATAGAACTTCCAATTCCACAGTCATTTTCCAATCACCGCTTGCGGTTTAGCGAACCCCATCCGCAGCAATCTTCTCATAAACCCGCAGTGCCTGTCGATACTCTTCCAACTCATCCGCCCTCAATGTGTCCTTGCTGCGAACCAGTTCTTCCTTCATCCGTCCAATCAAATACTCGATCGCTGCGTGTCGTGGACGCAGCGGCTTACCGGGAACGTCGAAGTGTACCGGGGCGGTGTGTGCGAAACGCTCGCGGCCGTTCGGTCGCTGTTCGTAACAACGGACTGCCACCCACGAGGTTCCATCCAACGGCACGGTCACGTCAAACGCCGTGCGGTAGCCACCGGCTTCGGTTCTGGCGATTTGTGGCTTGATGGACTGGACCAAGTCACCGTTCTTCACAATCTCAATTCGCGACAACGGAAAACCACTTTCGGCCGTTCCCGTCACACGGCAGCTCTTGTTCTCTTTTGCCTCCTTGCCTCCGAAGTGATGTCCCGGCGGTTTGCCGTTGAAGTGTGCGAATAACATTGGCCCGGTCGTCACAAAACTGCGGCCCGCGTTCAGCCCGCGCATCCAGTTTTCGTAATTGAATCCATCTTCCAGTTGGACGTAAACGCGGCCGAATCCCAGCGGCACCGGATGCACGCCAGAAGCCGTTCCCGCCGTCGGCCGCATGTGGAAACCACAATTGAGCAGCGTGTAATACGTCTGGAACCCAAAGTCGACCCACTCCCGTTCGCTGAAGCCGTTCTTCGGGTCGGCGAGTTTGAAGTCACGTGGTTTTGTACCGGCCACAAACCCGCGGAAATGAAAGTTCGTCCGCCAGACGTGGTTGTTCGAAAGTTCAAAAAGATCAACATTCATCACCGGCACCAGCATCATCGACCACGGCCACGAGTGCTTGTCCAACTCCAGCAGTCCGCCTTGTCGGCGGGCTTCGGCGGCAATCGGGCCGACCGGCGGAGCACCCAGTTTGAACGGCTTTTTGTGATTGAGGATAAACACCGCTCCCAACGTGTGTCGCTTGCCGTTGATGGTGAAGATTTCGTATTCGGTGTTCAGCGGATAGATGACGTGCGTCTTATCAACTTCGATCAACCGCGACGGCAGTTTGTCGTCGCTGTTCTTGTTCCCGCCGGTTGGCGGCGTGTAACCTTTCGTCACCCAATTCGTCAGCGGTAGTGCGACATTCAGATCTTCGGCGGTCTGCGCGTTCGGCAACTCTGCCACCGACCGATGCACGTGCGTGTCGCCCGAATACCAGCTGCGACTTGCCATGTCGATCCACCGCCTTAGCGCAATCGAGACCTCCACCGGTTTATCGCCAATCTCCACGGTTTGGGTGACCGGCAGATATTCTTTTCCGCGTTCAATGGTGAGCGTGTACTTGCCCGCCGCCAGGTCGGCCGTAAAGGGATGCGCGGAAACAGTCGTGTGAATCTCGATGCTGTCCGTTCCCCGTTTCTTGTTGTACTCAACCGCCGACCCGTTTGGCGAAGTCGAGCGAACGTGCAACAAGTTGCCGTCGGCCGATCGAAGATATACGCGGACCGGTAGCACACGGTGCGTGGCCGAGTCGGTCACCGTGACGGTCAACGCCGTCTCGGCGAATAACTCACCGGCCGCGAACGCCAGTAGCAAGACGGTTGTCATTACAAATGAGCAGAATCGGATCATCGGTCGCTCCGGCGGAATTCCTGGCGAGACTAAAAACAAACCCGGCTTCAAAAGTATGAAGCCGGGTCAGAAAACTCAATTCAGCGGTCTCTTTTCAGCGGCCTAGCCACCGGCTGCCTTGATCGTGGCCTGTACGTCGGCCAGTTGCTTCGCGGCATCCGCCGATGCTTTGGTGGCGGCATCGGCTTTGGCCTTGGCTGCTGCGGCCGCCTTTGTTGCTGCATCAGCTGCCGTCTTCGCGGCTGCTGCCTTTTTCTTGGCGACATCGGCTGCCTTGGCCAAGTCTGCTGCCTTCTTTGTTTCGGCGTCATACGCCTTCTTGGCCGCTGCTGCTGCCGCTGTTGCGGCTGCCGATTTCTTCGTCTCTGCATCCCCAGCAGCCTTTGCTGCGGCGGCTTTTTTGGTCAGGCCGTCCAGTTGCTTTTTCGCTTCGGCGATGATTATCTGTCGCGCCTCTTCCTTCTTCTTATCCGCCACGAGATCGGGAATGATCTGCAATCCGGGCAGCGTTTTTTGTGTTTTCGCGACGCCGACAATTGTCACTTTCGACTGCCAGATATACAGCTTCTTCAGTTTCTTCAGGCCGACGAGTTGGTCCAGTCCGGCATCGGTGACCTGCGTCCCGTACAGATTCAGGTACTCAAGATTTGCCAATCCCTTCAGATGAACAAGCCCCGCGTCGGTGATCGCCGTCTTCTCCAGATGCAATCGTGTCAGTGCCGACAGATCTTTCAGTTGAGCCAGATCGGCGTCGGTGATCGCGGTGCCACGCAAATTCAGCAGCGACAGCGAGCCTTTCAAGTCCTTCAGCGGTGCGAGGTGCTTTCCGGTGACTTTGCCGTCGGCCAGGTGATAGGCCACTTCCAGTCGTTTGTCGCTTTGGGCAACATCGAGCACGTGACCGCCCATTTGCCGAACGGCGGCGATGGCCTTTTCTTCGGCCGCGGTTCGCTTTTCTGCCTTGTCTTGGGCGTTGGCCTGCATCAGCCCGCCTAAAAACATTGGCAACATGGCCAGCACGATGAACTTACGCATTCCTGTTTCCTCCCGACTCGTCTGAGTGACCGAATGAGTGAATAGTTGAAGCAAGGATGATCCGGCGATTTAGGAGTTCTCGCGGGATTGGTCGATTTACGGGTTATTTATCTGGAACACAATTCTAACACGACAGGCAGGGCAAGGGAGGCAATCAAGCAGATTTTTTCGGTTTTGGTGGTGGGGGACGCGATCGCACGCCGTAGATGAGTGTACAACGCTTCTTGCTCAGTTGGTTTCAACGCAAAGATGCCAAGGGCCGCAAAGTGAAAAAGAGGTTAGATAAAAGTCGGAATCGCACGTTTTAGAACGTTGCGCATCTCAATGTTCAGGTCGGAGAAAGGGCTAAAAATCCCCCGTCTATCGAAGCCTGAAGCGCAAGCGAAGGATGATTCCAGGGCGATGCCAGCAAGCTCCTTCGCTTGCGCTTCAGGCTTAAATACATTGGGTGTTTGTCTCCCGTTAAGCCAAGTACGCAACTTCAAAGCTTGCGCTTCAGCCTCCCAATTCCCATTGCTTCACTTTACGAAACACTGCGGTCCTTCGCGTCTTTGCGCTAAAAACAGACCACGCCGTGTGGCTCACGCGCAGGCAGCAAGTGGTCTCGCCCGGAATCTTGGTTTTCGCTATGCTTCCGTCAATTCGAGGGGGGTGGACTCTCACCACCCGCACCTCGAAAGACCATTCGGTCGTACAGCAGTCGCGCCTCGATAACCCGCCGATCTCTCCTCCATTCAAAAATCCCGCTGCGGTCACGTAGGGTTCTGCCCTTCGACGAAACGTCGTCGTCTGGCTGGACATCGCGTTTCCGTCGGTGAAATTGCGCCGAACAAATGGCTTCCCACCAACTTTCCCAACCTCGCGACACCTTCATTCACGCGATCGGTCGATCGCTGCTTGCGGCCGTCGAATCGGTGGGAAATCTCACCTTGTTCGCGCTGCAACTTGTGGGTTGGCTCGGTCGCGGGTTACCCAAGCGGTCGGTGTTGCTGCCGACGATGTATAGCATTGGCGTACTTAGCTTGCCCGTGGTGATGATCACCGGCGGATTCATCGGCATGGTGCTCGCAATTCAGGCCTACGACCAGTTTCGGCTGATGCATCTGGAAACGCGTCTTGGTGCGGTGATCAACGTTTCGTTAGTGAAAGAACTCGGGCCGGTGTTGGCGGCGACGATGCTTGCCGGCCGTGTCGGTAGCCGGATGGCCGCCGAACTGGGCACCATGCGCGTGACCGAGCAGATCGACGCGCTGACGGCGTTGGGAGCCAATCCCATTCACTACCTGGTTGTGCCACGATTCCTCGCCTGTTTTCTTCTCATTCCGCTATTAACCGCCGTTGCGGACTGCATGGGGATTGTGGGCGGTTGGTTTATCAGTACGCAGGTGCTGGGCATCAACAGCTTCCACTATTGGCATCATGCCGAAACGTATGTGACGGCATTCGACGTTCTCAGCGGATTGTTCAAGAGTGTCTTTTTCGGAGCGTCAATCGCGTTGGTTGCCTGTCATCGCGGATTTCACTGCGGAGCCGGTGCCGAGGGCGTCGGACGGGCGGCGACGGAATCGTTTGTCTTGTCGTTCGTCGCAATTCTCGTTCTCGATTTCTTTCTCGGCGTTTTTCTCAACTCGCTGTACTACACCTTTTGGCCCGCTTCGGTTCCCTTGCTTTGAATGTGAGTTATACGACATCGCGCGGATGCCACCGGCTTAACGGCGGGTGCCACTGGCGTGTCGCCAGTGCAATGCGTTGATTGAGTGATACAAAAGAAAACAGCAGTCAAATCCATGCCCACCCCACCCGAAACCAACAACCCGCCATCCATCGCGTTGAAACACGTGTGGAAGAAGTTTGAAGCTCAGCCCGTGCTGCGCGACATTTCTATAGAGGTTGAGCCGAACGAGACATTGGCGCTGATTGGCGAGAGTGGCTGTGGAAAGAGCGTGACGATGAAACTGATGATGTCGTTGCTCGAACCGAACCGAGGCGAGGTCTTCTGGTCGGGCCGGCCGGTGAAGAGTCGCAGCGATGCGGAACTCACGCGCGAACGTCTGCAGTTCGGGTACCTGTTTCAGGGGGCGGCGTTATTCGACAGCCTGACGGTCTACGAAAACGTCGCCTTCGCTCTCAAGCAGAACACGAGAATGCCGGAAGAACGCATTCGCGAAATTGTTTACGAGCGGCTGAAAGAGGTGGGGCTGAGGGAATCAATTTGCAGTCGCAAACCGGCGGAACTCTCCGGAGGCATGAAAAAACGTGTCGGATTGGCGCGGGCATTGGCCCTCTCGCCCGATGTCATGCTTTACGACGAGCCAACCACCGGGCTTGATCCCATTATGAGCGATGTGATCAACGAGTTGATTCTGCAGACGCGCGCCCGTCGTCCGGTTACCAGTATCGTGGTTACCCATGACATGCGAACGGTGGAGAAAGTCGCCGACCGGGTCATCATGTTTTATCCGCTCGCGCGGCTTCGGGATGACGAACCACAAATCGTATTTTCCGGAACCTACGAAGAAGCCCTGGCGTCAACCGACCCTCGCGTCACAACGTTTGTCCGCGGACAGGCCGGTGAACGAATTCAGGAATTAGCCCTCAGCATGTGACAAGAGACAAGAGACAAATTTTGCATCGAGTCTGTTTTTCCTTCCCGCTTTTTGATCGATGGTTGTTAGAGGTTTGAACCGCAATGACTGAGCGTCAACTTCAATTTCGTGTCGGCATGTTCTCTATTGTGGCCGTTGCATTAACCGGCGTGATGGTCTTCAAGTTCGGCGCGTTGAAGTCGTTGTTGGAACCGCAGTACACAATTGCCATTCACTTCGAATCCGCCCCCGGTCTGTATCCATCGACGCCCGTCAGGAAAAGCGGCGTCGCCATCGGATCGGTGCAGAAGGTAACGTTCGACGACAAACGCGGCGGAGTCACGGCCATTGTCCAGATCAAGGAACACTATCGCCTGCGGGCCGACGCACAGCCGCTGCTCACCCGCAGTCTACTCGGCGACGCCGCCATCGAATTCACGCCGGGCAGGAGTCGGCGGGTCATTCAGCCGGGGGAGACAATCGACGGCGTCAGTCCCGATGGACCGATGGAAATCGTCCGCCGACTGGAAGACAAGTTGAACGGAACACTCGACTCGTTCGACTCGACCAGCCGCGAGTGGGAACGCGTTGGGAAAAATATCAATAACCTCGTTGAAACGAACCGCGGTAACCTCGACGAAGTCGTCGAACGTGCGGCCGAGTCGCTGGAGCAATTCACGCTTACAATGAAAACGGCCAACCAGACGCTGGCGAATGCCAACAATATTATCGGTGATCCGCAGAATCAGGAAAACCTGCGAAAGACGCTGGCGGCAATGCCGAAAATGATCGCCGAGACCCATCAAACGATTTCGGCAGTGAAGTCGGCGGTCGAGACGGCTGATGAGAATCTGGAGAATTTGAAGGACGTGACCGGCCCGCTTGCCCAACGCAGTGCGTCCATCGTCACCAAACTTGACGGCACGATGTCGAATCTCGAATCGCTGTCCGGCGAACTGAACCAGTTCGCTCACCTGGTGAACGATGGCGACGGAACGATTAAAAAACTTGCCGCCGATCCTGAACTCTACGAGAACATGAACCGCTCGGCAGCTTCGTTGGCAATCCTACTGAAGAACCTGCAGCCGGTCGTTAAAGACCTGCGAATCTTCAGCGACAAGGTGGCACGGCATCCGGAACTGATCGGGGTGAGCGGCGCGATCAAGGGGAGTTCGGGGATCAAGGAACCGCCCCCGGAAACTCCACTGCGGCAAAGTCGCGGCCGCGGCGGCTCAACATCCGGCTTTCCCCGGTGATCTGAACCGCTTACTGGCCCTCGCGGGTTTCCCGGCGCAGCTCATTCGCGCGATCGATCAACTCCTGCGTTCCCACAATCACCTGCGGTTTGAGCGGATAGGTGAAATTGTGCCGGTTGGTCACTTTGAACGGCAGCAGATTGTCGGAGAAGAAATCGAGCGGCACTATCTGGTACCAAGGCGTTTTCACCCGCTGCATACTGGTGACCGTTTCGTAGCCGTCCTTAATCAACGTGATTTCCCGCGTTCCGTAATACGTGAAATCGACTTGCGCCGGCGTGTAACCCTTTTCCTCGCCGTCGATCAGCACCAGAGCGCCCGGAGGAACGGAGTTGATCGTCATGCGGCGGTGCACCGAGCCGCAACCACTCAGCCCTGCGACCAGCAAGAGGGCTAGCAGGATGATGAGCGAACGACCGCCTGTGGCGACATTCCAGGGGGAAGCGGGCATAGATCGAATGACCGTCTGTGCGACAACGACATGGCACGAAGGCGAGAGGCAAGGAATTGGCCAATCACCATCCGTGTCGAGGGGGTCCAACGCGGGGCGAGATTGTATCGGCAGCTTATTGGAACGCCAAGAGCAGATTCGCCCGCATATCCCCGTCGGGGAGAATCGATCAGGCTCTGCCGTTTGCCGCGTGCAAAAGAATTAGCGATCCGCCTTTTAGAAGGCTCCGAGGGGCAGGGTGACCGCCATGACGGTCGGATTCCTGTTGCAGAAGAATAGCAGTAACTCCTTAGGGGTTGCGAGCCAGCCGGAATATCGTCTCTGCCTAGCTTTCTGATTCGTCGCGTTGCGTACCAAGGTGTTTGGTGAGCGCCGCTTCGAGATTGGAGATCAGTTTTTGTTTGTCCTTGTCGTCGTGGTCCATGAGCTATTGTCAATTGTTGTGTTATGAAAATGGTTACTACTCACCGG
>CAUZOL010000125.1:0-17591 GCA_963581435.1 Planctomycetota bacterium
TCTGGGACATCACATAGGCTCCGGAGTATATAGCATTTCACAACACCCTTGCTTCTCCTCAGCAAGCGGTGAAAACACCAATGCTCCAATTATGCCAAGTTACCCAGTGTGGCGCAATCGCCCTGACTGGCGAAGAGATGTGAGAGGAGGGAACTGAGTCCCGGCCGGTCTATCATTTAGAATCGACGATTGGAGATTGCGCGTGTCACTCAATCATCGTCGCGTGATGAATTTCACGTGATCCGCCGTCGGTTCTGCATCGCACAACAGTTGCCGCGTTTGTCGGCAGTGACGGCGTCGCGAAGAGTTCAATCATTCTGACGCCCGTAACGGAGCCGGAAGATATGACGACTACGCGAACCGTTAGTCGCGATGCTTTATCGCCTCGCCACACCAGGGGCATGTCCCAACGATCATTTGTCGATGCGCCTTTTCACACATGCCGGAATAAAGTTGCTGCCGCCGAGTGGGAGGTTTCTTTCGCGCCGCAGATGCGGGCTGATCGACAACTTTTGGCTTGGGAGAAGGCAGGATGTGCTGATGCTGCTTGATGTAGGCCAACACGAGTTCTCGTTCGTGCTCGGTGATTGCAGCCAGTGCGGAGTTCTTGACTTTGACCCCAGCCATCTCGCAGTACAAGAGTAACTGCTTGCTGTCGCTGCCAAGCTCTTTCGCGATCGCAAATACGCGTAAATTCAAGCCAGACTTCCAATCATCGACATCGCAATTCGACGCCGATATATGAGATGGCGAATCGCTACTCGCCCATGACGTCTTTTTCTTTCGTCGATGCCGTGTCGTTCACTTTGCCTTCGTGCTGCTTTGTCAGCTTTTGGATTTCATCCTTGCAGTCGGCGCATTCGTCTTTCGACATGGATTTAGCCTTCTCTGCCTGATCCGCATGCTTGTTCGCGTCGCGGCGGATGTTGCGGATCGAAATGCGGGCCTCTTCTGCCAGTTCCTTCACTCGGCCGGCAAGCTGTTTGCGGCGGTCGTTGGAAAGCGGCGGAATGTTCAGCCGAATCAATCGTCCGTCGGAATTCGGCGACAGACCCAGATCGCTTGCCTGAATGGCCTTCGAGATATTGCCGATCGTCGATGGGTCGAACGGCTTGATCACAATTTGTTGTGGCTCGGGTACGCTGATGTTGGCCATTTGCTTCAACGGCGTCGGCGAGCCGTAACAATCGACTCGCAGCGAATCGACCAACCCCGGCGTTGCCCGCCCGGTGCGCAATCCCAGCAACTGGTCGCGATACACTTCGCAAGCCTTGTCCATTCGCTCTTCGGCATCGAGCAGAATCTCATCCCGGTCCATCACCAACTCCTCGCAACTCAAAGGGGGCTTCTGTGTGTGAACACGCCTCACCTATGAAGTTAATCAATCGATCAACAGTTGGGAAGGAAGAAAAGAACGATGAATTGTGAACAATGAATGATGAACGGCGTCCCAAAGCCCGCCGGCCGCGACCGGCGGGAACAGCCATCATTCAGTCCCTCTGCGCCGCATCGCCAATACGCGTACCAATCCGCTCACCGGAAAGCACCCGTTCCAGGTTCTCTTCGATGTGGTAGTTGTAAACGATGATCGGAATGCTCTGTTCCTTACAGTGGATGATCGACTGTGGATCCATCACCTGCAGGTTCTGGTTGAGCACATCCTGATAGGAAATGTCGGTGTAACGAACGGCGTGCGGGTTCTTCAGGGGGTCTTCGGAATAGACGCCATCGACCTTAGTGCCTTTCAGCAGCACGTCGGCTTCAATCTCGCGGGCACGAAGAGCGGCGGCCGTATCCGTCGTGACGAACGGACTGCCGGTTCCTGCCGCCAGAATCACCACGCGGCCTTTCTCCAAATGACGGACACAGCGCCGGCGAATGAACGGCTCGGCCACACCTTCCATGCGAATGGCCGTTTGCAAACGCGTTGAAACGCCCGCATTTTCCAGCGCATCCTGCAATGCCAACCCGTTAATAACGGTGGCCAGCATGCCCATGTAATGCGCCGTGGGCGCGTTGATGGCCGCACTGACAGCAGAGAATTCTTTCCCGCGCAGTATGTTCCCGCCGCCGCACACAATGGCCAATTGCACGCCGCTGTCGGCCACACGGCGAATTTGCGCCGAGACCGCTTCCACTCTCGCCATGCTGATGCCGTTTTGGCCCTCGCGGCAAAAACTTTCGCCGCTCAGTTTCAACAGCACCCGCCGGAAAGCCGGTTCAAAAGGTTTCTCCACATCCGACATCCGGCATCCTCCCCGATTTCCTGCTCTCACCTGACTGACCTGGTTCCCAAGCTCCAGCTTGGGGACCGGCATTCGCAAAGCTCTGCTTCGCTCGATCCGAAGCAGAGCGTAAAGACGCGAAAACTAATTCCCCAGGACCCAGCACGTAAACGCTTTCGCCTTGAGACCGGCATCGGCCAGGGCCTGGCTGACGCTCTTGCTGTCGTCTTTGGCAAACGCTTGATACACCAGCACGCCCTGCTCGTCGTAGAACTTCTTCATCTGCCCTTCGACGATTTTTTCAACGATGTTGTCCGGCTTGCCGGTCGCTTTGGCGTCTGCCGTCAGTCGATCGCGCTCGGCTTGTACTGCGGCCGGGTCGAGGCCATCGACGTCGGTCACTGCGGGCTTCAGTGCAGCGATGTGCATCGCCACGTCTCGCATAACTGCCGCCGTCCCGTCCTCTCCGGTTGCCTGCAACAGCGCGCCGGTTTTGCCGTCGTGGTGAACGTAACCGCCGATTGGCCCTTCCAGACGGGCAATGCGGCCGACGGAAATTTTCTCGCGAATGGTTGCCAGCAGTTTCTCGTAGATTGCTCGCAGCGTCTGGCCGCTACCATCCGGAGCGTCCTGATCGAGCAGTTCATCGACAGTCGCGGCGCCCGGCCCTTCAAGAAGTTGTTTGACGAGCAGATCGCCCAGCGAACCGAGGTGCTCTCCGCTGCCGACAGGTGCCGACTCGCAGCAGACTTCGACCATGGCCGCTTCGCTGCCGTCGTCGGCTGTGGCGATAAAAATGCGGCCTTCGGAGGTCGCGTTGTCTTTGCGTTTGTCGAGGATCTTTCCGGCTTCCTGCTTCAGGATCTCGACCGCCTTGTCTTCGTCGCCGTCGGCTGCCACCAGAGCCTGTTTACACTTCATCATCGGCATATCGGTCCGCTCTCGCAGTGCCTTGACCGCCACGGCCGTGATTTCCGCCATCGCTCTTCCTCCTCATAGTGTCGGGCCTCGGCGAGATCGCGCGGAGACCCGTGTTCCACAGAGGCGCCTCGGCTCGGACAACAATCGGCCGGAGGCGCTACGTTTTGACAAAAAACGCGGCCCGGGGTTCGGACAATCGACCGAACAACCGAACGGGCCGCATTGACTGTAAATACATCGAAATCGGCGTACCAATTACAACGAGGGAATCGGCTTCGGCTCTTCTTCCGTGATCTTTTCCGGTTCTTTGGGAAGCGTGCCTTTGCCTTCGTTGATGGCGTCGGCCAGGTGACCCAGAATGAGCCGGATCGAACGAATGCTGTCATCGTTGCCGGGAATCGGCAAATCGACCTGATCCGGATCGGAATCGGTATCGATTAGCGCGACAACTTTGGCACCCAGAATCCGCGCTTCGTGGACGCAGTTCTTTTCCTTCTTGGGATCGACGACCACAATCGCTTCGGGAACGCGGTTCAGGTTGCGAATTCCGTTCAGGTTGCGGTAGATCTTGCGGTATTCCCGCATCAGCGTCGATTGCATCTTCTTGGAGTACGAATCGATCGCGCCGTTTTCCTGCATCTTTTCCAGCTCTTCGAGCCGCTGCAGCCGCGCGCGAATCGTGCGGAAATTGGTCAGCGTGCCTCCCAGCCATCGCTCGGAAACGTACGGCATACCGCATGAGGCGGCCATTTCTTCAACCACCTCGGCTGCTTGTCGCTTGGTTCCGACAAACAAGATCAGGCTGCCTTGCCCGGCGACCCGGTTCAAATACCGCTTGGCTCGCAACAGGCCGCGGACGGTTTCTTTGATATCGATGACGTGAATCAGATTTCGGCGGCCATAAATGTAAGGCCGCATCTTCGGATTCCACTTACTCGTGCGGTGTCCGAAGTGAACACCGGCTTCCAGAATTTCCTTGACGACAATATCAGCCACAATCACGTTCTCCCGTTGGCGACCAATGCGTACTCCTGGCCGAAAATCAGCCAGCACAGCCCGGTCAATCGGACCGTTTTTCGACGCATAAAGGCCGAAAATAGAGGGTAAAACACCCGTTTCCCATCAGCACCAACACAGCACCAAACCCGGGCATTCTTCAGGCGCACACCGTCCCGCAAAAGGCCATCCGTCCGCCTGAACCGGTGAATGGTAATGATTGCCGGGTGTTACGTCAATTAAGCGGCAATTGGCGTGAATAGTGGATGGAATACAATGTGAACACGAAGACAGATGCAAGGAACCGCGCAGTGCCACACTACGAATTCATCTGGACCGACAAGATTATCGTCGGCCTCTTCGTCGAACCGGTCACCGCTTACGAAGTGTGAGGGCAGTCATGCAGAGACAAGAAAAGCAAAGCCAGCGCATCGTCCGCGAGTTTTTGCCCGGCGAGCAGGAGCAGTGGGAAGAAACCGTTGCCAAGGTTGAAGCGGAACTTCCCGAGATCATCGAGCGCGACCGTCTAACCCAAGAGGCGATGAAAGAGCCGACCGTCAGCGGCCAATTGCGCTGTGCCATTTGCGCGAGCCAACTCTCCTACACCAAACTGGCGGCGAAGACCAAAGTCGATGTCATCACAATCTCCGAATTCATGTGCGGCCGCGGCACGCTCGATTCGGATGTGTTCAGTCGCCTGGCGGAAGTCTGTAAGTTGCAACTGACTACGATTCTGTAAACGGCTGCGTGCGATCACCGGTGATGGCATGGAAGCTTGGTTGAGTGGGCCTGTTTCGTAGAATTATCGGCGTCTCGCAGCACTCTGAAATTGATCTCCAACTCCCCATAGGCTGGCCCAGGCGAATAGCGGCTTGTCGAACGGTGTATTGTCGATCAGCCAATCAGCCGGTTTGTAGGCCGGATAGTCTTCGCCATCAGCGCTCACTGGATAGAACCAGCCTTGCTCACAAGCCCGATCCAAATCCCAGCGCATGTACGGCGCGTAACTCAGCGGATACACAACCGCGACACAACAGATCGCCGTTGCGGCCAATTTGGCAAATGCCCGACGGGTGGGGTGAGGCATGTCACATCCTTGCTGGTCACCAAGCCCAGAGAACGAGATAAGCGTCCATAAATGCGCCGAACCCAGAGCTGTTGGTGTATGCCCACAGAAGAGGGGCGTAGACCACATCTTCCAAAAACCGAGCAGTACCGACAGAAAGCAGTCCGTGTTCATTCATCGCCGCTGCCGGCCCAAAACTCAATGGATACACCACAACAACGGCCACCGCAGCTACAGCGCATTTGGCGATTGCTCGTCGGGCCGGTTGAGACATGGCGCGACTCCCGATTCATCAGCGGGCTTACGCCCACCGCTCGCCTGACGACGCGCGGGGCGTTACCCCGCCGCTAAACTTACTTGGTTGCGTCGGCTTGTAGCTTGACGGCTTTCTGCTTCGCGTCGGCGGCGAGTTTGATGGGGATTTCCCAGCGGACGGTTTTGATTTTGCAGAGGCCGCCGACTCCGTTGCGGCAGTAGCTGAATGTGAGTGCCAACTCCAGCGTTGCTGCGCCGGTTTGGGCTGCCAACGGGAGTTTGACGGTGGCCGTGGTGCCGTCGGCGGTTGCGCGTTTGCGTGCGTTCAATTCGCCGGCCGCAATGAGTTTCTGATCGCCGACCGCTGTCGCCTTGTAGATGACCGGCGCGAGTTTGTTGAGTTTGAAACCCACGGGCAATTTCAACTCGACCGCAAAATCGAGTGTCTTACCGGCGGCAACCGTTTGGGGGGGAACTTTCTGTGCCGGTTTCTTGTTGGCAACTTCGGTCGGCTTGGCTTTGGTGCGTGCCGGTGGCTTCAGCCCGGCAATTGCAAACTCGGTCACCTTTTTCGTCTTCAGGTCGGCCACGCAGATGCGGTGATTGTTGGTATCGGCGATAAACAGTTTTCCGCCGGCGACCGACAGTCCTTCCGGTTCAGAAAACTGGATTGGGTCGAGCTTGTCGCCCCGTTTGCCGGTCCCCAACAGCGTTGTGACTTTCCAGCCGGCAGAAGTGAAGTCCAGCCTTTTGATTTTGTGGTTGTAGCTGTCGGCCACGTAGATGGCTTTGTTGTTGTAGGCGATGCCGATGGGATGTTGCAGCCGCGCCTTACTGCCGATGCCGTCGATGTCGCCGAACTCAAACAGCCGACCGCCCGGCAAATCGGCCGGCCCAATCAGCGTCTTCACGCCGCCGTTGGCTTTGGTGTCGGCCCGGCGAATCGACGAGCCTTCGCTATCGACGAAATACAGCGACTTGCCATCGGTGACGATGCCGGAAGGTTGTGCGAGCGCGGCTTCCTTATGCGACCCGTCCACAATGTCTTCGCGACCCGAACCGGAAAAGACCGACACGCGATTGCCACCCAGTTTATGGCTCCAGATTTGATGCGGCCCGGCCATCGCGATGTAGAGCGTTCCATCGACGGCGACCAACGCCCACGGGCTGTTGAGCGCGGTCTTTTTCAGTGGTTGTGTCCCACCCAAGCCGCGACGTCGGGCCTGTTTGCCGGTTCCCATCAGCGTCGCAACCGTTTTCTTCTCCAGGTCCACTGTACGGACGAGGTGGTTTTCGGTGTCGGCTATGTACAGCTTCTGACCAACCAACGCCATGCCATGCGGATGATCGAACTGGGCATCGACGTAGCTGCCGTCGTTGTTGCCGTGCAGTCCGCTGCCAATCACTTCCTGCAACGATCCATCCAGCGACGTCACCACGATGCGATTGTGATTGGTGTCGGCCACGAACAATCGCCCACCCTCTTCATCGGCCAGAACCTTACTGGGAAACCGCAACGGCGTCGGCTTGAGTTTGGCGCTTTCCAGATTGAATTGCACCGGGGTCTCATCGAGCGTTCCCTTGGCTTTGTGATAGGCGATCAGCTTATCGACGATCGTCTCCAGCAAATCGCGGTGTCCCTCGCCGGAAATGGAACCGAGGTAATGGCCTTCCGGATCGAGCAACACCAATGTCGGCCAGGCGCGCACACCGAAGCTGCGCCACAGAGTCATGTCGGCATCGTTGACCACCGGATGCTCGATTTCGTACCGCTGCACGGCACGACGAATGTTCTCGGAATCTTTCTCGTTGTCAAATTTCGCCGAGTGAACGCCGATGACCACTAGCTCTTTCGGATACTTCTTTTCCAGATATTTGAGGTCCGGCAGTACGTGCATGCAGTTGATGCAGCAGTAGGTCCAGAAATCGACGAGAACGATTTTGCCTTTCAGATCCTTAACGGAAATCGGACCTGAGGCGTTCAACCAGGCTTTGCCGCCATCGAAAATTCCGGCCGGTACCTTGGGACGATCGGGAAAGGGATTCTCCGGAAGTTTCTTCTTCTTTGCCTTGACGACTTTCGACGTGTCGGATTTCTTGTCGGCCGATTGTGCCTGGGCCGTTTGCCCGTCGCCGAAGGTCACCGCACACACCGCCAGCATCAACATTGCCAACAGGCAATTGCGCAGTGAGAGCGTATGGATCATTGGCGTCGTGCTGGATTGCAAATTCATGTTCGACCTCAATTTCGCGAGCAGGAGACGTCCGTTCTCGACGACTCGGATGTATGAAACAACGCGAACGGCAACCGATGACGACACCGTCGCATAGCCTTCAACTTCAGCTATTTATCCTATCAAACTTCGTTGATGCTGAAAACGTTCGATGAGTTTTGCGTTACCAATTCGGATACGCTACCAGCCCGTCGCGCGAGCCTTGAAGTTGCACACTTCAGTTTTCCGGTTAGAGAAAGTAATCGAATCCCCGGTCTATCGAAGCCTGAAGCGCAAGCGAAGGATGATTCCAGGGCGATGCCAGCAAGCCCCTTCGCTTGCGCTTCAGGCTTAAATACTTGGGGTTTGTAACTCTCGTTCAGTCAAACAGTGCAATTTCAAAGCGCGCAAGCAAGGGTGGTTGTACGCGAAAACCCTTGCTTGCGCTGCGGGCTGGTAGCGCTACGGGCTGTTTCTGTTTCCGTATCAACTTATTTCTGACCGTTGCCGTCGGCTCCGATTTTTGCGCGTTCGCCGAGTAGTTCGATGAGTTCCGGTTTGCCCAGACTCTCGTTTTCGAGCAGTGCGGCGGCCACGCGATTGAGTTCTTCGCGATGCTCAATCAACAGTTCGGATGCTCGATCCGCCCCTGTCGTCAGAAATCGCTGAACTTCCTGGTCGATAATTCGTGCTGTCTCTTCGCTGAATTGACGTTGCTCGTGAATTTCCTTGCCGAGGAACGGATGCTCTTCGCCCTGACGAAATGCGACCGGTCCAATGACTTCGCTCATGCCCCAGTGGGCGACCATGCGGCGGGCGATGTCGGTGGCCCGTTTGAGGTCGTCCTCTGCTCCGGCGGAGAATTCGTCGAAGACCAGTTTCTCGGCGGCTCGGCCACCCAGCATCATCACGATTTGTGAATGCAGTCGTTTCTCGCCGATATGGAACCGTTCTTCATCGGGAATGAGTTGCGTGACGCCCAATGCCCGGCCGCGCGGGATGATGGTCACCTTGTGGACGGAATCGACTTCGGGCAACAACCACGCCAGTAGCGCGTGTCCCGCTTCGTGATACGCCGTCATCTCGCGTTCGTGTTCGTTGAGAACTTCTTCGCGGGTCGTTCCCATCAGCACGCGATCACGGGCCGACTCGAAATCCTCCATATCAACTGCCGACTTCCCTTCACGCGTGGCGTTCAAGGCCGCCTCGTTGACGAGGTTACGCAAATCGGCACCGGAAAAACCAATCGTTCCCGCACCGATCTCCTCCAAATCGATGTCGTCGGCCAACGGCACCTTACGGCAATGAACCTTCAGAATGCCAACCCGACCGGCCGCAGCAGGCCGATCAACCGAAATGTGCCGATCGAAACGCCCCGGACGCAACAGCGCCGGGTCGAGAACGTCGGGCCGGTTAGTTGCCGCGAGAACGATCACCGCCTCGTTTTGCTGAAAACCGTCCATCTCGCTGAGGATCTGGTTCAGCGTTTGTTCGCGCTCATCGTGACCGCCGCCCAAACCGGCTCCGCGAACACGGCCGACGGCATCGATCTCATCGATAAACACGATGCAGGGGCTGGCCTGCTTGGCCGTTTGAAACAAATCGCGGACGCGGCTGGCTCCCACTCCGACAAACATTTGAATGAATTCCGAACCGTTAATCGAGAAGAAGGGAACACCCGCTTCGCCGGCGGTGGCGCGGGCCAGCAACGTTTTGCCGGTTCCCGGCGGCCCCATCATCAGCACACCTTTGGGGATCTGTGCGCCCAGCCGCTGGAACTTCGCAGGGTTCTTCAAGAACTCGACCACTTCCTGCAGTTCGCGTTTCGCCTGCTCCATGGCGGCCACGTCGTCGAAGGTCGTGCGTTCGTCGTTTGGTTCGAAGCGTTTGGCCGAGCTGCGGGTGAATCCGCCCATCATGCCTCCGCCCATCGGGTCGGATGCACGGCGAATGAGAAACCAGAACACAACGAACATCACCAGCGGAATGCCCAGCCAGAAAATCATCTGCGTGCCGGCGCCAATGCTCGTTTTTTCCACATCAACCACAATCCCCTGTTTGTCCATCAGCGGATAGAGGCCGTCGTCGGTGACGTAACCGGGCAACAAGACCGTGTTGAATCTCGGCTTCAGATCGCCGTCGTAGCCTTTCGGACTGGCGGGAACGGCAATCCACTCGCCGGTCAGAATGTCGCCGTAAATGCGAACTTCCTTGACGTTGCCTTCGGCCAACTGCGATCGGAAGAAGCTGTATTTGACCGTCGATCCGGTATTCGTCGGACTCGATCGCCACATCCAGATCAGCAGGATGCCCAGAATCAGGATCACAATCAGCCACGGTCCTGCCAGTGGCGATCGCGGTTTTTCATCGCCGCCGGACGGACCTTTTGATGAACGTGATGGTTTGTCGGGGGGCGGGGAACTCCGGGGGCTTTCCGGAGGGGGCGAACTCATATTGATATTCCGTTCTCAGGCAGAGACTCTCATTCACTGCAGAACAGACGAATCCACCCCCAGTGCCGGGTGAAGGTTAACACACCGGCCGGTCGGGTGACAATCGGCCGCAGGCTCAATGATGAGCGAGTCTGCCATTCCGTTTTGATTAGGTGTGGCTGGGGTCGAAGCGACGTTTTCGGAGCGTAGCCCCCAGAACGATCGCTCGCTGTGAGATCGAAGGCTCTGCCAGAGTGTTCAATGATGGCACCTGAGAGTGGTTTGTGGTGTAATTCAGATCGCAGTTTCCGAACCAGACAGCAACGTGTCACTTTGAGGAATCGACGCCATGAAGCTTGCCGCAATCCGCTGTTTCACCACATTACTCTATGCCGCCACGTTGACCGTTGCGGTGACCCAACCGGCCTCCGCCGACAATTGGCCCGCGTGGCGGGGTGCCGAAGGTCGGGGAATATCGGCCGAACGCGGCCTTCCCGAAAAATGGACCGCCGGCGAAAACGTCGCCTGGAAGACGCCACTTCCCGACATCGGAAATTCGACGCCGATCATCTGGGAAGATCACATCTTCATCACGCAGGCGCTGGAGAAGGGTACGCGGCGGGCGATTCTTGCGTTCGACCGCAAGACCGGCAAGCAACTCTGGCAACGCGAAGTCGCATGCGATGTCGAGGAAACCAGTCACCGACAGAACCCGCCCTGCAGCAGTTCCCCCGTCACCGATGGCAAAGCCGTCTACGCACACTTTTCTTCGTCGGGTGTCATCGCCTGCGACTTCGACGGGAAACTGCTGTGGCATCGCAAGTTTGGTGCCGTCTTGCATCGGTGGGGGAATGGTGGCAGCCCAATCATCTACAAGAACATGCTCATCGTTTTTCAGGGGCCGGGCGAGCCGACATTTCTGACAGCCCTTGACCGCACCAACGGCAAGACCGTCTGGAGATCGGACGAAGTCGGCATCAACAGCCCAATTTTCGGTTCGTGGAGTACGCCGGTTGTCGTTCGCAGCAACGATCGCGACGAACTGATTCTGCCGCTGCCGGGAGAACGTATCGGCGGCATCGGTTTGTTCAAGGCGTACAACCCGAACAATGGCAACATGCTGTGGCGGTGCGATGGCATGGGCAACGAAGTCTACGCGATGCCGATTGTGGGTGACGGCGGCAAGTTTGTCGTCGGCGTCTCCGGACACAACGCGGCCACCCTCGCGGTAGAAACGGGCGGCAGCGGTGACGTCACAGCGACGCGCCGGCTATGGACAACCAAAATGAAAACGCCGCAGAGAATCGGCAGCGGCATCATTCACAATGGACTGCTCTACATTTCCAACGCCAACGGAATTCTCGAATGCCTGCAGGCACGCACCGGCGAACGCGTCTGGCGCGAGCGGCTGGGAGGCAACCTGTGGGGTTCGATTCTGCTGGCCGACGGAAAACTCCACGTCAGCAATATCGAAGGAGACACATTCCTCGTCGGCACCGGATCAAAATTCAAACTGCTGGCAAAGAACAGCATCGGCGAAACACTGTATGCCGCACCAGCGGTCAGCCAGGGACAAATTTTCCTTCGCACCTGGAAGAACCTGTACTGCATCGGAAACGCCGAAAAGTAATATCACAACCAAAGCCCACGGACCGCGCCCCGTGGGATCAACTGCTCAACACACGGGCAGGCAAAACGTGTGACAAATCAGAAGAATCTGATCCGCAGCATTGGAGATCAGTCGTATTGCGGCGTTACAATAGGCGGCAGCGGCCGAATTGCCGCCAATCAAAGCCTGAAGCGCAAGCGAAGGAGTCTCCTGGAATCATCCTTCGCTTGCGCTTCAGGCTCCAATGTGTCAATTCAATGGCCCGCAGCTATCTTAGAGACGTGAGTGTTAAGCGACAGCAAGTCGCGTAGTCGATGCAAACTGGTAATTCGTCATGCAGGTACGGTTGGAAGTCTCGCATAAGTCGGGCAAGAAAAAGACGGTCAACATCCATTCCGATGCCGTCATCGGACGGAGTACCGATTGCAGTTTGCGCATCGCATCCAGCGAGATCAGCCGCAGGCATTGCAAGCTGACGGTTATCGAATCCGGCGTGCTGGTGCGCGATCTGGAAAGTGCCAACGGCACCTGGGTCGACGGGGTGATGATTCCGCCGAACCGGGACGTCGCGCTTCCGCCGGGTAGCAGACTGTCGATTGGTCCGGTGCAGTTTGTCGTCCACTACGAGTCGTCGAACCCGAACATCGAACAACCCGGCTCAACCGTCGAGATGCCCGTGATGCGGGCGCTGCCGGACTCCGACGAGACTCCCCTGGCCGCTGAGGACGTGCCGGATATTCTGCCGGCCGACGACCCGCAGCCGCCCGACGACAGTGCCGATGTCGCAGCCACCGTCGTCATCGACCCCGCAGTCGTTCAGCAGGCATTAGCGGAATCTTTTGCCAACGACGAACCGGAACCGGAAGTCGCAATTGAAGTGGAAGCGGCCGAAATCGAAACGACGGAAGTCGCTGAGGCAGTCGATGATGCAACGTCGGAAGTTGCCGAACCCGCCGGCAAAGGCAAACTCGGTTCAATGTTCGGCGGCCTGTTGAAATTCGGCCGAAAGTCGAAAGACAAACCTGCAGAGGTTGAGTCTCCCACCGCAGACGCCGACACGGCAGACGATATTCCAGCCGCTCCGGAAACGGACGAGGCCCCCGCAGTCGACGAGGAGCAGCCCGACTTCGGCGCGGTCGCTGAGGCCGATACAGAATATACCACCGACACCGAAGAGGGCGAGTACGCCGACGACGAAGAGTTGGACGAAGAATACGAGGACGAAGACGATGCCGATGCGGAGCTGGGCGATTTCTTCAACCAGTTCGAGGAGTAGAGCAGTTCGTGAAGTCGGCGCCGATGCAAGCCCCTCTCCCACCGGGAGAGGGACAGCTTCAGAGCCAAAGGCGATTGAAGCAGGGTGAGGGCGGCCGATGAACCAGGAAACAGCCCTCACCCCAACCCTCTCCCAGAGGGAGAGGGTGTCCTGAAAGCCGTTCCGAGGAATCGTATCTCCCATCTTCATTCAGCAGGCACCCGTGCCGCCGCTGTATCCGTTGGCATTCCGGCTTTCGGCGCGTTAGGCTACTCGGCACGCCTGCGCGGCGACATTCTCCCATCGCAGCGCGCAGCGAAACATTGATCGGCCCCTGTGAGGAACATCGAACGAATGAGCACCGCAGAACCCGCATCGAAAAAGTGGTACCAGCGACTCGGCCCCGGCCTGATTACAGCCTGCGTCGTCATCGGACCGGGAAGCATTCTGACGAGTTCCAACGTCGGCGGACGATTCGGTTACGGACTCTCGTGGGTCGTCGTCATCGCAGTCGTTTTCATGCTCACTTACATGTCGATGGGCGCACGCCTTGGCGTCTCGGTCAATCAATCGGCCGGTTCGCTGATCGCCGACCGCTTGGGGCGCTGGTTCGCCGTTCTCATCGGCGTCAGTGTCTTCTTCATCTCGGCTGCTTTTCAATTCGGTAACAACCTGGGCGTCCATTACGCGCTGGCGACGTATCTCGACGTCAACTATTTGATTGTCATATTCAACGCGTTGGCAATCGGATTTCTGTTGGCGTTCAAGAACATGTACAAGGCCCTCGAAAAGCTGATGATGGTGTTCGTGGGGCTGATGTTGGTCGCGTTCGCGTTCAATCTAATTATCTCCGGGCCGCGACTGGGTGAATGGTTCGTTGGCTTCATCCCCGGCGGTGCGCAGAAATTCGATCTCTCCGTCTTGGGACTTATCGGCACAACATTTGTCACGTCGGCTGCATTTTATCAATCGTATCTGGTCCGCCAGAAGGGTTGGTCGAAGGGCGAATTGAAAGACGGAATGATCGATGTTCGCGTCGGCGCATTCATCATGGTCGCGATCACGTTGATGCTGATGGCAACGCCGGCCACGATCTTTCATCCCGATTTCAAACTCGAACAGGTCGTCACGAAATCGACACACACGGAGTTGCCTGCCAACACGACGCTGATTATCGATGACAGTGACGCGACCCAATATGAAAAGACGCTCAAGAACGCGAAGGCCGAAATCGACTGGAAAACAGACGGCCCCCGGTGGTCGGTCGTGATGCCGTCGTCTGAATTTGAACGAGACTTCACGCCTGCCAAAGGCGAATTAGAAATCGCAGCACGCGGCTTTCGCGATTTGCCCGAAGTGGGAACTTCACTCCGTCCGCTATTCGGCGCTATCGGGCCGACACTGTTCTTCCTCGGCGTGTTTGCGGCGGCGTATTCTTCGTTTCTGGTGAACTCGATGATCGGCGGCTTCATATTGGCCGACGGTTTGGGTATTGGAAACAAACCGGAAGACAAATGGCCCAAGATCTTCACGGTCACCGTTTTGCTGACGGGAATGTTGGTTGGGTTGTATTGCATTATCGTGCTGGAACTGAAAAGCCCGGTCATGTTGATCGTGTCGGCCCAAGCGGTCACGGTGCTGGCGTCTCCCATTGTTGCAGGCACGTTGTTGTGGTTGACCTCGCGCAAGGACATCATGGGCGAGAACGTCAACTCGCCGCTGCAACTCACACTGGGAGTCATCGGCTTCGTGTTGTTGCTGGCGATGTCCGCCAACCTGGCATACACCAAGGTCATCCCCGCGATCCTAAAGTTAATGGCCGCGTGAATGACTCAAAGCGACAACTCGCCCAACCATTTAGCCCGCCGTGAAGGGGTACCCTCTGGGTCCGGCGGGCCGGCGTTCCGACGCTTTGGAACAATCGAAAGACCATTAGCCATCGCGCGTCGGCCGCCGGTGTTTTCACCGGCGGCTAAGTATTCTTGGTCAAGCGATCAACCGACTCGCATCGGACATTGTTTGTGCGTGTTTTGCACAACTGATATACTGATTTCCCGACGCTGAGGTTGAAACTTTTCCCGCTGCGCCCTTTCGGACTGAGGTGAACTTGGATGAAACACCCCTTTGCCTGCCGATCGGCTGAACATGGCATTTCGCGGCGGGGGGTAATGCAGACTCTGCTCGGCGGTGCAGCCGCCGGAGTGGGCATGCCCGGCATGTTGGAACACGCATTTGCCGACCGGGTGAAGCAGCAACGAAAACAGATTCTGTTTGTCTGGCTCGACGGGGCGATGAGCCAGTTGGAGTCGTGGGACCCGAAACCGGGAACACAATTCGGAGGCCCGTTTCGCGACATTCAAACGGCATTGCCCGGTGTTCGCGTTTCCGAGTTGATGCCCAACATGGCCAACCGGCTGGATCGTTTTTCGGTCGTCCGCAGCATGCACACGCAGTTCGAAGACCACTCGCGGGCCGTCAAACCGATCCAGCGCGGCGACCCGAAAAATCGTGGCGTCACCTATCCGTTTTTCGGTTCGGCAATCGCCAAACTTCTGGGCTCCGGCGACAGCGGACTGCCTCCCTACATGCACATCAAGCCGGGCAGCGGCGGGTTCATGTATCAGGATGCCGGTTTTCTCGGAGCGCGTTACGGGGCGCTTGCACTGGGTGACGGCAAGCCGCCGGCCAATTTGATCCCGCCGAAAGAAATCACGCCCGAGGTCAACGCAGCCCGTTTGTCGCTGCGCGATCGATTGAACCGCCGCTTCGCAGAGCGGCGCGTTCCCGATCTCAGCAATGCGTACAATTACACATACGAAATCTCACAGCAGATGATGAAGCACTCCGATCTGTTCGATCCGTCGCGGCTCGATGCGAAAGATATCCAACGATACGGCGGCAGCGAATTCGGCACACACATGGTGCAGGCGCGGCGACTGCTGGAAGCGGGAGTCACGTTCGTCAAGGTGACCATGTACCGCTGGGACACGCACGGCGACAACTTCAACTGCCACCAGGACGGCGTGCCGCAGGTTGATACCGCGTTGGCGGCCATGATCGACGACCTCATCGAGCGCGGCTTGTACGATCACACGTTGGTTGTGGTGATGTCGGAGTTCGGTCGCACGCCGAAAATCAACGGTCGCATCGGCCGCGATCATTGGCCCGAATGCTGGTCGATGGGAATGGGCGGTGCTGGCATCAAACCGGGCGTCATCGTCGGCAAGACGAACGACAAGGGATCGTTCAACGACGGCAAAGAGTATGACGTCGGACATCTGTTCCACACATTCTTCCGCGCGATCGGCATCGATCCCGCCAAAACCGAATACGACAACAACGGCCAACCGCTGCCGATAGCACACGACGATCATCACCCAATTGAAGAACTGTTGGCATAGCCGTTTAGCGGCGGGGCATGGCCCCGCGTGTTTCCTGGAGCATTCCAATGCCGGTGTTAGCACCAACATTCGACCCAACCGTCACCAAAGAGGAACGCGTCGTCGAAAACGATCGGCAACTGCTCAGCGTGCAGTTCAGTGCCGACGGGCAATTTGTGTTTGCCGGCGGATACGATGGCCGACTTTACCGTTGGAATCTCGCCGATGCCGATGCAAAACTCGTCGGCTTCGATGCCCACAAGGGTTGGGTGGAAGGGATGGTGCTGCATCCTGACGGCAAGCGGCTGCTGACGGCCGACTCCTGGGGGCAGGTCCATTGCTGGACGATTTCCGACGGCGAAATGAAACCCGATTGGACAATCGAGCAGACGAATTCGTCGTGGCTGCACGAATTGGCCGTCAGCCCCGACGGCAAGTTCCTCGCCACCTGCGGCAACGACCGCATCGTTCGCGTGTTTTCGGCCGCCGACGGTCAACTCGTCCGCGAACTCAAGGGACACGAACATCACGTGCACAGCGTGGCGTTTTACAACGACGGCGACAGCCTCGTCAGCGGTGACCTGCGCGGCATCGTCAAGCACTGGAAAGTTCCCGACGGCAACCTCATCCGCGAATTCGACGCCGGCAAACTTTACAAGCCGTATTATCAATACCACCAGGGCGGCGTCCGCTGCATGACCTTCGACGATGAATTCAAAACGCTGTATTGCGCGGGATTCGAAGGAAAGAATGCCAATCAGGCGCAAGGAACTCCCACAGTTGTCGCCTTCAATTGGGAAGGCGGCAAACAGCAAATCATCATGACGCCGAAGGATTCCTACACCGGGCCGATTCTCCACGTCGCCTATCATTCCGCAGGATACGTCATTGGTGCCGGCAGCAGTGAAGCGGGCGGGATGTTGTGGTTCTGGAAACCGGGCGAAGAGAAAGAGTCGCACAAGGTGAAAAACGTGACGTCGTTCCGCGGGTTTGCAATCAATGCCGACGGCACACGGCTTGTCGCCACGACATTCGGTGACCGCGGCGGACAGCGTGGCGGCAACGGTCGCCGCCTGAACAAGGAAGGCGAGTATCCCGGTTTCGCCGGCAGCATGGTGTTGTACTCACTCACGGAGCAGCCCGCATGAAACACTCGGCACTTCGTGAACGATACCCGAATACCCGTCGATCATCCGTCGATGGGTGCCACTGGCGTGTCGCCAGTGCCTACCGCGCTGC
>CAUZOL010000126.1:0-17540 GCA_963581435.1 Planctomycetota bacterium
CATCCTGATCATCACGGCCGACAATCTCGGTTATGGTGACCTGCGAAGTTACAACCGCAACTCCACCATCAAAACACCGAACCTCGACCGGTTCGCCAGACAGGGTGCGAGGCTCACCAGTTTCTACACGGCGTCGCCGACCTGTACCGTGTCTCGTGCCTGTCTGCTGACTGGTCGTATTGCGCAGCGTCACGGGCTGACAAAACAGTTGCCCGGCCTCAAAGGCAACTACGGCGTTGGGTTGAGCCAAAAAGAGATCCTCATCCCGCAGATTCTGAAGACCGCGTCCACACCGTACGCCACCGGGTGTTTCGGCAAATGGAACATCGGATTCGCGAAAGGCTCACGGCCGACCGAGCGCGGCTTCGACGAGTTCATCGGCCATGCTTCGGGGAATCTCGATTACTACCATCACAACTACCGCGAGAAACACGACCTTTACGACGGAACGCGGGAACTTCACCGGGAAGGGAAATACTCCACCGACATCTTCGCGGATGCGGCGATCGACTTCATCCAGAGGAAAACAAAGGCCCGACAGCCGTGGTTCTGCTACCTGCCATTCAACGCCCCTCATTTTCCCACTGCGGGGAACAAGAAACCCGGTCAGCCGAACATCTGGCAGGCTCCGGACTGGGCATTCAAGATCTACCAACTCTCCCCGGACGAAACCGACCCGAAGAAACGCTACGCGGCGGTCGTGACGGCGCTCGACAGGGCGATCGGCCGCGTGCTCAAAGTGCTCGACACCTCGGGGGCGGCCGACAACACCTTCGTCTTCTTCATGTCGGACAACGGTGCGTTTCGGCTGGGGCGAAAGGGTCTCGACGTCGGCTCCAACGAACCGCTGCGACACGGCGGCGTCACCTGCTGGGAAGGCGGCCTGCGTGTGGCGGCAATTGCGCGCTGGCCGGGAAACATCAAACCCGGTACGGTCATTGCGAAACCGTTCTGGTCTCCCGATTTGTTGGTTGCCTGCGCGAAACTCGCCGGTGCGAAGTTGCCAGCTGGTGTAATCCTCGATGGCAAGAACCCGCTACCGGTTCTGACGAAGGGCGCGCCGTCTCCGCACAAGTCGTTCTTCTTCACGTACGGCCTACACTCGGCCCTGCGAATGGGGAACCGGAAGATCGTCCGCGAGAAACCGGAGCAGGCATGGAGACTCTACGACCTCGCTTGGGGCGAAGCCGAGTCGAAGAACTTGGCCGCTGAGCGTCCCACCGACGTGGCTCGACTGAATGCCGCGTATCAAGCCTGGCTCGCTGCTGTGAAACGCAAGGCCAAGAAAACCGGTTTCAATTCGCAATGACGGCCGTCTTTGCAAGATTCGCGGTTGGAGTCTCGGCCCACGATTGCCGAGACGTGGAACGGCACACGATCTAAGGATATTTTCGAGTCAATTGACCGCCGGTGTGATCGGAACAGAATCCATCTGAAAAATCTGGCTGAAAGGATAATGATGCAGCAATTCGACGGTCAAGTGGCCCTGGTAACCGGTGGCGGTGCGGGGATCGGCCGTGCCACGTGCCTGCGGTTTGCGAGCGCAGGGGCTGCGGTCGTTGTTGCTGAATTGAACGAGGAAACGGGAGCCCAAACGGCGGCAGACATCGTGAAGGCTGGTGGAAACTCACTGTTTGTGCAGACCGATGTGTCCGACGAGTCGTCGGTTGCAGCGATGGTCGGTGCGGTGACAGACGCGTACGGTCGCATCGACATCCTGGTTAACAACGCCGCCATCTTTGTGCTGAAAGGCATTGACGCGACGGTAGACGATTGGCAGCAGATTCTCGGTGTCAACGTGATTGGAACCGCTCTGGTCGCCAAACACGCCGTGCCTGAAATGCGCAAGGTGGGTGGTGGAGCGATTATCAATCTCGCTTCGATATCGAGCTTTGTCGCACAGCCGAAATGCGTGACCTACAACGCAACCAAAGCAGCCGTTGCAAATATGACCCGCTGTATGGCCCTCGACCTGGCAGATGACAACATTCGCGTCAACGCGGTCTGCCCGGGGACGGTCTGGACGCAGATTGTCGAGCGGATGACACGAGAAGCGGGTCTCGATCGCGCTGCCGCCGACGTTCACCCCGACTTTGGCGGCGCGCACATGATCAAGCGGATCGCCGAACCGGATGAAATCGCCGCCGCCATTCTGTTCCTCGCCTCAGATGACGCGTCGTTCATTACCGCAGAATGTCTGATGGTTGACGGTGGATACACCGCGAAGTGATCTTTTTCGTCGGTAACGACGACATCGGTGGCTGCTGGATCAACAGAAAGACCTGTCGGAGCAAATCGCAGAGACGGAACGAGACAAAAAGGATCAGCAAACGCGACAAATGGTGCTTCGTGACAGCACCAGCGAATCACAGAGGACGATGAGCCAACTGTTGGATTTCCAGCGTTTGAGTCTGGAAAAGAACGTCACGCCCTCGGAAGAAGAGCAAAAGGTGTTGGCGGAAAGTCAGCAGCTGTTCCTGAAGAATCAAAAGCAGTACCAGTTGCTCAACAAAGAGGTCGCCCAACTCGACGAGCAACTGCGGAACTTGCAGCAACAGCAGCGCGACAATGAGCAGCAACTGGAGACAGCGCGGAAACCGGTGAATCAGGAATTTGGGGACTTGAGCCGCCGACACGATCTAAAAATGGCCGCGATAAAACTCGCAGTGTTGGTTCCCTTGCTGGTTGTCGCTGTTGTGCTGTTCCTGAAAATGCGGACCGCTCCGTATGCCCCGCTGGTGTATGCTTTCGGCATCGCCGTGCTGCTCAAGGTCGGCCTGGTCATGCACGAGTACTTTCCGACACGATACTTCAAGTACGTGTTGATTCTGGCGTCGCTGATCATTGTGGGGCGAATTCTCGTGTCGCTCTTGCGGGCGGTGGCGTTTCCAAAACGCGAATGGCTGCTCAAGCAGTACCGGGAAGCGTATGAACGATTCTTCTGCCCGGTCTGCGACTATCCGATTCGGCGGGGACCGTTGAAGTACTTGTTCTGGAACCGCCGCAGCATTAAGAAGCTCTCGATCCCACCCACAACCGTCCAAGAACCTGATGGCCCCTACACCTGCCCCATGTGCGCGACCAAATTGTACGAAGAGTGCGAGTCGTGCCACGCGGTCCGGCATTCTCTGCTTCCAGCCTGTGAAAACTGCGGCAGCGAAAAGCCGGTGATGCCGCTTGCGAAGAACGAAGAAAGGAAGCGGGTTGAGGACTCAGCTGGTTGAGAATTGGGAACACTGGCATCAAGATGCTTCCTCATCGATACTCGATCAGCAAAATGGACCGATAACACGATCAGGAAGTCTTGTGGACGCTGCCACCACAGAACGAATTGCACGTCTCGCGCTTGATGGTATCCATCGTGAGTATCCGAACCAGATGACGCTCGTGCTCAACAGCGATGCTGACGTCCGGCCGCCACGCAAATCAACGCCTGCGTTCTATGGCTGCTACGACTGGCATTCGGCCGTCCATGGGCATTGGTGTCTGGTTCGATTGCTGCGGCTGTTTCCCGATGCCAGCTGGGCTGAAGATGCGAGATCCGCCCTGGGGACGAGCCTGACAGTAGCGAACCTTGCGGGCGAAGAAACGTATTTGAAGGGGGCCGGTCGAGAGGGGTTCGAGCGACCATACGGTCTGGCCTGGCTGTTGCAACTTGCCGCCGAGCTGCATGAATGGAACGACCACGCTGCGAAACAGTGGTTACAGAATCTGCTCCCGTTGGAGCAACTGGCCGTTGACCGGCTATCTGCGTGGCTCCCCAAGCTCACGCACCCCATCCGCTCTGGCGAACACAGTCAGACAGCCTTCGCCATGGGATTGTCATTGGATTGGGCGAGGATCGCCGGGGACAGCCGGTTCGAGACGCTACTTGAAAGCCGAGCACTCGACTTCCATCAAGATGATCGCAACGCGCCGCTCGGATACGAGCCGTCTGGTCACGACTTTCTGTCTCCTTGCTTGGCAGAAGCTGACTTGATGCGCCGTGTCTTGGACCCCGAAAAGTTCGCATCCTGGCTGGAAGGCTTCCTGCCGGATCTGCCGCGTGTTGCTGACACGTCCTGGTTGAGTCCTGTTGTTCCGACCGATGTCAGCGATGGCAAGCTGGCTCATCTCGACGGTTTGAACCTGAGCCGAGCTTGGATGCTGGCAGGAATCACCTCCAGTCTTCCTGTCAACGATTCGCGGATTCCGACTCTGAAAACGGCGGCGAACGAACACTGCGAGACCGGACTCCAATCCGTCTCGGGCGAACATTACTCCCTCGCACACTGGATCGGGAGTTTTGCCGTGTATCTAACGACGCGACGAGGCACGACATCGGCCTGATTCGACCAACGTGCCGATTTCCTAACCGTGGGTGCTGAGCATCTCGCGTACCACCTCGCCGCCTGCCACGATGGGAACGGGACGGTTTAAGCGGTCGGCGATGGTCCGTTCTGCGTCCACGCCCAACAAGTGATAGGCGGTCTTGAGAATGTCCTTCGGACTCACGGGACGCTCGCGGACCCAGGCAGCTTGCTCATCGGAAACACCGATCACGTTTCCTCTGGTGATGCCGCATCCGGCGAACAGCCCGCTGTAGGCACGTGACCAGTGTCCGCGCCCATCGGCCAGTCCGTTGCGTCTTTCTGCCTTTGGCGTGCGACCGTGCTCGCCCATGCAGATCACGACGGTTTCATCCAACAGGCCACGTTGTTCGAGATCTTCCAACAACGCGGTGTAGGTCTGATCCAAGCCGGGACACAGTTCATTCTTCAGCCGCTGCTCCGCTTTCTCGTGCGTGTCCCAGCTGCCGCAGGAACGTCCAAACTCATCCCAAAACACCGTGACCAGGCGAGTCCCCGCTTCGATCATTCGTCTTGCCAGCAGAGCCGACTGCCCGAACAAGTGATGACCGTAGCGTTCCCGTGTTTTGACTGATTCTTTTTTCAGATCCAATGCCGTGTGAATGCCGGGAGACGACAACACCGAAAACGCCATCTGCTGAAACCGGCTGAGCGACCGGCCGGTGGTGCTCTCGCCGAGATGCCGCCGTTGATCATCAAATTGTTCCAACAGTCGGCGACGGTGTTGCAAACGATCGAGGACCACGGCATCGCTGCGGTCTTTGGAGATGCTGAAGGTGCAATCCGGGTCGATTCCGCAATAGGGATCATCCGGACGGAAAGACGTCTTGCTGGTTGCTTTCCCGGAAAACTCGAAGACAACCGGATCGTAAGCGCTGCCGAGAAATCCGCCGACCGTCCCCGCGCGTTTGTGGGGAAAAGACCGGCTGCTGAGTTCCCACGGAAGATGCACGTTGTTGGGAATCGCGGGGGGCGCAGCCTGGGGATGGTCTTTCTCGTCCAGGTATTCCAGCACCGACCCGATGCTCGGCCAATGCCGGGTATCGCGCCGATTCAGTTCCATCGGAATGTCAACCTTGTCTATACCGGTCAAGGAGTAGGCCACTCCGTGAATGGGATGCGCGTGAGTTAGCGACCGTACCAAAGTGGTCTTGTCGAGAATCTTCGCGATCCTGGGTAGGTGTTCGCTGATTCGCACACCGGGGACGGATGTCGGAATCGACTGAAACGGGCCGCGAATGTCCGCTGGAGCATTCGGCTTTGGATCGAACGTCTCCAACTGACTGGGGGAACCGTAGAGAAACAGGATGATGCAGTGTTTCGCCTTGCCGAAAGTTCCTGCAAGGTCCGCAGTGGAGCCGACCACTGACGGAGCGGCGACACTTCCGTTGGCGAGCAGATCGGAGAGACCAAGCCCCATCAGCCCGGTACCGCCGACTTGGAGCATCTCCCGCCGCGTCACGCCGTCGCAGAATTGTCTTTCCGAACCCATGATCCGCAACATGCTTCGTTCCTCAAATGTTTACCGGCATCGCGACCGGACATCTCCCATGAGATTCTGCCGGGCAAGTGGGTCGGACTTCGATGCCGACAGTGTACCCGAAGCACGACGATGCGTCACCGAATTATTCTGCAAACAGCGTCTGGGGCTGTTGGAAATTAAAAACTTGTGACGACTTCTCGCTGTGGAAAGAATTGGAATCATTCGCCCTCGCCTGCCGTCCCCCGCAAGATGTTCGGCTGGCGAACGTCACTCCCCAATGAATTTCACCAAGACCCACTTCGATCGCCGACCGTTGCGCTCGCCGTATCAGTTCGTCATCCCAACACAATTTGTGGCATTCGACCGCCTATTGGGCTAAGCTGGCCGAATCAAACGTGCCACGTCTCTTTCTCGATCAACGGGAGTCACATTATGAATTGCATCACATTACCGCTATCGCTGCTGCTCATCTTTTCGCTGACGATTCCGAGCCAGGCTCAACAGAGTCGCGAACGCAGTCGAAACGTGGGCATCGTCACCTTGGTTTCGCATCCTGCCGTGTCCAAGGAACTCAAGTTGAAGGACGAACAGACGGCCGCCCTCAAACAGGCGGCTGAAGAGGCGCGAAAGGGCATTCAGGCCGCGCGGCAGCTAAAGGATGATGCAGCTCGCCGCACGAAAAACAATGAGGCGAACCAGAAACTACGCGGAGTGATTGCCAAGACGCTCAACGCGGAACAGCGAACGAGACTTCTGCAAATTGAATTGCAATGGAGTGCCGGAGCGTGGATTCTGCGGCGGATGGAAGTCTCGAAGATGCTGGAACTGACGAAAGACCAGCGGCAAGAGCTTCTCGAATTGGCGCAGAAGTCGCGGAAAACGACCCAAGAGCTCCGGGCAACCCAG
Organism: Planctomycetota bacterium; assembly: GCA_963581435.1. Classification (GTDB taxonomy): domain Bacteria; phylum Planctomycetota; class Planctomycetia; order Planctomycetales; family Planctomycetaceae; genus JABISG01. Next base: position 6,739 of record CAUZOL010000126.1, read on the forward strand.
AACGACGACAACCGCCAGGAGGTCCAACGTAAGATTGCCGCTGCGCTCTTCTATACGCGGGAGTCGGCGTTGAAACTGTTGACCGAAGAACAGCAGAAGAAATGGAAGAAAGCAATCGGTGAGCCGTTTGAGCTTCCGAGTCGTCGCCAGAAGAAACAGAGGTAGGCATCGGACCCGCTGCTGATGAATTGATTAACAACAGGAGAAGCAGCATGCGACGTTGGCAATCCGGGCCAACTCAGAAGTATCTGCCACTACGTCGCAAGCGGCTTGTGAGTGTTCGCCTTTTTGGATGTTACGGGCCTGGCGGGCCGATTCTCGACATGCAATCGAAGGAAAACAATTTGGCCCGATCATTACCAACGGGATGGCGGTTGTGGGGCCAAGACTGGGATCTCCAGCGGAGCCCGATGCGTGCCAATAAGACTTGGAATCGGAACTTGATTGTGCCCGACTCCTGGCCCTGCTTTACACACACCTGAGCCGCCAAACATGAACGATCTCAGTCGCGTTGCACCGTCCTACGAGCGACTCGACCGTTTTCTCAGCGCACTTCGATCGAGCGGACTTGTCGAAACGCAGCAACTCCAGCGGGCTCTAATCGAATTCGAGTCACTTCCGTCATCAACGGACAAAGATGATCGAAAACATGCAGGCTGTCTGGTTCGATTACCACGTCGAATCATTGCGTCGAGCCGCGATGAAACTCTCGTCGCGAGAAGATAGGAATGAGTAGACCCGCCGTGGTTTGACCTGTCGCAGCGGCCCGTCTCCTGTAGGTTGTCTTGTTATCAACGAGGAATGGAAAACCACCAATGAAAGTAGCCGTCACGGGAGCGACCGGGTTCATCGGGCGTTACATCGTCCGCCACCTGGTCGAACAACGGCACGAATGCCGGTGTTGGTATCGAACGACGAGCGATCGGGGCGGATTCGCGGCATTAAACATTCAGTCGATGGAGATCCTGCAATTGCCGGTTAGGGAATTGCAGGAACGCATCGCCAAAGAATTGGCAGACAACGTCGTTCCTGAGAATGTCAAGAATGATGGCCCGGTCGTCGGGGGTGATACCGACGACATCGAATGGATCGCCGGGGAGTTGGCAGACGGAAACGAAGCCTCGTTCGTCCACGGTTGCGACGCCGTGGTCCACGCCGCACTGCATCACCCGGGCGGCGGCTTTCGTAACGGCGAAGGCGATCTGATCGAATTCGTTCAAAAGAACGTGGTGGGCACGTTACGGCTGATCGAAGCCGCACGGGCGGCCGGTGTCGGCCGGTTCGTTTTCATTTCGACCTGTGCCGTCCACGAGAAGATTCTCGACGACCGGCCTCTGGATGAAGCGCATCCGCTCTGGGCCACGAGTCACTACGGTGCTCACAAGGCGGCCATCGAGAAGTTCGTCCACAGTTATGGGCTTGGTCAGGGCTACCCGATTTGTGCGTTGCGGCCTACCGGCGTGTACGGCGTCATGCGGCCCGTCGAGCAGAGCAAGTGGTTCGACCTCGTAAGGGCGGTCGTTCGGGGAGAGAATGTGGACTGTCAGCGTGGTGGAAAAGAGGTTCATGCCGCCGACGTAGCGCGGGCGGTCGGGGTATTGCTGCAAGCAGACGAGACCGCCATTTGCGGTGAAGCCTTCAATTGCTTCGACCGGTACATCTCAGAGTACGATGTCGCGACGCTGACCAAGCAGCTGTCCGGTAGTTCGAGCCAGGTTTCGGGTGAGCAAACGCGGCCCAAACATCAGATCGTCACCGACAAGCTGCGGGCGGTCGGCATGGAATTCGGCGGCGATGCACTGTTTGAGAAGACCGTCAGCGAACTGATTGATGCGGCTCGACGATGAGCGTTGCTCAGGTTTTCTGTTGGTTATGCTGGTCCACTGAAGTCTCGGCGTAGAACTCGCCGGTGAGCTTTTCGCCGGTGAATTTGCCAAGTGCTTCTTCGATGAACCGACTCGCGTCCCGACATCCGGAACCGCTGAAGCCCTTCGTTTCGACCTGCGATTGCCCGGTGGGGGACACGACGATTTCGATGATCTTCATGCGGCACCCCCTACCTGCACGGTCAACTTGATGCTGCCGTCAGCGAGCTGCTGTTCGGTGACGCTGTGCCCTTTCGTACGGGCTTGGATCTTGGTTGCCTCGACGGCGTAAATTTGCAGGAAATGATCGAGACGCTTCTGTTCGCCCCAGCGGCCGTTGTAGTTGTCGTACTTGGCTTCGCCGGTGCTCGTGTTGAACACCACGGGGTATTTCCAATCGGGCAATTTCACGATCAGGCCGGTGGCTTCGCCGGAAAACAGCCGGGCGCGGCCTTCAATGGGCGTTTCCAACCGAAGACGCTGACATGCGGCACGGGTGGCGGCCACATCGCGGACTTGGGTTGCGATTTGAACAACGTGAGACACGTGTGGTGCTCCTTGATTTGGGGTTCGGGAAATAGCGGGAATTCAATCGGTGCTGGATGCTGCTGTCGCGGCAGTTTCGTTGTCATCGTGTGGTGACGCGTGTGTGAGGGCGGGGACCGGACCACGAGCCTCAAACAACAGCGGCTGCTCGGCCGTCATCTCCACAATCAGCAATTCACTGAGAGCGGCGCTGTCGTCACCGTCACGCGTCACGGCACGGACGATGTACGCAGCAAGGAGCAGTGGAAGCAAACAAGCCAAGGTCAACCCGACAGCACCGATTGCCTGGGCAATCACGGGGTCGCGATGGCGTTGAGTAGCCATGTCGCGGCGTTCGGATTCCAATTCCGTAAGCTGCTGATTGATGTTGGCCCGTTCCGTTTGCAGTTCCTTCTGAAGTGTCGCATGAGCCGCAATCATTTCTTTTCTTGCTCTGGCGTCGTTTGCGACCAAATGCTTTGACGCTTCCGCGATCTGTCCGCTCTGTTCGGCCAACCGTTTGTTCTGTTCGCTCTGCTGGCGAAGACTCTGTTCCGCGAGTTGTCGGAATCGCTCGTCGCGCGAGTCAGAGCATCCCGCTGCCAGCAGCAGTGTCATCGTCAGCATCGCCACGCCGGGCGACAGGTTCATCGGCATCTGATTTCCTCCAATAACTCAATAGTTTTCTCAGCAAACTCTGCAACGCGCGCCGCATACGCATTTCTCGGGCGAGGGCGAGAGCGAGTAGCACGACCAGCACCGAACTGGCCGCCAGAATCACGTGGCTCAAGTTGGTCTCCTTTCGTTGACTGACCGGGCGCATAAAGAAACCCCGCGACACTCGTCGGTCAGGCCGAGAATCGCGGGGGTTTTGACGTAGAAATGTCGGTGCTGAGGGCTATGCCCAGGGCACCATAGGTTGTGACGCATCGGAGCAGTTTCTTTAGCTTTCAGCGATCGCGAAGTTGGATCTCTCTCGCGTTCGCATCGGCAGAAACCACAGATGTTTGAGCAGCGCCATCTCGTTACAATGCCGCCATGAGAATGGTGTCTCTTCAATCAGGCAGCAACGGAAACTGCATCTACGTGGAGGCGGACGGCGTTCGTCTACTGTTTGACGCCGGGATCAGCGGGCGGCAGGCGGAACAGCGGCTCGCCGCCCACGGTCGCGACATCCGCGATGTCGATGCCTTGGTGATTTCGCATGAACATCGCGATCACTCCCGTTGCATGGGAATCTACCAGCGGAAGTACGGCCTGCCCGTCCACGTCACGAAGAAAACGCTGGCAGCCAGCCAGTCCCGACACGACCTGGGAGAGATCACCGACCTGCGGCCGTACACGGCCGGATCGTCGCTGCACTTTGGCATGGTCACCGTGGAGACGATTCCCACACCGCACGACGGAGTCGATGGCGTTGCGTTCGTCGTGGACGATGGCCGACACCGATTGGGTATTCTCACCGATCTGGGTCACGTCTTCGACGGGCTGAAAACCGTGATGGCGTCGCTCGATGCTGTTCTCGTGGAAAGCAATTACGATCCGAACATGCTCGCCGAGGGATTCTATCCCGAGCCGCTGAAGCGTCGGATTCGCGGGGCCGGTGGACATCTTTCAAACGTCGAAGCAGCGGAATTGCTGCGGACCTCTGCGGGTACGCGGTTGAAATGGGCTTGCTTGGGACATCTGTCCGCCGACAACAACAGCCCGGAAATGGCATTGAACACACACCGGGAGATGCTTGGGGACCGGGTTCCGCTGTTTGTGGCGGGCCGGGAAGCTGCGACGGATGTGTTGGAGTTGTAGGTCTCTGGTCTGGCGGCTTCGTTTGGCGTTCGACGAATTTCAGCAATCTGCGGAACGTGGCCACGGACAGCGATGGATTGGCTTGAATGCGATGTGCAATACGGCTGAATCGAGGCAGCGATTGTGTTCACTCAAGCCGTCATTCCTCAACCGGCATGCTGGACAGGCTGCGTGATTCCACGATCTTTTGAAACTCGTCCAGGATTTCCGGGTAACTCTGAGCCAGATAGCGCACAATTCGCGCGTTGTCGAGGAGTTTTTTCAGATAACCGACAACGACGACGAAGTTTAAGACGTTTTTCCCGTGAGCCGCCTCGATCTGTTTGAAATCACCGCTCAGAGTTTCCATCTCACGTTCCATGCGCGCGATGTCGGCCGACGACAGGCCATCTGTTTCCTTCCGGTTCTCAGGTTCGACGAGTTGATCTTCTGGTGTCGCCGTCGTCAAACATTTGGCGTAAGTGATGGAGAAGTTGTGTGAAGCACACATCAGCTCCGCCATTTCGATCTGCCGCATCGGTTTCACTTTTCTCAACTCTCGAAGACCACCGGCTGTCGCCCGTTTGCCTTTCAACAGCTGGACGGCCTCGGGACAAATGCTGTCCAGCAGATCGCGTTTTTTGCGGATGCTGGCCACATCGACGTTCAAGGTTCGCGCGATGTCCTCTTCGGATACGCCATCCTTGATTGCCTTCAAGATCATAAAGTGCTCTTGAATGGCTGACAGTCGATTGACTTTGTGGTTATAGGTGTATGCCTCGTCGTCGGTGGAAATCAGACAATCGACGGTCTGCTTCTCCAGTTCCTTCAAGATCTCCAGCCGAATGTGACCGTCCAGCAACATGTAATGGCCGTCGAGCTGATTGTGCGGGTGGACCACGAGTGGCTCGATGATTCCCACCTCGCGAATGGAGGCGGCAATGCACCGGTACTTTGACGTCGTCCGCGTCCCTGGTGCAATGATGCGCAACGGCAGAACTTTCTCGATTTCGATCTTCGCGATCATCAGCTTGCAGGCAAGTTTTACTCGTTTTGACATTCAGTTTCCCCTTTGCCGTGAAATTGACCGGAAAGATACGCTGGCATGACGTCGAGCGATTCGGCTCTCAGCAGATTGACGAAGTTACCATCCTCCGACAGTTGCTTGAGTGCGGAAATGACGAAAAACAGGCGTGTCTCACAGAGCTTTGCTTTCTGGATGACCAATCGCTGCTTCGCGGTTTCCTCCTGATACGTTTTCAAGAGCTTCTTGGACGATACAGCGTCTCCGTTTCGGCTGCGTGGCCCACTGTGGAGTGTCTTGCCATCTGTGCGGCGTTTTTCGATCAACTGCCGTGCGGTGAGCAGCCGCTTGCCGCGAAGATCATTGGCCTCGTAGGCGTCGGTCAATGCTCGCTGTATGGCATGGTCGTCCGAGCAAGCAATCGTGATGGCAACGCTGACCGGTATCTGCCCCTTTTCCACGGCCTGCAAAAGCCGTTCTTCCCCTTTCTTCAGCAGTTTGACGATGGCCCGGACGTACGTGATGTCCAAGTCTGTCTTCCTCGCGATTTCAGAAAAGTTGTAGCCTTGTTCCTTCAGATCACCGATCTTGCGAAGAAGTTCTACGCCGGACTTCTGCCGTCGCGCCAGATTTTCGACCAGGCTCATCAGCAACAGTTTTTGCTTGGAGACGTGAACGATGATTGCGGGTATTTCGTCCTGGTTGAGCAACCGAAATGCTTCATAACGCCCTTGGCCGCAGACGAGGTAGAATTCCTCAGTGCCGTTGGACGACGCTTTGGGGGTGATCGTAATCGGTTTTTTTAGGCCCAACGCGGCGATGTTGTCCACGATTTGCTGGAACTTCTTCCTTCCGCGTTCTCGCGGATTGACGATGGTAATCAGGTCCAATGGGATCATGTGAATCTGGTAATCACGGCGGTCGTTCATGCTGGCACCTCAATCTTGTCGCGCGCTGCGAGGTTGGAAAAGTAGTCCAGGTTGTCAAACTGATAAGTGTCGAGGTACGCTCCGTTCGATTCGCAAAGCAGCAACTTGGGCGTTTCGATGTCCATGAGCGGAAACAGGTAGTAATCCGTGGGCCGTTGGTTTGCCGGGTCCATCCGAACGAGGATCGTGATGTCCGGCGCTACCCGTTGGTCAATTTTGATCAGCCACCGCAACGACCCGGCGCGGGTTTGACGGCAGCGTGAGAGCACCATCGATGCGCTGTACTCTCCGTTGATGAGCAACAGATCGGTCGTGGCGTCGTGGGTGACCGTTGCGCCGACGGCATCCAATCGACGGATCATTTCGTCAATGAACTGCGGGTACATCTGCCTCAAGTTGCGGTTGATGTCGATGTACGCGTAATCGCGATCGGGCGTGTAGCCCGCCAAACGATACGCTCGAACCAGGCTGCCGAAACGGGCTCGATACGTCGCGGAAGATGGCATGCCATCCAGGGAGTCGATTAGGGCCGCAGACAGCGTCGGATGCTCTCTGACGAGTGCGTTCATACGGTCAATCAACTCTTCGTCGGTGTAGCATCGGCTGCGCTCCTGAATGATGCCGTACGCCGTGTAGAACAGCTCATGGCTAACGATCGGTTCAAACGCGCCGTCGTTCCGCACCCACATGTTGGGAGAGTTCGTGACGTGTTTCCGTTTGAGCTTGAACGACGTGCGGTTGTAGACGTTGTTGCCGATGTACTTTTCGTTGGTCAGGATTTGCCGAACCGTGCTGCGATTCCATTTCCGACCGAAGTCGGTGACAACGCCTTGCACATTCAAATTGTCCGCAATCTCTGACTCCCTTTTTCCATTCGTGACGAATTCCTTGTAGATCCAGCGAACCCAGCGGATTTCCTCTTCGGGTCCATGGACGAGGATGACGCGGTCGGTTTGCAGGCTCTTGTGTTCGCCGCGACGCAGAATTCCCTTCTGGTCGCCATTTATGTCGATGAGCATGCGCCGCAGTCCATAACCGGGTACTCCTCCCTGACGGTAACCGAGTTCGATCAGTCGGCATTGCCCCTGGAAGACCTTGGACGACAACTCGCGGCTGTATTCCCCAGCCATCGCCCGTTTCACACTCTTGATGATCGTCGCAGTGGGGCCGCCATCGTTCTCGAACTGTTCGGCACAATAATGGACGTTGATCCCCGACCGCTTGCACAGGTATTCGTAGTAGGCGCTTTCGTCGGCATCTTGGAACCGGCCCCAACGGCTGATGTCGTAAACGAGAATGGCATCGAAGTCGGCGTTGCCGCTCTGAACGTCTTCGATTAGTCGTGTGAGCGACTTTCGACCTGCGACGTTCAGCCCACTCTTGCCCTCGTCGGCATACGTCCGGACGATCTCGAACCCGCGCTGTGCCGCGTACTCACGAATCGTGTCTTGCTGGTTGTCAGTCGAAAACTGCTGGTGTTCGGTGGACATCCTCACGTACTGCGCCGCACGAATTCGGTGTGCTGCCGCTTCATTGTCTCCATTGGGTATCGGTTGGTCTTGCGGTTCGATCACTTTGGTGTCCCTCTCGGCGTACGATCATCATGGCGGGCTGTTGTTCTTGCGACTGAGTCATCAATCATGCCACCCAGCTGTTTGATCGCCGCTCGATCTCTGTTTGATTTGCGTTTGATTTCGTACTTTTTTCAAACGAACATCAAACCGTAGTAGCCCGACACGGTGCCATCGATCGAATGGGCTAGGTCGTCCATTCCCGATTCGACGAGCCGGTCACGAAGCCGCTTTGCGACACCCCGAATCGTCGCACTCTGCCGCTGCCCACCCCAGACATCGTCAAGCAGATCGACATGTGAAACGTACCGATTTCGAGACTGGATCAATCGGTTGAGGAACCAGAAGAGGAGCGTGTTTCCCAAGAAGCAGGTTCGGCCTTGCCAAATCACAGAGAGAGTCGCACGGTCTACCGCCGGGGCGTCAGAATCGGATGAGCCTGTTGGCCGATGCGCTTGGTCCGCCGCAGGAATCGGAAAGTTGTCACCCAATTCCAGAATCCGGGACAGGATCGAGATTGTCTCTTCGATCAAAGTTTCAGTTGCGGCGTGGGACTCGGCCAGGGTTTTGAGTGTTTCGCGGATCAGTTGTTTCTTTTCTGTTGTGATCATTCTGGACCTCTCCGTACAGTTGGGGATGCGATTTCGTCGAGGCATCACCCAAACCTGCGCGACGGAGTTGATCCTTTGAAAAGGAGAAGCCAAAACGGCTTGTTGTTGGTTGACCTTTGCCGCTGGACGGCGAGATCGTTTCTGGACAGGTCATTCCGATCAGAGTAGGCCTAGGCGACGAACAGTGAATCGACCTTGCCTCGGTCTTCGTACAGAGTAAGATTGTGTCGGGACTTGCTGTCAACTCCCGACGTTTTCTAACCCCCCAGCCGTAGCCATGACCGATTCCAAACGTGACCAAATCCTGGAAATGCTGCGAGACGCTGGTGTTCTGCGTCCTCGTGACCTTCAATCGCTGGGAATCTCTGGCGAATACCTGAATAAGCTCCATGCCGAAGGAATCCTCGATCGGCCCAGTCGTGGGATCTACGTGCTGGCCGACGCCGAACCCACGGAAAACCGCAGTCTGGCGGAAGCATGCAAGCAAGTGCCACGGGGGGTCGTGTGCCTGCTTTCAGCACTCCGATTCCATGACCTGACAACTCAATCACCATTCGAGGTCTGGATGGCGATCGGCGAAAAGGCGCGTCTTCCCAAAGTGGATTATCCGCCGCTCCGCATCGTCCGTTTCTCAGAACGCTCACTGCGTTTCGGCGTCGCGGATGTCGAAATCGAAGGTGTTGCCGCCAAGGTCTACAATCCCGCCAAGACGGTGGTGGATTGCTTCAAGTATCGCAACAAAATCGGCCTCGACGTTGCGCTGGAAGCGCTCCGCGATTGCTGGGATAAGAAGAAGTCCACGATGGACGATCTTTGGGAAGCCGCCAAGGTGTGTCGGATGACGAACGTCATGCGACCGTACATGGAGTCCCTCACGTGACCCGCGACAAGCCCCGCAACCTAGTGGCATCAGTGCGGCAGCGGTTAATGAACGTTGCACGCAAAAACGGTGAGGACTTTCAGCTTGTCCTGACCCGATACGGAACGGAACGAATTCTGTACCGAATAAGCCAGTCGGCCCATGCCGGTACCTTCGTACTGAAAGGGGCTGTGCTTTTTCAGCTGTGGAGCGGACAGCCGCATCGACCGACTCGTGACCTTGATCTGTTGGGGCATGGTGAGCCATCGACGGAACGCTTCGAGCAGATCTTTCGCGAGATCTGCAATCTGACAATCGAGGAAGACGGCTTGACGTTTGATGGTGACCGCATTCGCGCTGAGCAGATCAAAGAAGACGACGAGTACCAGGGCATCCGTCTGCGTCTGGAAGCTCGCCTCGGTAATGCGCGGATTCCCCTTCAGATCGACGTTGGGTTCGGTGACGCTATCACGCCATCAGCGGTCGAAATCGAGTACCCCACTCTGCTCGATTTCCCCGCACCGTCAATCCATGCGTACCCACGAGAAACCGTCGTCGCCGAGAAGTACCAGGCGATGGTCATGCTAGGGATGGCCAACAGTCGCATGAAGGATTTCTTCGACCTTTGGATACTCGCCCGACAGTTCGAGTTTGATGGTCCCACGATTTGTGCCGCCATTGGAGCCACGTTCGAGCGAAGACAGACAGCGTTGCCGGAGCGTTCCCCGCTCGCACTCACGCCGGAGTTTTCTGAAGATCGTGGCAAGCAGACGCAATGGCGGGCGTTTCTCCGCAAAGGAAGGCTCGTCACTCAGCAGATCGAGCTGGCTGACGTTGTCCCGTTACTTGAGGCGTTCCTGATGCCGCCGACGTCCGCAATCGTAACCCGTAACGACTTTGCAAAGAGGTGGACTCCCGGCGGTCCGTGGGCCGATGCCTGACAATCCATGGACAACCTGCATCGGCGGTGATCCTGCCGCTGAGTGTATAACGTCGGCGTCCGGCTTCATCGGCCGCGTTTCCTTGCTCTTCGCTTCGTCTTCGTCTTCGTCGTCGTTGTCGTTGGAGACTTCAAACGCGGCAGGCTATCGACGCTTCTTTACCCTCGCCGATGTTGTCGAGGGCCTCAATTCTTGTTCGACGGCCATCTTGAGCTTCCGAATCTGCGCAGATACCGCCTTCAGGGATTTGTAAACGGATTCTGGCAGGTCATCGACTTCAATCCGGGACATTGCAGGCGTTTTGCCCTTCCTTCCCGTTGAATCAAATCCCTCAAACCAGCGGCCCCATCGATTCGTCATGGTGACGATCTGCGCCAACGCCTCATCGACATCCGCTGGTGCCTTGGCCTGGCGACCACCCGAACCGGCGGTCCCCAGGAGCTTGGAGACTTCGGCAGCGACTCGACGCGTTGACCAACCTTCTCGGACAGCTTTTCGCTGAAGCTGTTTGCGCTTTTGTTTGTTCTTGATTCGCAACAGCCCGATGACATGCCGGGGGCCAAGCGCAGGGCGATTGCGCCACACTGGGTAACTTGGCATAATTGGAGCATTGGTGTTTTCACCGCTTGCTGAGGAGAAGCAAGGGTGTTGTGAAATGCTATATACTCCGGAGCCTATGTGATGTCCCAGAC
>CAUZOL010000127.1:0-17464 GCA_963581435.1 Planctomycetota bacterium
TAAGACCCGGGGGCTTCAACCTCTAGTCACCAGTGGGACCGTCAAACGCGTGGGGCTGCATCATCTGTGGACGCGACTCTGACTGGAAGGCATCCACTTTGTGGCGGGACCGTGGTTCACGGTCCAACGTTCTGGGGATGATTGGCAAGTGCTGGACAGAATCTGGATCAGCAACGGCACCAAGAACGATCGGGCGCGGGTTGAATTACGCGTCGAATTCGAGGAGACGGATGATGAAACGACTCACGCTGGCTAAGGCTGGATTGATGGCAGTTGCCGCGGCCATCTGTTTGGTTGTTTTGACCGACGCACTGCACGCCGACCCGTGTGGCATGGTTCCGCCCGTATATGTTGGCGACGATATTCCCATCGCCCGCGTTGGCGCGCAGAAGACCTATGTCTTTTACAAAGACGGCGTCGAAACGGTCGTCATTCGGCCCGGTTTTGAAGGCAAAGTTGAAGAATTCGGGATGCTGATTCCCTTCCCCGCGATTCCCGATTTGCGGAAGGTTTCCGACAACATCTTCCCGCACATCGCCGCCGCCGTTGATCCACCGGAAGTGGTGATTGATTTGCGTCAGCGGCTTCTGTTTAACCGTCTCGCTGGTGCGGTCAGAAAAAATAAGAGGTCGAGCATTGACGCAGTCAATGGATTGGAATTGAAGAGAGACGAAGTCCGCGTTGCCAAGGAAGAAGCGGTCGGCATGTATGAAGTCGCCGTGCTTGAGGCGGGCAGTGCGGCTGCGCTGAAGAAGTGGGTCGATGAACATGTCTTTCAATACCCCAAAGGCATGGACGATGCCTGCAACGATTACGTCAAACAGGGCTGGTGCTTTGTTGCCGTGAAAACCAAAGTCGGCCAGAAGAAGGGCGTCGATCCTAAACCGGGTATGCGAAACGTCAACTCTTCACTGCCGGATGGTTCCACCTTCGACGGCAACGTGCAGGCGATGGGTTTCCGCTTCAAAGTGAAGCAACTCGTCGTGCCGATGCGACTTTCGACCTTCAACGAAGGCGACCTGCACAACATCGTTTACATTCTCGGCGACAAGCCGCTGAAGATTCGCTCGGTGCCGGAAGAATACGTCGTGCGGCAGATTCCCGGCGAACAGCTTTTGAAGAACGTGATCGATCCGTTGCCGCTGCGAATCATCGGTGGCACGGTGAGCAGCCTACAACCGTTTCAGAAGCAGAACCTCAAACAACGCCGCGACCCGTCGCCGCACAACGGCGCGGCGAAGGATTTGTTTGCGGCCGACTTGTTAGCAGTCAAAGAAGGCCGGCTGACGCATCCGCACGAAGAAGTCGAGAAGATGTTACTGGCCGTCGGCGAACGGCTGAGTTTGCGTGGCCCGGAAATCGACAAACTCAACGAAGCGTCGCTGAAGGCCGAACGCGACGCGACGGTGAAGCAGGGTCTGGAAGACTTGAAGGGGATGACGCTTTCGGTGATCGACGGCAGTTTTCCCCGCGAAGTTCTTGCCAGCCGCAACCTCACATTCAGCCCCTACAAGATGCCGGGCCGCCGCAACAAACGCGAGTTTTACGATGCGAAAACGCTCAAACCCGCTCCCGTTCAGCAGGGCGCGATCCATTACGGCGCAGTGAGTCTGAATGAAGCGAAAAACGGCAAGCCCGCCGGTAAATCACCCCGCGCCAATCCCCCCAAAGCCCACGGGTCGCGCCCCGTGGGAACCAGCCTCGCATTCGCGCTCTGTTCTTGCTTGTTCATCGGCGCGGTCATCGGCGTGCGCCGCAGTCGCTCGTCAGCGTAAAATCTGTTCCAGATGCTCCAGTAGCGGTCCGGGAGAAAGTCCCAACCCGAGTGACAACATGGCCGCCAATACGGCGGCGGCCAGCGCGGTTTGCCCTCCCGATGGACGCGGCTGTCCCACCTGGATGTTCAGGAACATCGCCGCCACAAGCCGTAGATAAACCGACGTCAGCAATAAACAGTTGATGGCAGCCAGCCCAACGAGTGCGACGAATCCGCCGTTGAGTATCGTCAGCGAGGCCGGCTCCAGGCCGGTTGGCGTTACGAGTGCAGCCATCATCATAAACATGTTCCCCCAGAACAACGGCAACGGCGGCAGGCCGGCCAGGCTGAACAGGCAGATCGCTGCGCAGCCGGCGGCGACCGGTTCGGAGCGAACCAGCCCACTCAAATCCTCAATGTACTCCACTTCCCGATCTCGCCGTGCCAGATAACACAGCACCGAAAATACTCCTGTGATCGCGAGGAGATATCCAGCCAGATAGAAGAACCCGGCGGCAGCACCGATGGTGACACCCATTAGCGCAAAGCCTGCGTGTGCCATCGCGGTGTAGGCCAACAGACGTCGCACCGATCGTTGAGCGCACGCCATCACTGCGCCCACGGTCATTGTTACCGCAGCGACGACCATCAGCATCAACACGACCGTCTGGTCCAAGCCGTTCCACGACGGTCCGAACAATCGCCATGCCGCGATAATACAGGCCGATGTGGTGATCGTCGCAGGAAACGCTGCCTGCCAAGCAGTTGTTGAATCGGTCAATTCCGAAGAACCAAAATGAAATGGCGCGACGCGCATCCGCATGGCAAGTCCGGCAAGGATCAAAACGGCAGCCGGCAAACCGAGACGAATCGTCCCAGTCTGAAACGAAGTCGGCTCGATCGCAGAGCGGCCTCCCGCCAACAACGCCATGCAGCCGGGCAAGTGCGTTGTTCCGGTGATCCCGTACAGAATCGCGATTCCGAACCATAACAGTCCAGTGGACAGCAAGCCGAGCAACAGCAGTTTCGCGGACGCTTCATCCGTTGTACTGCTTGACCGCTGTGCGACCCAGGCGAGCAGCGTCGGCAGCGTTATCAACTCTAACGACAACGCCAACACAATCAGATCGTGGGCCATGCCAACAAGCATCAGGCCGGCAACCGCCAGCAACAGCCCGGCAAATCGTTCGGGCAATCCGTCGGCCAGTGGCTGCACTTGCATCGATGCGAGCGTCAACAAACACCCCAGCCCCAGCGCGGCCCAGCAGACTGTCAGCGAAAACGAATCGAGTGCGATTTCTGCCTTTTTATGACTGTGGCTATTCGCCGTTTCATCGGCTGATGCTGTGTGTTCTGTCGTCTCAACTTGTAAATTTGAGGCATACGACAGTCCCCAGCCCGCGAGAGAAAACGCCAGCAGGCAACACAGTCCCTCGAAACGGTGCAACCACGCCCATCCCGCACCCAGCAACAGCAGCACTGCAGCCAGAACCAGAATAGTGGGGGCAACTGCCGCGGGCGGCATGTGATTGGCTTTCAGGAGAAGGGCGGCATGAAGGCAACGCCGAAATTCCAGCGGGCCTTTGACGATGTAAGTGACGAGCAATAGAATAACACCCAAAGTCGCAGCAGGAAGTGATCGGCACCCAACGCGGATATTGAAATCTGTTTCAATGCCAAGTCGTTTGCGAGAGAAACCCATGACCGACAACAGATTGCCAATCCACGAGACCCGCAAGTTGACGTTCGAGAACGGCACTGCCATCGGTGTCAGCAATCGCTGGCAGGGAGGGCAGTATTGCTCGATCCTGACGGAAGCCGGAATTGTTGGCTGCGGAATCTACGATCTGGATACCGCCGCCGAATTCGGCCAGGCTATCGCAATCGCCAAGGGAACGCCGGCGAAGCCGCTGGTGGAACCGGAAGACCTTTATGAAGCAAATATCGTCGGCGTCACCACGCTGGCGGCCGGCTACGGCATCGAGGTCGGCATGACCGGACGTCAGGCCGTCGAACGGATGCTGCAAGCGGCTGAATCGTCGAGTGACCAATAACCAAAGACCATCAGAAACTGAATTCAGTGGGCTGCGGCCCGATTGTGAGTGAACCGTTATGACCGCCCCTATCGTCGTCAAAACCATCGATCACGTCACACTGGTCGTCAAGGATTTGGAGGCCAGCCGCAAGTTTTATTGCGATCTGCTCGGCATGGAACAAATGGACCGGCCGAATTTCTCGTTCGGGGGCAGTTGGTTTCAAGCCGGCATCACGCAGATCCATCTGATTCTGGAACACGACGAATCGGGGCCGGCCGGCGAAAACATTTCGATTCAGAAGCAGTCGAGCCGCAACCACCACTTTGCCTTTGAGGTGGCCGACGGTCACGTGGCTGCCCAGGTTTTGCAGGAGCGAGGCATACCGTTGGTCGCCGGCCCGAAAGCCCGTCCCGATGGGGCCGTGCAGGTTTTCGTCAATGATCCGGACGGCTACGTCGTTGAGCTGACTTCACCGCCTGTTGGCTGAGACGGCTGCGGTGTGGGGTTGGATGACGGCGAAAACTACGGCGTTTCGGAAACGCGACTGGAAAGAAGTGGCCTCTCTGCGCTATACTCAATAGAGAGGCCGCCATTGCCGGGCGGCGATGGAAAGAGCAGAATGAAGAGCCGAGCGGAGCAGCATTGATGGCGAATATGACGAAAAACGTAATCATCGGCTCGATGGGCATCGCGGGGGTCGTCGCGCTTCTGGCCATCGTCGATCTGATCGTAGGGTTTCCGTTTCAAGGTCAGATGCTGATGGACATCATGTTCCTCGCTGGCGCCGCGATGGTGGGCTACATGGGCTGGGACTCTTATCGCGATCTGCGATGACGCCCGATGGATGACGTCGGATGATCGACGCTCCGATTGCCATTGGCATGTCGCCAGTGCATCGCGGAACGCACTGGCACCCGTTTAACAGAAGATCGACAAGTTTCTATTTGATCGAGAACTTGCCGATGATGCCGCCGCGCCAGAAGCGATCGACGTATTGGCCGTCGAACTCGTCGCCGGTGAATGAGCTTTCCAAGGTGTACGCACCCTGCTCATCGGAGACTTTCGCGAGGACCGGGTAGGCCATTCGCTCTTTGGTGCCACAGGTGTTGTCGGCCTTCTTCAGCCGCCGCGTGCGAACCGTTGCGATTCCGGCATCGACGATGGAATAGCCGGTGTCGTCGTCGCTACCGATATCCATTTTGATTTTGGAAGTCTTCACTGCGATGACCTTCTGGATGGTCTTGCCGGCAAGTTTGCTGGCCATTGCCACCAAAGCCTTCTGCTGCGGCTTCGTGGCCTGTTTATCGACGATGAACAGCGTTTCGGTTTTGACTTTGTCTCCCACGCCGAATGTGCGGTCGCCGTAGACGACGGCAACAACCGACAGGCCGTCCAGCTTGACGTCTTGATAGGTTCCCTTGGTCACTTTCCAGGCCATTGTTGCCTGATTGCCAATCAGGCCAATCTCTGCATTGGCCAGACACGGGCCGGCCCACATGTTGGCGTTACGGACTTCCAGATATTCACCCTCAATCGACGCCGCCGAGGCAACGCTGGCCAGTAGCACAAATGCCACACCTGTGAATGCTGCAGAACGCATTGAAAGTCCTCCTGTTTGTTCGTTCCGATGACTTGGATTGCAAATGGTGACAACGACGCTTGTCGCAGAGCGGTCACCGGGAATTTCGCGCTGGGTTTGATTTTCTCACGATGGACCCGAGTCGTCAAGCACGATCCAGAACCGGGAAGATTGACAGCCGAGTTCCACATCATTGTGAAAGGCCGAATTGGGCCGGTCATTCTTTGCGGCAACCGGCAAGCAGCCGACGCAAATAGGTCTGCGCTCGCCGGTAAACACCGGGCGAAGTACTCTCGCGCGGCCCGGCGACATTGATCGTTTTGACGGCGTGTTTTGCCAACCACTGGAGAACGCTCGCCGTATCAGGTGACTGATCCAGGTCAACGACGAGGCACGGTTTGCCAAAATCGTCGGCCAAGTTCTTCGTCAGCGCTGTCCCGCCGGTGGGTGAGCCGATGGTGAGAATGAGCGTCGCATCGCCGACACGAACGTTCCATTCGGTGCGATCGACGTACCGGGCCGACGGTGTCTCCCAGAGTGGGTACTTGCGGTCGATCGGCCCATCTTCCGCCTTTCGTCCCCGCGGACACCACCCGCCGCAGCGAATGCCGAATTCCAACGCAACATCCAGCGCCGCACGATCAACGCCCGTCTGTCCGCCGGAGATGAGTTGTTTGATCGGCACGTTTCACTCGTTGTTAGTGATGATCGTATGGCGGCGAAATGCTTTCGCCAGAAATTACGCCGACCGGGCGACAATCGCAAGCATGACGAAGATGGCGTCGTAGGTGACAATGACAACGTGACAGCTCGGTTGCTGACCCAGAAAAATGTCAAGAGCCGCGCAGCGGCGCGCCCTTTTGCGAGCTGCACTGGGGCCAAACCGACAGCTTGCTGTCGTAGGGCGTACCGGCCAGTCATTCGACAGCAAGCTGTCGGTTTGGGTTCACGGGTCGCTTCGCTCGCCTCGTCGCGTCGGTATAATTGAAGGTGTGGACTGACAGCCTGTGATTCTTTTGCGCTGAGCGCACTGCGGGAGAAATGATGAATTCAATGGCACGAGGTTTCTTGTGGAGTTTGATCGTGATGATGAGCGCGGCGTCGGCGAGTGCGGGAGAGAAGGACAGCAGGTTGCGACTCTCGTGGGAGAAGAACTACCTGACAATCCACGGCAAACATCTGCCGGGCGAAACGGTGAAGGTGATGTATCTGGAGGCGTACTGCCGTCCCGGTTCGACCGACCGCGAGTGGGGGAAGACGACCATCGGACATAAAACCGAATTGCTCGAAGCAGACAAAGACGGACAGTGGTTGAAGCTCAAATGTGTGCTGAACGATGGCGTGACGGTGACGCATGAAATCCGAACCGAGCCGGGCGCGATCAACTTTCGGCTGGTGGCACATAACCCGACCGACAAACCTTCATTAGCGCATTGGGCGCAACCCTGCGTGCGCGTCGATCAGTTCACCGGGCTGACGCAGAAGACGTACTTGCCGAAATCGTTCGTGTTTCTCGAAGGCAAACCGGTTCGCATGCCGACACCGGTGTGGGCAACCAAAGCCCGCTATATTCCCGGGCAGGTCTGGGCTCCGAAGAACGTCAACCGCAACGACGTCAACCCGCGACCGCTCAGCCCACAAGTTCCCAGCAACGGTTTGATTGGTTGTTATTCGGGCGACGACAAGATGATCCTTGCGTCAGCGTGGGAACCGTACCAGGAATTATTTCAGGGAGTTGCCACCTGCGTGCATTCCGATTTCCGCATTGGCGGCCTCAAGCCGGGCGAAACGAAAAAGATTCGCGGCAAGCTCTACCTGGTCGATGCCGACATGAAGGCATTAGTGTCCCGTTATCAGAAGGACTTTCCGGAGCATTTGACAGCGAAGAAGAAATGACGCGGCGAAGAACTTTTAAATTTGCAGTTGTAAATTTGAAATTAACAACTCGTTCCCAAGCTCCAGCTTGGGAACGCATAAACGCGAAGCTCTGCTTCGCACGTCATGGATTCACCGTCGGAAGCAGAGCTTCCGGGGAGTGCGTTCCCAAGCCAGAGCTTGGGGACGAGGACAACGCACACCTTGGCGTCGTGAAACCTCTTCAGCGCATGCCAACCGGTTGTAGCGGGCAATGGTCGGAGACGAAGGTCTTGGCCTCCTGTGCGTCTTCGAAACCAACCGTGACAGTTTGTTTGCGCGCCGGGCCGCTGACGCGGATGACGGTTCCGATGCCGTATTGCGGATGACGGACGAGCATGCCTGCGGAAAAACCGGCTCGCTTGGCGGGCGTCTCGGCGCTGTCTCCCGGCGGATTGGAGCGGCGGAGTCGCGACGGGGCGGATGATGTGTCGGCGTCCCAGTCGTCAACGTCGTTTCCATTGTGCGACTCAAAATCCGTCGGCCAGTCGCTCTCGGTACGTTCGCTCCACTTGATTTTCAACTCGGAGACGAATTCGCTGGGAATGGTCGTCAACCGGCGACCACGGAAATTCCGGCACTGGGTCTGCGTGAGGAACAGGCGATCTTGTGCACGGGTGATGCCGACAAACAGCAGCCGCCGTTCTTCTTCCAATTCGCGGTTGTCTTCAGTTCGCAATGCTCGTTCGTGCGGAATCAGGTTGTGTTCCAGACCGACGAGATATACCACCGGGAATTCCAGTCCCTTGGCTGCATGCAAAGTCATCAGTGTGACGCAGCCGGCGCTGTCATCGAGGTTGTCGCCCGAACTGACCAGCGAGACCGTTTCGAGGAATCCTTCCAGCGTTGCTTCGTCGGCACGTGCATCATCGAATTGCTGCGCCGCGGTGCGCAGTTCCTGCACATTGGCGAGCCGCTGCTGATCCTGTTCCGAATCGCTGCCTTCCCACTGTTTGAGATACCCCGTCCGCTCCAGCACGCGGGCCAACTGCGAATCGACCGGTTCGTCGATTGCCTGCCGACAGCCTGCAATGAGGTCGGCGAACTTCTTCAGCGACGCGCCGGCCTTTTTGGGGAGCCCGGGGATCTCGCCTACGCGGCTGGCTGCTTCGACGAGAGAAACGCCAGATCGCTCGGCCCAGTCACTCAGCTTCGCAATGCTCGTCTTTCCGATACCTCGCCGGGGCGTGTTAACCACCCGCAGAAATGCGATGCGGTCGGCCGGGTTGCTGATCAGTTTCAGGTAGGCCAGCGTGTCTTTGATTTCGGCCCGTTCGTAGAACTCAACTCCCGATGCAATCTGGTAGGGGACGCGATGTCTGAGCAGGGCGAATTCGATTTCGCGGGAGAGCGCGTTGACACGGTAGAGGATTCCGAAATCGGACCACGCTCTTTCGCCTGCCTCGACTTGTCGCCGCATGTCGCGGGCGATTTCGTCAGCCTCGTGTTCGCCGTCGCGATAAACGACCAACTCGACCGGTTCGCCGTCGGGATTGTCGGTCACCAGCCGTTTTTGTTTGCGCAGAACATTGTGGGCAATCAGCGAGTCGGCCGTTTTTAGAATCTGTTGCGTGCTGCGAAAGTTTTCTTCGAGCCGAACGACGACGGCGGACGGGTAATCGGATTCAAAGTGAAGAATGTTATCGATTCGCGCACCGCGCCAACCGTAAATCGATTGATCGGGATCGCCGGTCACGCACAAGTTGGGAAAGTCCTGCGATAACGCAGCGACAATGCGATACTGGGCGGGGTTAGTATCCTGGTACTCATCGACGAGAACAAAACGGTATTGCTCGTCGAGACTATGACGCAACTCCGGGTTTTCGCTCAGTAACCGGACCACGTGCAACAACAGATCGTCGAAATCAACCGCGTTGGATTCCATCAGCCGGCGTTGGTACACCGGATAGACACGGGAGACGACGGCATCGAGGTGGTTGCCAATGGCATCGTCGAACGAGCGGGCGACATCGGCGGCCGACTGCAGATTGTTCTTGGCGTTGCTGATGCGATTGGCCACTTTGTTGGGCGAGAAGTGGACCGCATCGATGTTCAAATCACGAAGCACTTCGCGCAGCAGTTGCCGCTGGTCGGTCGTATCGAAGATGCTGAAGTTAGCACCAAGGCCAACGATTTCCGCCCGCGACCTGAGCAACCGCGCACAGAACCGGTGGAACGTGCTGACCCAGACTCTGCCCTGAGGCACCAATTCCTTGACGCGTTCACCCATCTCGTCGGCAGCTTTGTTGGTGAAGGTAATCGCCAGAATCTCCCGCGGATTCACACCTCTTTCAATCAGACGTGCGATGCGACGAGTGATGACGCGCGTTTTTCCCGAACCCGGACCGGCAAGCACCAACAGCGGCCCGCGAAAATGATCGACGGCCTGCATTTGGCTGGGAGTGAGATCGGCCGAAGACGACACGTGTGCTGATACCCTGTGGTAAAATGTTTAGAGGCGGGGCAACGCCCCGCGCGTTTCGACACGAAGTGTATGCGGTCAGCCTGCGGGTGGGTAGCGTCGCTGGAGAACACGATGTCTCCAAGGGTTGACCGAAACCGTTGAGCATTGTGAGATGGTCAACGGACCGACAGTTCAAATTCTTTACCACGAAATACATAAAACACACGAAAGAAAACTGAGACAAGTTGAATCTTGACTCACAAGACCAATGCCAGACTGCGTGTCGGTTGAGTCCTCATTCTCAATTCCTGTTTTTCTCAATCCAATTTTCGTGTGTTTCGTGTATTTCGTGGTGGCATCCTTTCAGGAAAGGACGATTGACCGATGTCGTACCGGCGACAGAACCGTGCGGCTTGGAACCGGCTGGCGGAACAGCAAAGCCAGTTTACGCACGTGGCGACCGATGAAGAGTGTCACGATCCGCTGCGGACACTCGATGCCCGTGGCTGGTTACCAAAAAGTGTGCACGGAATGGATGTGCTATGTCTGGCGGCGGGGGGTGGCTGGCAGTCGATTCTGTATGCCTCGGCCGGTGCCAAGGTGACGGTTGTGGACATCAGTCCTTCGATGTTGCGGCTGGACGAGCGAGAAGCGAGTCGCCGCAACCTGCAGATTCGCACGATTGAAGGATCGATGGACGATCTGTCGATGCTGCGCGACGAGTCGTTTCACATCGTTCACCAACCGGTCAGCACCTGCTATGTCCCCGACATCGCTGCCGTATATGGAGAAATTGCCCGTGTCTCACGCGACGGTGGCCTGTACATCAGCCAACACAAACAGCCGACCAGCCTGCAAATCACCCACCGTGATCCCGAAGATCGCTATGTGATTGGGACCGAATACTATCGGGAGGGGCCACTGCCGCGCGTTGCCGACACCTCTTATCGTGAGACGGGGGCGGCAGAATTTCTGCATCGCTGGGATGAACTGGTGGGGGAGTTATGCCGCGCGGGATTTGTGCTGGAAGACCTGCGGGAGCCGTTTCGGGCCGATCCACAGGCCGCGCCGGGACATTTTCGTCATCGCGGGCGATTTACAGCACCGTATGTTCGTCTGAAGGCCCGCCGGTTGGGGCGTAGTGACGTAAGTGACGTGTCCGCAGGGATTTGGACGCCGTAATCTGATCCCACGGGATGCGGCCCGTGGGTCTTGACGAGGCGGAAAAGTTTGCCTAATCGGTATATATTGAACCGAATTGGTTTAAGTGGCGACTGTGGGGTCGCCGATGGGAGTAGGGCAGGTGCATCTTGCGCCGCACAGAGAGGACGGCAGTCGGCATTGTTTCAGTTCTGAAACTCGCCGACTCTCGTATTGACGAGAATCACGGCGTGTGCAAAATACGCTGCCCGTACTCACACTTTCCCTTCACAATTGCATTTCCCCACCTCCCCCCAAGCGGGTCCCACGGACGGGACATCCGGCCGAACAAAGGAGTGAATTCGTCGTGAAAAAGTTTCTTCTCTCAGCAGCGGTTGTTATGACTTTTGCCGGTCTCTCGTGCTTTGCCACGAGTGCTCGTGCTCAAGGCGGCGCAGGCGCGTCATCGACCCCCAAAATCGGCCTGATCGACATGGCCGAAGTCTTCAAGAAGTACAAGAAGTTTGAAGCCCTCCGCGAAGGTTTGAAAACCGACATTCAGGCGACAGACGCCAAAGCCAAGCGAATGGCAGCCCAGGCACAGTCGCTTCAGGCCAAATTGAAGAGTGGAAACTTCAAGCAGGACTCGCCCGAGTACAAGCAGATTGAAACACAACTCATTCAATTGCAGGCCGAGTTCACGAGCTTCAAGAATCAGTCGCAGCGCGAGTTCATGAAGAAGGAATCGCAGATTTACAAGACGGTTTACCTGGAAGTCTCCGACGCCGTTGCGAAGTACGCCGGCTACTACAAGTACACGCTGGTGCTGCGATTCAACCGCAAGAGCCTGGAAGAAGCCGAAAACCCCCAGGGCGTGCTGCAGAGCATGAACAAGCAGATCATCTACATGATGCCGGAAGACGACATCACCGACTCGATCGTCGATTACCTGAATCGCCTTTACATCAAGAATACCCGTTCGGCCGATGACACTCCTCCCCGGCGAAACAACTAGTCTGAAGGTATTACCATGACGGGAATTGCCCGCAGGTAAAAAGTGATCAACGATTCGGCGGCGTTTCCGACACGAAGATCGGAGCGCCGCCGAATTTGCGATAACACTGAGAATTCGAGCAGAGACTTCTAACAGCGTTAAGGGGTGCCACTGGCGTATCGCCAGTGCGTTACGTGTTGCACTGGCGACACGCCAGTGGCACACAAGAGAAGCAAGCAGACGGAATGTCAGCGACAGGAAAGTCACTGAATTCTCGACCGGAACAAACAACATGGACGTAAGACGGCAGCGAACCATTCGCAGACCAGCGGTGGTCACATCCATCGGCTTCTTCACCGGAGCCGATCTCACGTTGCGTCTGCTTCCGGCTCCCGCGGGACATGGAATCGCCTTTCAGCGAACCGACTGCCCCGGCAGTCGCCCGATTCCCGCAACCATCGAATTCGCGCTGCCCCGCGAACGACGTACGGCGATTGGCCGTGACGACGTGTCGGTGGAAACCATCGAACATGTGATGGCCGCATTGGCCGGGTTGCAAATCGACAATTGTCTGATCGAAATCGACGGCCCGGAAGTTCCCGGCTGCGACGGTTCGGCCCGCGACTTTGTCGATGTGTTGCTCGACGCGGGAACCGAAGAACAGGACCAAACGCGGCCAATGGCCTCGGTTGCGGCCCCATTTCAGGTCACGGCCGACGACGGTCGTTCGGAAGTTCGCGTCCGCCCCGGCAGTCAGAACGCAATGGTGATCGAATATCGGCTCGATTACGGTGCCGATTCTCCCATTCCAAGTGAACAACTCAGCTTGGAAATCACGCCCGATTCGTTCGTCAGAGAACTCGCATTGGCCAGAACTTTTATCGCGGAATCCGAAGTCGCCGCCCTGCGTGCCGCCGGCTATGGCAGCCGCACCACGGCCCGCGATCTGTTGGTTTTTGCCGACAATGGCAGCATCATCGACAACGAACTGCGGTTTGAAGACGAATGCGTACGACACAAAATACTCGACTGCATCGGTGACTTTGCATTATTGGGCTGTGATCTGCATGGCCATTTTTCTGCATCGCGTTCAGGACATCGACTGAATCGCGACGTCGTGCAGCACATGGTTGATACCAAATCACTCACATCGTTTTTATCCGAGCCACCGGCTGACGCCGCTTGAATCATTCTGGAGTCGCGCTGAACAGCAAGGAATTGTCAGTAGACCGCTGTTCCCCGGCGGGCAATAAGGAATTACTCCATGCCAACCAAGATTTCGCAGCTGTCGCAAATCGATCCTCGGGCCGAACTGGGCGTCGATCTGGAAATCGGGCCGTTCTGTGTCGTTGGCCCCGATGTCAAAATTGGTGACGGAACGTGCCTGCAAAGTCACGTCAGTATCACGGGGCGAACGACCATCGGCTGCGACAACATTTTCTACCCGAACAGCGTCGTCGGCGCCGGCCCGCAAGATGTCAGTTACTGCTCCGACGAAACCATGCTGGAAATCGGCGATGGCAACATCTTCCGTGAAGGGGTGACCGTCAATCGCGGCGCGGAGAAAGAGGACAGCGTCACCCGCATCGGCAACAACAACATGCTGATGGCCAATAGTCACGTCGCCCACAATTGCCACATTTTCAACGACGTCATTCTTGTCAACGGTGTACTCTTAGGCGGTCACGTGCATGTGCACGATGGAGCCATCGTTTCGGGTAATTCGGTCGTGCATCACTTCTCGACATTGGGGACGTTGGCGTTCATCAGCGGCGGTTGCCGAGTTCCGCACGACGTTCCCCCCTATATGTTGGCCGTCGGTAGCGATGATCCGAGAATTCTGAACATCAACCACGTCGGCATGCGACGTCACGGAATCAGCAGCGATACGGTCGCCATCATCAAGCAGGCCTACCGATTGCTCTTCCGAAAAAACAAAAACCTCGAAGACATCCGAACGGAATTCGACGCGCAGCTGAACGGCGTGTTTCCGTTTGAGTTGTCGATGCTGCTGAACTTCGTCGAGCAACAACGGCGCGGCAAAATGGGCCGCGCCCGCGAAGCCGTCCGCGATCAACCACCGCAGAGTGAACAACAGGATTTGAACCAGCGGAGAGCCGCATGAGTCAGCTGAAAGTTGCAGTCGTCGGCGTGGGTGCATTGGGACGACATCACGCCCGCATTCTGGCCGGGTTCGATGACGTGGACCTGGTGGCAGTGGCCGACACGAGCGCCGAAAACGGACGAGAGGTCGCCGAACTGCACGACACCCGTTGGGTCGAGCGCTACAGCGAAGTCATCGACAGTATTGATGCCGTTTCGATTGCCGTTCCCACGTTCTTGCATCGGCGGGTTGCCGGCGAGTTTCTGGAACGCGGAGTTCCTGTCCTCGTCGAAAAGCCGCTGGCAGGTAATCTCGGTGACGCTCAGGAACTGGTCGATCTGGCCGACTCGCAGCAGACATTACTGCAAGTCGGACACGTCGAGCGATTCAACCCGGCCACGCAGGCTGCATGGGCCGAATGTGGCGCGCCAAAATACATTCGTAGCGAACGGCTCAGCCCGTACGCTTTCCGTTCGATGGACATTGGCGTCGTCCACGATTTGATGATTCACGACATCGACCTCGTACTCAGTTTGGTCAAGTCGCCCTTGAAACACGCCAGTGGATTGGGTTTCTCAATTCTCGGCGAGCAGGAAGACGTCGTGCAGGCGCGACTGACGTTCGAGAATGGTTGCGTTGCCGACCTGACGGCCAACCGCGTTAATCCCACTGCCAGCCGAGCGATGCAGGTCTGGTCAACCGCCGGATGCATGAACGTCGATTTCAACTCGCGTCACGTTGTTTCCTACAGCCCGTCCAATGCGCTGCGATTCGGCAAACCATTACCCGAACGCGCACGCCAACCCGGGGCCGACATCGATCAACTCAAACGCGATCTGTTCGGCACCTTCATCGAGGTCAACGAGCCGACGATTTCCGATGCCGACGCATTGACGGGCGAATTACGAAGCTTCGTCGATTGCATTCAGACCGGGCAGACACCTTTGGTTGACGGTCACGCAGCGCTGGCAGCAATGGACGTCGCCGACCAGATTCTGAATTCGGTCGCCGATCATCAATGGGACGGACACGCATCCGGTGCAGTCGGCCCGTTCGGCCCATCGACGGGCGTCGATGAACTCGCCGCATAAAGTCTTGCCGTCTTTCTGCTAGCGGATGCCACTGGCGTGTCGCCAGTGCATCACGGTTCGCACTGGCGACACGCCAGTGGCACCCAATTCAGCAAACAACGTCCCACCTCGTCCCCACGCTCTGCGTGGGAAAGCAAGTCTTCGACGCTCCGCGTCGCCGTGGACCGCGCGACATCCAACGGCGTACCAACATCGCAAGTCCGACTCACTCTCGGAGTTTCCCTGGTTCGCGTTGCCCTTTGCCTCTGCGGCCGTTGTCGCCGAGATCTTTGCGGGCCTCTGCAGCGATTCCTTTGAGACGGGCAACAATCTTCGGGTGCTTCGCCGCCACGTCAGTCGTCTCGCCGATGTCGTTCTTCAAGTCGAATAACGCAAGGCCCGTCTTCCTCTGAATGTAAGGCCCCGGCGTGCCGCCGTTTCCCGGTTTGCCTTTCAGGCTACGATAACGGTGTGGCAAATGCAGTTTCCACTGTCCGCTGCGAACCGCCTGCAATTGACGACTGTAGTAATAGAGATAGGAATCGTGCGGCGTCTTCGCTTCCTTTTTGCCGGACAACAACGGCCAGATGTTCTTGCCGTCGATGCGGTTCTTCGGCAGATCGGCACCGGCGAGTGAAGCGAGCGTTGGCAGAATATCAATCGTGGCGGCCAACTCACTACAAACGGTTCCCGGCGGGATCTTGCCGGGCCAACGGGCAATGAACGGCTCACGGCAACCGCCGTCCCACATGGTTCCCTTGCCTTCACGCAACGGCAACGCCGAACCGCCGTGATCGCCATACGACAGCCACGGTCCGTTGTCGCAGGTAAAAATCACCAGCGTCTTTTCATCCAGCCCCTGCTCCTTCAGCGTCTTCAAAATCTGCCCGACCGACCAGTCGATCTCCATGATGACGTCGCCGTACAAACCGCGTTTCGATTTGCCTTTGAATTTTCCGCTGACATACAACGGCACGTGCGGCATGGAGTGCGGCACGTACAGGAAGAACGGGCGGTCCTTGTTCTCTTTGATGAAGCCGACGGCCCGTTCTGTGTACCAGGTGGTTAATTGCGTCTGGTCTTTGCCGGTGACGGCGGGATTGACGATCTTCTCCTTATCGAACAACGGCAAATCGGGGAACCGATCGCCGGCCGTCGGGTGAAACGGCCACATGTCGTTGGAGTAGGGCAGACCGAAGTAATCATCAAACCCGTGCCGTGTCGGCAGGAACTGCGGATGATGACCGAGATGCCATTTGCCATAAATGGCCGTCGCATAACCGCGCGTCTTCAGCACCTGCGGGATGATCATCTCATCGTCGCTGATCCCAATTTTCGACCCCGGCCCCAATGCGCCGAGAATGCCAACGCGGTTGGAATAACAGCCGGTCATCAACGCCACCCGCGATGCCGAACAAACCGCCTGCGACACATAAAAGTCGGTCAACCGCACTCCCTCGGCCGCCATCCGATCAAGATTCGGCGTCTCAATATCGGGCGACCCAAACACACCGACATCCTGATAGCCCTGATCGTCGGTGAACACGACAACAAAGTTCGGCCGATCATCGGCCGCGCCGGCGACGCCGACTTGGAGAGCGAACACGGTTAGCAGAGTGAAGGCAATTGCCGCGATGCGATGAGCGGAATTCATGTGGTGCCTCGTTGTGTATCAATGTTGGGATTAGTGACGAGTTTACCTTTTTCGAGTATAACCGTCACATTATGGCGGTCTCAATGGTGAGACGTTGGGACGTAGAAACGTCGGAGTGGATGCACTTCTCCACGTTTCCTCGACGTTCACTCAGTCACCGAGTCAAAACGGATCAGGCATTTCCTGATCGGTAGGAGGCCGACCGTTCTGCTCGATGAATGTTGCGAAATCTTCGAGGTACGTTACCTGGCGATCAAAGTCTGCTGTGCCTGGCAACGTCTCTGTCAGATCACCGGCTGCCCCCTGTTGGGCCATTTCATCCGGACGTGACATACGATTGTTCGTGCGAATGAACGTGGCAAGCGAACGCAGTTTGGCAACCATCTCAGTTGCTGACTGCTCTGCCGTCGGCATAGGCAACCCGGCTTCGAGTGCGTGTCGATCACAAAGGCGACGCTGCACAGGGTCGCGATCATCATGAACCTCAGTGACGTGAACAGTCGCGTCTTCGCCGCAAATCTCGCATTTCATCGTAACACCAGACTTGTATGAGAGCATCCGACCGAGATTTAGACAACACAGTGCTGTAAAGCGATAAGGCTCTTAAACATTGTCGCACAAATCACTTCGATTTCCAGCGGCATGATTGAACGATCAAAGCTCAAATCACCAATCGCGCAGCAAAACAGCCCGGTTGCTGAGGAGCAGGGCGATTGCACCAAAAGTCATGGTGCGCATAGGACTTTATTGAGATAAGTCTCGTCCCATCCGGCGGTGAGTCGTTTGTTCTTGATGCCTACCTTCAGTGTGGAC
>CAUZOL010000128.1:0-17341 GCA_963581435.1 Planctomycetota bacterium
AACGCGACCGGCGGAATCGACGTATTTCTGCTTCCCGGTGTAAAACGGGTGCGACGCAGAACTTACATCCACTTTAACCAACGGATATTCGTTTCCGTCTTCCCACTCAATCGACTCTTTCGACTTCATCGTCGAACGCGTGAGAAATTTGAAGCCCGTCGCTGTGTCGAGAAACACCACGGGATGATAATCGGGGTGAATGTCCTGCTGCATCGGTCGGCCGCCTGAATTCGGTTCGCTGTCAGTGAGAAACGTGAAGTGAAACAGTGTAGAGGGTCAACCGTCAATGAGCAAGCACAACCGGATCGTCCGGCCACCCAATCGAGATTGCTGCGGGCTGGTTTTGCGGTTTATTGCGTGGCCACGCGTCATTCGGGCGCTTGATACCACTTTTCATGAGGCAATCTGTGGGTCATAATGAACATCTACGCTTCAATTCTGCGAGTTCGACGGAACCGAACGATGAGCGAACGTGAAATGACACAACCTTCAATCCCGTCCACCCGCTCGCGGCATTTTCCCACTGCAACAACTCGCCGCGACTTCCTGATGCAGGCGGGCGGGGGATTTGGCTCGATTGCACTTGCTTCGTTGCTGAATGAAAAGGGCGGGATATCGACGGCAAATGCCGACGATGCGGCCCGCGAGTCGGCCGCTGACCCACTCAGCCCGAAGCCAACTCATTTCGAACCACGCGCGAAACGTGTGATCTGGCTGTTTATGCACGGCGGGCCAAGTCACGTCGATTTGTTCGATCCGAAGCCCGATTTGGTGAAGTACGGCGGCAAACCGCTGCCGGAAAGTTTCGGCGAAGTGATGACCCGGCGGAAGGTCGCACGAAACCCGTTGATGCCGCCGGTGAAACCGTTTCGGCCACGGGGGAAATCGGGGTTGGAAATCAGCGATTTCTTGCCGGAGATTGCTGGTTGTGCCGACGACTTGTGCGTGCTACGCAGTTGCCACGGAGACAGCGTCAATCACCCGCAGTCCGTCTATCAGATGAACACCGGCAGCATTCTGATGGGCAAACCAAGCGTGGGCAGTTGGGTAACGTACGGGCTGGGTACAGAAAGTCGCAACATGCCTGCGTTTGTCGTTTTGCCCGATCCCGGTGGACGCGTGAAGGGCGGACCGCCGGCATGGGGCAGCGGTTTTTTACCGGCAACATTCCAAGGAACCACCATGCGATCGGGCAGCAACCCGATTCTCGACCTCAAACCACAAGCGGGCGTTTCCAATGAACAACAGCGGGCAACGCTGGATCTCATCCGCCGTTTGAATGCCACCCATCTGCAGCAGCGAGACTTTGACAGCGAACTGTCGGCACGCGTCGACTCGTACGAACTTGCCTACCGCATGCAGACCGCCGCGCCGGAACTTGTTGACGTGAACGGTGAATCGAAAGCGACGCTAAAGCAGTACGGCATCGGCGAGAAGGAGACGAACGAATATGGCACGCGCTGTCTGTTGGCGCGCCGCATGATTGAACGCGGCGTTCGGTTCGTGCAGGTTTACTCCGGCGACACCGGTGGCTGGGATGCTCACCGAAACGTGGCCGACAATCACGGCAAGTACTGCCGCCGAACGGACAAACCGGTTGCCGGCCTGTTGAAAGATTTGAAACAACGCGGCCTCCTTCGCGACACGCTGGTAATTTGGGGCGGCGAATTCGGTCGGATGCCGATGAGCGAACAGGGAACCGGCCGCGACCATAACCCGTGGGGCTATTCGGTCTGGCTGGCGGGTGCCGGCGTGAAAGGTGGCTTCGCTTACGGCGCGACTGATGCCGTTGGTTTGCGGGCGGCGGAGAACAAAGTCCACGTGAACGATTTGCACGCGACCATTCTGCATCTGCTCGGTCTCGACCATGAACTGCTGACGTACTTTCACAACGGCCGCGATGAACGCCTGACCGACGTCGCCGGGCGAGTCGTGAAAGACATACTGGCATAGATACCCTTTTGGCCCCAAACACCCCTGAAACATACAAGACATAGAAAGCTCGCTTGCGGTTTCGCGGCGTCGGAACTCTTGATACCTGCGAAACCGCAAGCGGCGTTCGAATATCTGACTAAAATCTCTCAATCGTGAATTCCCCGGATTCTGAATATGGCGAAATGGCATAGCCCACAAATGCTCGGACTGGCGATTGCTTTTTCGCTTCTCTCTGCGAATCTTCGCGCGGCCGAAATCAATGAAGCCCCCATTACCGTGGCCGATCGCGAGCATTGGTCGTTCCGACCGCTGGTAGGACCAGCGGTGCCGGCTGTGAAGAACGATCAACTGCCGCGGAACGCAATCGATCACTTTGTTCTTGCACGACTCGAAGCGGACGGACTGACTCCACTGCCCGAAGCGGGGCGGACCACTTTGATCCGTCGGGTGACATTCGACCTGACCGGCCTGCCGCCATCGATTGATGAGGTAGACACGTTCCTCGCCGACACTGCGCCCGGCGCATACGAAAGAGTTGTCGATCGATTGCTGGCGTCCGTCGCTTACGGCGAACGGTGGGCGCAACATTGGCTCGATCTGGCGCGCTTCGCCGAGACCGACGGTTTCGAACACGATCACGTCCGTCCCAATGCCTGGCGATACCGCGACTGGGTCATCGATGCACTGAATGCCGACATGCCCTACGACGAAATCGATCCAGACAAATCCACAGCCAGAATTGCGACCGGATTCCTGTTGTGTGGGCCGGACATGTCCGACATCAATCTGCAACAGGAACGTCGGCACAGCTTCTTGAACGACATGACGGCGACCGTCGGCTCCGCCTTTCTGGGATTGCAATTCGGCTGCGCCCAATGTCACGATCACAAGTACGATCCGATTAGCCAGGCCGACTTCTATCGGTTGCGGGCTTTCTTCGACGCGGAGTTTTTCTTCCAGAAAAACAAGATCGCCCGCATGACCGATGAGCCGTCGGTTGCGGACAGCCATCTGATGATCCGCGGCGATTTCCGTCGGCCTGGACCCGTTCTCCTCGCAGCGTTTCCACGGATCGCCAATCCAGATTCAAAACAGGTTGACGCCGGCGCGTTGAAACCGAACGCAACAGGCCGTCGAACGGAGCTGGCGAACTGGATCACACGGCCGGAAAATCCGTTGACGGCGCGAGTCATGGTCAACCGGCTGTGGCAACACCATTTCGGCAAGGGCCTGTCGTCAACATCAAGCGACTTCGGCGTTGTCGGCGACCCACCAACACATCCGGAATTGCTTGACTGGCTTGCCACTGAGTTCGTGCGAGCCCCCATTTCCTACGCGAGCAGTTCGGCTGCTGGAGATGCAACGACCGGAGGAGCATGGAGTCTGAAGCGGATGCATCGGCTGTTGGTGACATCTTCCACATATCGTCGAGCGAGTCGTTTTGCCGATGCCGACTGGATTGACCAGGAATCTTCACGCGCTGCCGCGTTGTGGAAGAGGTGCATGACGGCGGACCCGGAGAATGCCCTGCACTGGCGAAAGACCCGCCAGCGATTGGAGGGGGAATCGATTCGCGATGCGATGCTCGTAGCGTCCGACACACTGAGTCGCCGTCGTGGTGGTTCGGGAATTCGTCCGCCGCTGCCGAAAGAACTACTTAGCACGCTGCTGAAGAATCAATGGCCGGTGACTCCGGATCGTGTCGATCACGACCGCCGCAGCATCTATCTTTTCGTGCGGCGGAATCTGCGGTATCCGTTGTTCGACGTGTTCGACCGTCCCGACGCCAATTTGAGTTGCTCAAGGCGCAATCGTTCAACGATTGCCCCTCAGGCGCTCACCCAGTTGAATTCCGAGTTTTCGTTCTCGACCGCGAAGAACTTTGCCGGCCATTTACTCGCGAATGCAGGCGATGCCCCACGGCAGCAACTTGGCCTCGCATACCGGCGAGCATTGGGGAGAACGCCGACCGCGGAAGAACAGACCGTCGCAGCCGAGTTTATCAGCAACGCAAAAGAACGAATGCGAGGCGACCGCCCTGATCTCCTGAAACTTGCCGTTCCCGACAACTTGCCGGAGTCGGCAGATCGCATTCATGCTGCCGCGCTGACACAATTCTGCCTCGCCATGTTCAACCTGAATGAATTTCTTTACATCGACTGAGTTCGCATCATCGCCGAAGGACATCACCATGCAATCACGTTCGCAATCCGAATTCGACAGTCCGCAGACAGACGTTTCGCGGCGTGCATTCCTGACAACCGGTGCCGTTACTGTGGCCGCGCTTTCGACCGGCTTTCCGCAATCGGTTTTTTCCGGGGTCGGTGCCGACCGCTACAAGGGTCTTGAATCTGCGAAGTACCTCGGCAAGGTTCGTGTAGAAACGAAGGTCGTCGATGAGAAAATCTTCACCGAAGGCCCAGCCTGCGATCGGGCGGGTCATCTGTACTTCACCAACACCAGCGTCTCGAAGATCCTCAAGTGGGACCCGAAGGCAAAGAAACTGTCGGTGTTTCGTGAGAACTCGGGTGCTGCCAACGGATTGCTGTTTGCTCCAAACGGCGATTTGCTGGCATGCGAAGGTGCGAACGGCCGCGTGACCCGCACCGACATGAAAACCGGTAAGATCACGGTGCTGGCCGACAATTACAAGGGCCGACAGTTGGCCGCCCCCAACGATCTCACGCTCGATGGCAAGGGCCGCGTTTACTTCACTTCGCGAACCGGAAATCCGCCGAAGACCGCTGCAACGGCCGTCTATCGGATTGATCCAGATGGCAAACTGACACAACTCCTGGCGGCTCCCGATTCAACCGACATGCCCAACGGAATCGTCACCTCGCCCGACAACAAGACGCTGTATCTCATCGAAGCGCATCCCCAGGCGGATCACCTGCGGAACATCCGCGCATTCGACCTCGGTGCCGACGGCAGCCTCTCCAACGCTCGCGTACACATCAACTTCTATCCCGGCCGCAGCGGCGACGGCATGTGCATCGATGCCAAGGGAAACCTGTACGTGGCCGCCGGCCTGCACAAGACCCGCAAGACGAGCGAAACGCTCGACACCAAACCGGGCATTCACGTCATATCGCCCGCCGGCAAACTCGTCGCCTATGTCGAAACGCCGGAAGACACCATCACCAACTGCACGTTCGGTGGGAAAGATTTGCGGAGACTCTACGTCGCCTGCGGCACGCTGCTGTTGAGCATTCCGACAAAGATTCCCGGCAAAGCAGTCTATCGACCTGATGCGTAAATCTTGTCGCGGCCGTCACCCCGTCAGATACGTCACCAGCCATTCTTCCAGATGCTGGTACGTCTTCGGTGAGACGCTGTGCCCTTCGCCGTGATTATAGAGGCCGAGGCGGATCGTTTTGTCGTACAGTTTCCACACTGGTTCGGCGGCTTGAATAAATGGCCAACTACGGTCACCGTCGGCCGATCCGCGGCCTTTTTCGCCGGCTACAATCAGAAACGGTCGCGGAGCAATCAGCGCCAGTAGTTGATGATGATTCAGTTTGAAGATCGGCTCGTTAATCTGTTTGCCGAGATACCAGGGCGCGTCCCAGTTGGTTGACTTGAATCCGGTGCCCCCTTCGCTGGCAACCGCCGCGCGAATACGTTCGTCGAACGCCGCCAGATACAACGTCTCCTTCGCGCCAAGCGAATGGCCGACTGAGCCAATCCGCTGCTTGTCCACATCGTCGAGCGATACCAGCACATCGACGCCGCGGATGGCGTCGTACAACATTTTATGCATGCCGAGCGTGTTGGGATGTCGCGCGTGAAATCGATCGACCGCCTCGGTATACTTCTTCACGTCCTGCCAGAGAAAACAGCGCGGGCAGAAGACGATGAATCCGCGGCGGCACAGTTTTAATCCCAACTGTTGATCTTCGGGGCCGACGACGCCGGCAATCTGCTCGATGCTGTCACGCGTTGTCTGATGCAGGGCAACAACCGCCGGACAACCATCTGCGTCCAACGGTTTCGCCGGACGCAACAAATACCCCTCGACCGGCAATCCCGCTTCGCCTTCGTATCGAACTAACTGACGCAGGCAGCCATCAATTCGGTCTTCGCGTAACACCTTCAATTCGACCGGCGGCCGCTTTTCGGGCATCGGGCCGAGAAACTTCAGCCAGCGGCTTCGCAACTCGCTGCGCTGCTGCTTCCATGCAGACAGTGTCTTGATCGGTCGGCCATCGGCATCGATCAGCAGCGGCTCCAAATAACCGGTGTTGTCCCTTGGAATTTTCGCGGGCAGTTGTCGCACGCGGGCCAGCCACTGAACTTCGGCAGCATCCGACGTATCTGCCCAATTCAGCAGAGTCGCTCCGATGCCGCCCGCCGCCATCCGCTGCAGGCAACTGCGGCGATCGAATTCCGTCGGCATGCGTGCGCTCGATTCCCAATTCTGCATGTCCGAATCCCTGTTAAAGTCATCCATAGCTGCGGTGCAACGCACCGCAGACGGCGAGCCGTTGGCTCGCAGCTATTCTCAGAACTAACCAACCTGTCACAGGCAAACTGCCGGTTTCCCAAATTGAGTTACAGAACAAACATAATCCCTACCACCCTGCCCCTTTTGTACTCGTCTGAATGCGGCACATGTAGTTGTGTGCGCAAACGTAAAGAGTTGTGCCGTCGTTGCCCCAACCGCAGTTGGCCGTTCGCTCGCCGGTGTGAATGCGGCCGAGCAGTTTTCCTTTTGAGTTGAAAACATAAATGCCGGCCGGTCCCGATGCGAAAACGTTGCCGTCTTTGTCGGTCTTCAAACCATCGGGCAGACCGGGACGCGTTCCAACATGCTTGGTGACGTCGTGAAAGATACGGCTCTTGCCGAGCGTGCCGTCGGCCTTCACCGGAAACGTCTTCCAGATTGCCTGTTTTGGATCCGACTGGGCAACGTAGAGCGTCTTCTCATCGGGCGAAAACGCGATGCCGTTGGGGCGGGTCATCTCGTCTGTTAGCAACGTCAGCGTGCCGTTTTTCGCCAGCCGGTAGACGCCAAAGAAGTCCAACTCCCGTCGCGCGTCGTGTTCGCGTTTGGGCAATCCGTACGGGGGATCGGTGAAATACAGGTCGCCATTCGATTTGAAGCAGCCGTCGTTGGGACTGTTGAGCCGCTTGCCCATGTAGTTATCGACGAGCGTTCGCTTGCCACCATTTTTGGTGAGAACCGAAACCCGGCGGTCGCCATGTTCAAACGAGACGAGCCGACCTTTGGGATCGAGTGTCAGTCCGTTCGACCCCGGTTCGAGTCCGTAGAATTTCGATCCCGTGTAACCCGAGGGATTCAGAAACACGCTGACGCCCTTCCCCTCTTTCCACTTGAAGACCGTGTTTCGGGGAATGTCGGAGAAGAGCAGATAACCGCCCGTGTCATCTTTCCGCCAGAGTGGCCCTTCGCTCCACGCAAATCCGGCGGCGATGATTTCGAGCTGAGCATCCTTCGGAATCAGTTTGTCGAACGCCGGGTCAATCCGTTCGATGGTTCCCAAAGTTTTCTGATGCGCCTTCCCTTGCCCAAATGAAGGCTGCGGAGCCAGCACAGAAATAAGCAGTGCCGCGACGACAGCGCTGAGTTGGTGAGTTGTCAGTTTCATTGGAATCCCTGTCTCTCATAGGTGCGAATTTGTCGTTCGGTAAGTTGGACTCGATCCTTTCATCGTAAACCAATGCCTATTCTTCGCAAGCTTCCCGGTTGATTGTCGCGACCGGTCGTGGCAATCGAATGGACAACAACTTGGTGAGTCTGGGAAAAACGTGCCGGCTGAGTGGCGTTTTTTGAGCCAATTCGCTTTACTGTCATTAGCGGCGGGCCGGTGGATGGTGCCACGGTGGTTTGCCTCTCAATCGGCAGCTGTCCCCGCTCAAACAGGAATCACGGAACGATGAAACACAACAAATCTCTGCTGACGGCTGCCGTAGTTGTCGCACTACTGCTTTGCGTACAACAAACTGGCTCGGCGTTCCAATCTCCCGAAAAGGACGGCGCGAATCTCGGTCCGGCTCAGAGCGATCTGCCGCCACTACCCGCTCCGCCGAAACCGGGTATCCTACCAAAAATCGATGTGCCGCCGACCAGGGCAAACACCACACGATCGGCGGCAGATCACGCCGCCGCCGCACAGCATTTCATCCAGGACCGCCGGTACGATATTGCGATTGAAGCGGCCAGTTTAGCCATTGCCGCCGACCCCAAGAATGCTGTTTACCTGAAAATCCGCGCTCAGGCGTATCAACTGACAGGTCGATACGAGCAAGCACTCGCCGACACCAAACCGCTGGAAGTCGTGGTCGCAGCGTCGCAGGCCAACTTGAAATCGGCCGACGATGTGGTCGCGGTTGTCCCGAAAGGGGCGGTACTCAACGTGAGTGAAGTGAAAGGCGACTGGCTGAAAGTCGAAACGGTTGGCGATCAGACATTCAAATGGGCCTGGGTCTGGAAAGGCAATCTCGTTCGGGGACAGTCGCGACCGCAGCCATTACCGCAACGTATCATCGTCCAGCCCGTCTTGCCCGCCGATTTTTACGGCCGGTATTACGGTGGCGGCTACTACGACCTCGGCCGGCGCTCCGGATATGGTCGGGCCTACTACGACTGGACGCGACACGTCCCGCGGAGGTACTGGGGCTACTTGCCTTGGTAACGTCTCCCCAACGACGCGACCGGAAGGGCGCGACCGCTGGTCGCGGCTTTACAGGGGGGATGAAGTTTTTCGCGACCTTGCACACCATGGTGTAGGCGGGGTCGAAGATGTTGCCCAGATCGTAACGCACGCATTGCGACAGCAGCAGACTCGCCCCGACTGCGTCCAGCCCGTAGTCTTCCTGCAGCCAGCGGAGCATTTCGGTTGTCGCGTGCTGTACGGCTTGATCGAGCGGGCGGGCATTGCCGACGGTGAAGATGTATTCGTCGTTCTCTCCGCGCGGCCAGCCGATGGTTTTGCCTTTCCGCAGACTCACGGTGAATTCAACGTCCATCGAGATTTCGATTCCCGAGCCGACGATTTCGCCGTCTCCCTGCGCCGCGTGTCCGTCGCCCACGAACACCAGTGCTCCTGGCTCAAACACCGGCAGATAAACCGTCACTCCGGCAACGAAGCCGCGGTAGTCCATGTTGCCACCGTGTTCGGCCGAAGTCGCCGTCGAAATCGCCTGTTGTCTCACCGGCGCAACGCCGAAACAACCGAGCATCGGTTCGAGCGGAATTGTGAGTCGTCCAAGTTTCGATTCCGGACTAATCAGCGTTGCGGTGCCGCTTGCGACATCGACATCCCACTCGGCCAGCGGTGCGTCGGGAAGTTCGCGTACATATTCCGGATCGACAACATTTGGCGCCACCGATGAACCACAGAATCCGTAGCGCCGGTTCGGCTGAATCTTATCGAGTTGCAGCACCAGCGTGTCGCCCGGTTCGGCCCCTTCAACGTAGAACGGCCCCGTCTGCGGATTCCCGCGCGGCGTGACTTGTTCTCGCTGGGCATCGAACCCGCGGGCATCAACGGTCGTCGTTGCCACCGTGTCGCCCGGCTGAATTCGCAGCACAGGCTCATACGGGCCGATCGCAGTGTGAAATTTTGTGGGAGTGAACTCGTGCCGCATGAGATTCTGCTCGCTTCCAAATTCGTGTCGGGAACACACGCTGAATATTTCTCGAACAAATTGCAGGTCTCGAAAACAGTGCAACTGCCACTGCAGAGTGCTTCATTCATTTCCGTTGTTGGAGAAGGCGGCCACTGCTTCGTCGCGCGTGTCGAACAGTTCCCAAACGGTGTCCATTCGCGTCGTCTTGATGACCGTGTGGCAGAACGGCGTCGCGCTGCAGACGCCGAATCGCCCTGCGGTTCGCTCCGTCACCCGACCTGATAATCGCAACAGAAATCCCAAAAATGCCGACCCGACATGGCGGGTATTCTCCAGATCAACCAGCAGCAGCGGCGGTTCCACTTCCTCGGCGACCTGAATCAGTCCCTCGAACGCTCCGAGCATGTTTTCGTAAATGTGTTCATAGGCCGGACCCGGCGCGACCACGGTGATGTCCCCAACGCGCAGGACTTCGGGTGGAGGAAGATCGAGCATGTTGTTATCTCCGGCAATTTTATTACGACGATGATTCAAAACATGTTAAACGATGTTCGACTACCGATCTACGATGGGGTGGCAGGACGGCTCAGTTTTCAAAATAGGAAATGGGTGGCTGGGGTCGAAGCGACGTTTTCGGAGCGCAGCCCGCGGTTTTAATATTTAAAAATTGATCGAGCGCTCACTGTGGCATCGAAGACTCTGCCACAGGCACCCGACATCGCCCAACCAAAAACTCTAAGCTCCCTACGATGGGGTTCCCGATTGCGGCGGTTCGCGTTTTGACTGATGGACAATGTGTAATCCGACTAATCGTGCCACCAGGACGGCGAGGTACAACTGCCCGGAAATCGCTTCCAACGAGCAGAACATTCGCGCCGGCGTGGTGGCAGGAGTGATGTCGCCGTAACCCAGCGTCGTCAGCGTGACATAACTGAAATACAAAGCCACAGCCGTACGATCCGCACCAACTTTCAGATCGGCCGGCGGACTGATGATTTCCATTGCTGCCGCCGTTGGTAGCACAAAGGATGCAGGTTGAATATGTTCCAGCAGCGAATAGATGTTGGCCCAGAGAACACCGAGCAGCAGGTATCCGCACAACGAAGCGGCAATGTTCTCAAACGTGACCCGCTGTTGAACAAACAGCGCTCGCAGCAGCAATGCCAACGCAAAAGCAAGCATCACGCCGCCGAGCACGTTCTGCAGCATTGCCAACCATTTAAGCTGCAGAAAGATATTGACTGCCTGGGCCACTATCGTTGCAGCCGTCAACGAACCTGCGAGAATCATCGTCCAACGTTGACGCGCCAACGCGAACACAGCGCTTAGAAGTACGGCCGAGAACAACAGCATCACCAGCAGCGGCGCAAGTTCCGGAAACGTTCGCGACCGAATCAACATTGCGCACGGTGAAAACACCATCAGCGCAAGCAGCATCGCCAGCAGAATGCTGAACCGACACCGCTGCATAGTTCGCTCCAGCAATGGCAGACGCTCGAAAATCGGCATGATGAACTCGTGAGAAGAGGCTCCGTCAAATCCCGGTTGTGGGCGAACTCGGCGTTTGAATACCAAGGGTGTTGTGAGCCAACAGAGGGTTTTGACAGAAATTCAAGTGAATCCGATGTCGAAACCACCGTAGCGTCAACGCGGTGAGACATTCAAGCCTGGGGCGGAACGCCCAGCGATTTGCCGCCGTCAATTGCAATCGACGTCCCGGTCACCATCGTCGCAGCATCGCTGACAAGATACAAAATCGCCTCGGCGATTTCCTCCGGCGTCTCCATTCGCTCGTTCGCTTGGGCCAGCGGACTGGCGGAAATCATCTTCCCGACTGCTGCGTCACGATCGGCTGCCAGATCGAGATCGTCGTCCATCATTCGCGTGTCACCGACTGGACCGGGACAAACACAGTTGACCCGAATCCGGTCACGGGCGTGACACAATGCCAGGCTTTTTGTCATCGCCACCAACGCCATCTTGCTGATGGAATAAACCGGATCGTGTGCCCGTGGAAGCAGTCCGGCATTGCTTGCCGTGTTAACAATTGCCCCGCCTTCTCCCGCTTGCATATGCCGCACAGCATGTTTGCAGCCGAAAAACGGTCCTTTGAGATTGGTGTCGATGCAGGCCGTCCAGTCCGCTTCGCTGACGTCAGAGATTGGCTTCACCATGCCGATGCCGGCATTGTTCACGAGAATATCGAGCCGACCGGTCTCCGTCACCGCTCCGTCGATCAACTGCGCAATCGACGTTTCGCTTCGCACGTCGCACGCGCGTTGGGTAATTCCGAGTTCGGCGAATTCCGTGTCATTTTCATTGAGCGTCCGCAGATCACCCACAAAGACCTTTGCACCACAGCGTGCCAACAAACGAGCCGTTGCCC
This sequence comes from Planctomycetota bacterium, assembly GCA_963581435.1. GTDB lineage: Bacteria > Planctomycetota > Planctomycetia > Planctomycetales > Planctomycetaceae > JABISG01. The sequence continues at coordinate 11,918 of CAUZOL010000128.1, forward strand.
GTCCAATGCCGCTTGCGCCGCCCGTTACCACCGCCACTCGCCCACTCAAATCGATTTGCAACATCGCCAACAGTGACCCTTTAAGTTGATTGAATCCAACACATCAGGGGGCTGACGCCCCCCGCTCGCCTGGTGGGTTTGGTTCACACAAGAATGCGCCCGACGCGAAACTCAACCCATGTGCGAATCTCGCCGCCCGGTTCCAGTACGCGCCAACCGGCATCGACGCCTTGCTGCTGGAGATTGATCGCATCGGGAATGCAGGTGTACGGTTCGAGGCAGACCGCATCGCGATCGGGCGGTGTATAACCCACGATCTCGCGAAAGATGGGATCGCTTCGCTCGAGCATTTGCAGCCCCGCCTCTTCGTCCATTATCAGGCAATCCAGGGCGTCCTCTGCGGCGGTCAAGTCCGTGTACACATCGTCCAGATGCAGACTCTCAAACCGAGCCCCCTCGCGCAGGTCCTTGTCGCCCGCAACGTCAATCCGCTTCCCGCTGGGAATCAAGTCCTGCAGTTCCCACTGCTGGGCTGCCGGAACTTCCACCAGACAACGACTCGCATTACTCTTCGCCCCCAGTGGCAGACGGAAATAGGCATGCGTGCCAAATCCCCACGGCAGCGGTTTCTCGTCTGGGTTGGCAATGCGAATGTCGGCCCGCAAATTCGGCCCACGCAATTCGTAGCGAATTTCGATCAGACAATCGGCGGGCCAGTACGGCAATCGCTCCGGCGCATCGATACTGAGTTGAAACTCGCCGACCACAAAATGATCGCCGACGGCCGTCACCCGCCACGGGCGATCGAGGCAGAAGCCATGAATCGCGTTACCCGTGCCATCGTAACCAACAACATTCGGCGGTATTTCATATTGGCGTCCGTCCCATTCGTAGCGCCCATTTTGGATGCGACTGGGAAACGGGAACAGAATCGGAATCCCATGGCCGCTGGGCCGTTCGCTTCCGGCCGCGAATTCGGGCGCCGCATCGATCACATCGACAATCGTTCCGTCAACGTCCGCGCGAAACTCGAAGCAGTTGAATCCCAACGCAGGAGCAATTCGCGCCGATGACTTCGTTGTCGCGTCGCGCAATGTGATGATGTTCATAGAATCCGGCAAGAAACAATTCTCCTTAGTGGAACGCCGACGATAAACGGAACCCAAGGTAATATTGGCGGGCATTTGCAACGTTTCGGTGTGATGAGTCCGAGCAGCTTAACAACGCGTCAATTCCATTCCGCGTTGCCGGCATCCTGCGGAAGAATGCTGCGCAGCTGCTGGACTTTCCCGAGAACGCTTTCCCAGAACTCATAGGGGTCGGCACAGAACAGGGGGACGGAATCGGCCGGGTAGACCAGCCAGTCGCCCCGCTCCAGTTCCCCCTCAAGTTGATCGGCGCCCCAACCGGCGCAGCCTGAAAAAATTCGGTACTGCAGCCCCGTCTCACCGTCGTCGGCCGAACGAAGAATCGATAGAAACACCTCTTCGCTGCCAACAAAAAGATCGGGAACAACCGGGCGTTCACACTGATCGAATTGTGCAGAATTGTGCAGGATGAAAAGATGAGAAGGCTCAGCCGGCCCGCCGAAATAGAGCAGGTCGTCAGTCTCCGGCAAATCGAAATGTTCCGACAGCACGTTGGCCACCGTCACCGATGAGGGACGATTGACGACCAATCCCATCGCCCCGTCGGTTCCATGTTCGACGATCAACACAACTGACTTGTAAAAGTTCGAGTCGCGCAGATGTCGCGCGGCAATCAGGAATTGTCCACGTAATGATTCAGTCATTTCACAACATCGCAAGAACGGCCAGCGAAGAATTGGTTTTGCGCAACTTTTCGTTGCTTCGTTGGAGCGCAGGAATTATATGCTGCCACGCCGGGCGAGAACAGGTATTGGAGCGAGAGCCGCCTGTCGAAGCGCAAACCCCGAAGACGTCCCGATATCTCCGGGGATCCAGGAATTCGATCTTGGTCAATCGAATGCTTCAGTCCGACAGCAACTCAAAATGGGAATTGCGGCCCGTGTATTCGTCGCTGTCCGAGGGATCGCCGCCCATTTCGTCGTCGTCCATTGGCTCGCTGTCGGCCGTGGCGTAGCCAACCGCTTCGAAATCTTCGCGACTGTCGGGGATGGCGACCGGCATTTCCTGGCTCAGATCCAGCGGCGACCGCGAGGCAGCTTCCGCGGGTTCGTCAAATTCCATCGTTCGGTCGCTCGGTTCCCCCGGCTGTTTTTGGGGAGGACGAACATCTTTGCCCTGCAACACGAAACCCAGATCACCAATCGATACCACGTCGCCCAAACCAATGCGGGCTTCAGAATCGACCCGACGTCCGTTGATCCGGACACCGTTCATACTGCCCAAGTCGCGCAGTACAAATGTGTCGTTCACTTGCGCGACGCAACAATGTCGGCGGGAAACGCGGCGGCTGTTCGTCAGCACGACGTCACAGTCCGCCTGTCGACCAATCAACACGATCGCCTTGTCCAACACGATCGGACGACCGGCTTCAATGGGAACGAGAAATACAGCCATAAATTTGGAACCTCGCCAAGGGTGCGTTGACCCCCGCAATTAGTCTGTTACATGAACCCTAACCTATACAATCGGCAGGAGAAAGGTTTTTTTGTAAGTTTAGGTGTTTTTGCTGGGAATTTGTAAAATCGACACTTTCCCGATTTTTTCATCTATTTTGCATCTGGCAATCATCGCCTCGCCTCCCGGCAGTCAGCAGGGCGATGAAACGGCTTGGCGTGAAACCGGGGGCGTCAATTCAAACTGCGATAGTGTCCAGCATTCGGGAAGAAACACAGCGTAGAGATCGAACTGTTTGACCAGTGGCAATTCCGCAACCCTCTCTTCGGCGCAGCCGCAAACTGGGCAGAATCGTGGTTCGGCACTTCCGACGCGTTGAAGAAGACCGCTTCAACTCAGAGGTTGTGGATCATGGTGGGGGGGAGTCGTCCCACAGATGCGTGGGGATAGAGCTGTTATCGGCAACACACCACGGGGCAAAGTCACTCACAATGCAATACATCGCTTCGGCGCGGTCGGGAAGGCGGCGTGGAATGTTGTTGACTTCGTCGATTGGATAGCCAGTTCGATGTGAGCGTGATGCCCGCATGCGGCAAAACGTGCCGGTTATTCTGCCCAATTCAGGGGATTGTCGTCCTCTTCGCCGGGGGAACAGGCTGCCAACGGGATTTCGGCTGTGTCGTGAACTCGTTTCGTTGCGCGTTTCCAGCTGGCAAGCGGGGCGTTACACTGGGAAACGTTGCCCATGTCGTCTGCCTGAGTGTTTGCGCAGAGGACTCCGAAGAAATTTCCAGTTTGGTTTCTCATGACTACTCGAGCGTCCGGCCGTAACCCTTCGTCCGATCACAATGCAGAAGCCGCCAGCGCTCCGGTGCGGCTGCAAAAGTTTCTCGCCTCGGCGGGTGTCTCCTCGCGGCGGAAATGTGAGGAGCTAATCCTTGAGGGACGCGTCACGATCGATGGTAAGGTTTGCAGCGAACTGGGAATTACCGTCGATTCCAAGAGCCAGATCGTTCGCTTGGATGGTGAACGCGTCAAACCGGAAGCGAAACGAGTCTACGTGCTCAACAAGCCGCCCGGATACGTTTGCACCAACCTCGATCCGACCGGACGGCCCCTGGCGATCAATCTGATACCGGATGACCAGCGACGGTTGTTCAGCGTCGGACGACTCGACGAGGCGAGCGAGGGGCTGCTGTTGATCACCAACGACGGCGATCTCGCGAACAAACTGGCTCACCCGCGTTACTCGGTCACCCGTCGGTACCAGGTGCAGGTCGTGGGCAACCCCACTCAAGAAACGCTCAAACAACTCACCAAGGGAATGCGGTTCTCCGACGGCTTCTTCCGGGCCAGGGGCGTGAAGAAGATTCGGTCGCAGGGAAAGAGTACGTACATCGAGATCGAACTCACCGAAGGCAACAATCGCGAACTACGCAGATTGCTGGCTCGTGTTGGACACAAGGTCATCCATTTGAAACGCGTCACATTCGGCCCGGTCAAACTGGGTCGGTTAGGACTTGGTAAATCTCGACAATTGCGGCCACCGGAACTCAGTGCCTTGAATGAGTTGGTTGCAGCGCCGGGCGAAAAGCCCGCAAGCCGAAAGCGGCAGACGAGGAAACGACTAACGACCGAGGCGACACGGGGAAACAGTCAAGTCTCGCGCGGCCGACGAAAAGCGACGGGCAAGAGTTCAACCAGAAAAGGTTCGGTAGCGAAAGCATCAACTGCCAGGAAATCAACCTCCAGAAAAACTACGGCGAAAAAAACTACAGCAAGAAAAACTACGAGGAGAAAGCAGCGTGGCTGAGCCGGACTGCAATTCATCGTTGCCCGGTGCGGTCGTCTCTGCCGTGCAACACCAGGCGCATGTTGTCGCGCAAACGCAAATGGCCCGCGACACATATTGTCTGCGGCTGCACTGTCCACCCGTTGCGGAGCAGATTCACCCCGGGCAGTTCTTCATGGTCCGCCTGCCAGAAACCGACAATCCGCTGCTGGGACGACCCTTTGCGTTGTACGACGTCTACGAAGAGGACGGCCAGAAAGCGGGGATCGATTTTGGTTACGTTACCGTTGGCAAGTTGACATCGGCGATGACCGAGTGGAAATCGGGACAACCGGTCGAACTGTGGGGACCATTGGGAAACGGGTTTCCGCTTCCCGATGTCGAACACTTGGCGTTGGTTGCCGGCGGCATCGGACAAACCCCGTTTCTCGCCGTTGCCCGCGAAGCACTCGGCCAAAAACAATACGGCAACCCGCCGCGGGCGTTGCCGCAACCGGTTAATCGGTTGACCATGTGTTACGGCGCACGCTCGGCCGACTATCTCGCCGGTCTGGATGATTTCCAAATCGATGGCCTCGATCTGAAAATTTCAACCGATGACGGCTCACAAGGCCATCACGGATTCGTAACGGAATTGTTAGCCAAGTCACTCGAAAGCAATTCGGCACCCCAAGCCGTTTACTGCTGTGGACCGGAACCGATGATGAAAGCGGTGCAGCAATTGTGCGCCGCGAAAAGCGTTCCCTGCTGGCTATCGCTTGAAACACCAATGGCGTGCGGTTTTGGCATCTGTTTCAGCTGTGTGACACGCGTCAAATTGGACGAAAGCGGAGACGAATGGGATTACCGTCGAACGTGTGTCGAAGGCCCAGTTTTCCCGGCGGAGCAGTTGCTGTTGTGATGCGATGACGGCAAGTTTGGTTGCGCTCGGTGGTTCCAGCCCGCGCTGCTAATCAATGTGTCCTTATTCCCAATCCAATTCTCAACCGTGTGAAGCCAAATGAATACAATTCAACACGTTTCCCATACTACCGCAACATCCTGTCAATCCTCAGCAGACGGGTGCCACTGGCGTGGGGCCCCGGCCCC
>CAUZOL010000129.1:0-17324 GCA_963581435.1 Planctomycetota bacterium
AGGCCCAGAAGAAGTCGGTAATGCGCATTCAGAGATTCCATCGTCTCGACCTCGGAAATCTCCCATGATCCCGAGATCGATTCCACACGTCAAATCAAGCAGCACCCACTAAAATGCGCGAAGAACCAAATCGGTGAAGGCGGGATCGCCTGCGGCCAAGGCGGGAATTCGGGCCGGCGAAGAAGTGATAGCAATGAATGGTCAACCGATCGCATCGATTGCCGACATACAATGGGTGCTGCATCACGTACCGAACAAGACAGCCACTGTCAAAGTCACCGGCAGCAAGAGCGGCGAACACACTTTGCGGCTGGCAACCGGTTGGAAGAAGACCGACATTTCCTGGCGCGGGTCAATCTGGTCATTGTCGCCTCGGCTGCGAGTCTGGACGCCGGGACTGACGGCCGGCGAGAAGAAAAAAAAGGGTTTGCCAACGGATCAGTCGGCGTTTCTCGTGAAGTGGATTAACGTTGGAAGTTTGGCTGGTAAGGAAGCGCGTAAATCGGGTTTGCGGGAGGGCGACGTGATTGTCGCAGTGGCGGGCAAGCCGCTCGAACAAATGACGCCGCCGCAATTCAACGTTCATCTGAAGTTGAACTACAAGGTGGGCGAAAAGCTGCCGTTGACCGTCATTCGCGGCGGCAAACGGCGGGTGATCACGATCAAACTCGTCGAGTAGCAGAAGTTGATCCTTTTTCACTCTCGCCGCCAGCACAACTCCTGTCATTCCCGCGTCGGCGGGAATCCATTTGGTACGTGATAAATCGTGGGGCGTGTGTTGGAGTGACGTGGGCGAATCGGCGTTGGTTCTGTGTTGTTTGCCGGATTGCTGGGTTCCCGCCTGCGCGGGAATGACGGGGTATTGGGTTCGCGCCTACGCGGGAACGACGGGGTGTTGGGTTCGCGCTCGCCACGTCACGCATCGGGGCCGAACTTCTGCAGCGCCATTTCCTTCACCGCTTTCAGATCAAGCTTGCCGGTTCCCAGTAACGGAATCTGCTCGACCTCGCAGAAACTGTCGCGCGACGGAATCCAGAGGTTGGGCAAATCCGAATCGGAAAGCTTCTGCAGCACATCGTCGATGGAGATCGTGAGCGGCTTGTGCAGCACCACCAACCGTTCCCCCTTCTTTTCATCGGGCACGGCGGTGACGGCTGCCTGGGGTTCTGGGTTTTCGTCGTCGTTGTCCACAATAGACTCGATGAGCTGTTCGATTCTGATGTGTGGCACCATCTCGCCGCCGATTTTTGAGAACCGGCTCAGTCGCCCGGTGATGGTAATGAAGCCGTCATCGTCGATGTGGGCAATGTCGCCGGTGTTGTACCAGCCGTCGGTGATGAGTTCGGCGGTTTTTTCCGGTTGGTTCAGGTAACCCACCATCACGTTGGGGCCGCTGATCAGCAGCAGGCCGTCCTGTCCGACGCCAAGATCGGCGCCGGTGTCGGTATCAATCACCTTCGCCGCAGCGCCCGGCATCACGCGGCCAACCGTTCCCGGCTTGGTGGTTACCTGATCGGTCTGTCCGGCACGATTCGGTGGCACGTTGAATGCCGCAACCGGCGACAACTCGGTTGTTCCGTAACCTTCTGTCGGCGCGACATTAAATTTTTCGAGGAACGCGTTCGCAAGATCGGGCGGCAATTTCTCCGCGCCGACGATCACCAAATCGAGCATCTTCAATTGCTCGGGCGTGCAACGTTTGAGGAATCCGCGCAGAAACGTCGGCGTCGCCATCGCAATGGTCACGCCGTGCTTTTCGCATAGCTTGCCAATCGTCCGTGCATCGAGCGGATTGAAATGAAACACCGCTTTCGGGTCAAGCGTCAGCGTCAGCCACAGGCCGCCCGTGTATCCAAACGAATGAAAGAACGGCAAGATCCCGATCAACACATCGCTGCCGGTGATGTGAAACACCTGATCCACCGCGCGGATGTTCGAGCCGACATTGTGGTGCGACAGCATGACCCCCTTCGGCTCGCCAGTCGATCCGGAAGTGAAGATCACCGTCAGCAAATCGTCGGGCTTAATGCTCGTCAGCCCCAGCAGTCGCTCCAGCAAGAACAGGGGCATCAGAAACGCCTGCAGGCCGGCAATGATTTTGTCGGCGGTGGAGATCTGATCTTTGAGGTCTTCCAGAAAGATCAATTCCGCATCGAGTTCGGCCGGTTTCTTCTCGATGAACTTGCGGCTGGTCAAAACGTGCTTGATGCCGCACTGCTTGATGCAGTAGTTGAGGTCGTCGTTTTTCAAAGTGTAATTGAGATTGACGGCCACCTTTTTCATCAGTGTGACAGCGGCATTGGCGAGCACCGAACCGACAGCGGGCGGCAACAAAATGCCGACCATGTTCTCGTCGGCGCCAATCACTTTCCGCGCAAGCAGTCGCCGAAACATAAGCGTTCCGGCCAACAGTTTGCCGCCGGTGAGTTCCGTTCCGCCGGAGTCGGCCACCTTGGGTGTCGAGCGGCGCGCCCGACATTTTCGGAGGAATAAACGTGGCGGAACCATTTGCCCTTCTCGACTTTCCTGCACGGCTTGTACTCCCAATTGTTCAACTGCCCGGCGGACCAGGGCGACATTATCCGGCTCGGTCACCGGTTTACCAAATGCGATGGAAACGGGAAAGGGCCATTGCTGCGGGCGTTTCCATAACAGTCGCCCGCCGCGGTAACTGAAGATGCTGCCCCACAACCCGCCGAGATGAACGGGGACAACCGGCGCGCCGGTCCCCTTCACGATACGAAGCAGCCCGCGCTGAAACGGTTGCAGCTCGCCCGTGTGGGTAATTTCCCCTTCCGCAAAAATGCAGACCAGATCGCCCGCCTCGACGGAATCGTGTGCTTCTTGCAGCGCCCTGACGATCGCCTTTGGGCCGTCGGTCGATTTGATGGGAATCACGCGGAAGGTCTTCGACAGCCAGCGGAGTGGTTTGCTGTTGGCAATGTCGGCATAGGCCAGCATGCGAATGGGCCGCGACGATGCGAGCAGCAACAACACGCCGTCGATCCACGAAACGTGATTCGCCACCAATAACGCCCCGCCGGTCTCGGGGAGGTGTTCGCGACCGATGACCTTGACGCGGTAGACCGTCTTGCTCAACAGCCAGATGACCATGCGAATCGTCGCGCCGGGGATCAGAAAAAAGGCATACAGTGCCACCGGGATTGTCGCGATGCCCGTCAGCAGAAAAATCGCCGGGGCTTGAACGTTCATTCTTCCCTGCAACACGCCAAACAGTAACGAGAACATCAGGATGCCGGAGAACGTCAGGAAGTTGCCAGCCGCCAGAATCGATCCGAGATGCGCCTTCGGACTGCGATGCTGCAGGAAGGCGGCAAGCGGTACGCTAAACAGCCCGCCGCCCGTTCCCAATGTGAACAACATGGCGGCCGTCCAGAAGTAGGGCGCATCGAATCCATAGGTGAGCGACAATGCGGCCGCGCTGAAGGCGATGACAATTGCTCCCAGCGGGACAATGCCCAATTCTACCTTACCGCCCGACCACAACCCGGCCAGCACGCTGCCGATACCCACGCCGGCCGACAAGATGGCGAGCAATGGCCCGACGTCCTGCTGTTTGAGGTTGAGTAATTTCTCGCCAGTGGCCAATGCGTCGACGTTCAATTGAGCCATCGCCGCCACCGACCAGAAGAAGGCAATGCCCAACGAGACTCGCAGAATTGCGCGGCTCTCGCCAAGCAGCCGCAGGTTGGCCAATGTCTCCGTTGCGGGGTTGAAAGGAAAGCGGCGCGATGCGTTCGCGCTCAACACGCGGGGAATGAGCAAGCTTGCCATCCAACCAACGGCCGCCACACTAATAATGACCGCCGAAGGCACCCACGGATTGATTTCACCGCCAACCAATTTCGACACATCCTGGGGATCGAGATACCAGGCAAACATCAGATTGCCAAGAACCGATCCAACGACAACTGCAATCACTGTCGTCAGCCCGACAAGACCATTTGCACCAGAAATTTTCTCGCCGCGCACAATTTCTGGAATGAGGCCCAACTTCGATGGGCTGAACAGCGCACTCTGCGTTCCCATGAGCGCAATGATGGCAAACAGCAAATAGATATTGCCGACATAGAGCGCCGCGGCACCCAGCAGCATGATGACGACTTCGGCCACTTTGCAGCCGACAATGACTTTACGCTTGCTGAAGCGATCGGCCAGAAAGCCGGCATAAGGCGCGAACAGAATGAACGGCACGACCAAACAGACCGACCCGGCTGTGAGCACTAACGCTTCATCGCCATCGTCCACGAATCGCTTGGCCAAAGGGACGGCGATCCAGCGAAAGATGTTGTCGTTCATCGCCCCCAGAAATTGCGTCACCAGAAACGCCATGAACGACCGCGACATGAGATTGCCGCGAACGTCGCTGGGAGTTCCGACCGATTCGGTCGTTGCGCCAGAGGCAGGTGTGGACTCGGAAGAAGTCAAATCCAGAATTCCCGGTGTCTCGTGTTTACGGAATACGCAGCGGAAAAAGGATGAGTGATCGAATCCTCACGCATGCGAGGCGCGGTGTCAATATAGGGCAGGCGAAACTCGGCGAAATGCGCAACGCCCGAATGCACAACAGTTTCCATCTTGCCTGAAATTCACGTTTTCGATACCGTCCTCGGCGCAAACGGTTGAGACAGGAAGCGTTCCGGCTGCGGAAAGCCTCGAAACTCAGCGCGAACCCCCAGATTTCCGCACGGAGGCGGAGTATGACGTCCAGGCAAACGGCCGCCATTTGTGCAACCATTCTATTGGCGGCGATGGCAAACCTGTCAGGTGGTTTCGCGATTCAAGTCTATTTCGAGAGCCGACAAGCAGCGTTCGACAAGCAAGTTGTGCGAATTGGGAACAGCGGATTGTTCGCCGAACCGCGATTGAGTTCCAATTTCGACGCCACCACCGAGGGACTGGCGCTGCAACAGTTTGATGCTGACGCCGGACTGGATCTGGTGCCATTGCCACCACCAACAGGTGACGAAGACAACGGCGGAACGCTCATTGGTGATGGGGTCGGACGACCTGCGGAAATCCGCAGCGGACGCGGATTCACGCCGCGAGAGTTAACGAACTCGGAACTGGCCGCCCCTATCAAACCACGACCGCTCGTCGACGAACGCGTGATCGCAAGCATCATTAAAGCGGAACTACCCGATGCGACCGCCGAGGAACGCGCGGTGTGGCTACAAGAGTTGAAAGGCCTGGGACCGGGTGAAGTCCGCAACATGTTAAACCTGCGGCGGCAATTCGGTTCCGAAATTCCACGAGCGTTCGATTCACCGGAAACGCTGGTCGGGCCTCTGGTTGACTCAGAAGACATCGACTCATCTCCCGTCGCTGCACCGGTACCAACTGCCGGCGATGAAGCGGGCGAATAGTCGTCTGACCGACGTCGCTTGTTTCTTGGTAACTCCACGATTTCTGCGATGACATTCCACGTGATTGCAGTACGATGAGGAAGACGTGAAGCCGCACCGCAGGATGGGCGACTCTCGATTCTACTTTTCGTGTCGTAACCAATGAGTGCCACCAACTCCCAAGCCGACTCCGAACGACCGCCGCCGCGCAAGCGGCGACGACTGATTGTGCTCTGCGTTGTCGGACTGCTGCTCTGTGTCATCGCTTTGGGGTACTGGCACTTTTGGTATTCGCATCCGATTGGAACGGGGCTGGCCGGTCCCCCTGTCGATCGAAACGCCTTTACAACGACATGGACCGAGCAACCCGTCTTGCTGGTTGGTCTTGGCGACAGCGTGACTGCCGGATTTGGTTCGTCGCCCGGCCATTCGTATTTCAAGCGGTTACTCAAGAATCCCAGCGATGAGTTCGCCGACATGCAGGGCATCTGCCTGCCAAAGGTCATTCCCAACCTCGAGGCGCGCAATCATTCGCTGTCGGGATCGACGTCGCTCGAATGTCTGGATGTTCTCCTTCCCAAGCTGGAAGTGGCCGAAGTGCTTCCGGACGCCTTCGGTCACTCCGTGGATTAAGCCGCCGCCATCACCGGCAGAAATTGCCGATCGTGATGTGACGGCCGGACATCTTCACCCAGCCGATTGGGGCAATCTCACGTTTGCCCGGTTTTCCGCTACAACCGGTCAATTCCAATGGACCCGGTGTCTCTCTTTGACCGATACAACCGATACATTCCGAACGCTGATGGATTCTACAAGATGGCCCGTTGACCGATCCGCATTGCGGAAGTTCCGATGATGAACACTGCTCACCTGAAAATTATTCTGCTATTGGGCGCTGCGCTGATCGTCACATCGACGACATCGACGGCCCAGGAGCCATACGGTCACCGCAACGGCGACCAGCTCGACCTGATCGGCGGTGTGACCGATCCCCGATACCACGACACGGGATTCTTTCTCGAATCGGAATATGGCCGGTACACCTATCGAAATGCCCACGCTCATCTCGATTTGAGTTTTGGCACGCTCGATACCAAGGCGGGCCTGTTCGACAAACTGGCCAGCAAGGCGTTTGAGTTTCGCATGAGTGCCGTCCAACCGATTTTGCAGGGCGAGGTTCCCTTCGCGTTGCATAATGAATGGACCGGCGAACTGCAGATTGGACTGGTCGCCAGCTACAGTCGGACCTGGTACGACACCAACACCAACGCCAACATTGTCCAGGGAGCCAACACGTTTCGGCTCGGCGAATTGGACACAAACCTGTGGGGCTTTGGACCCGATGCGCGGTTCCTGTTTCCGCCAAACGAACGTGGGATGCGCGTGTTTCTCGGAACGCGATTCGAAGGGTTGGGCGGGTGGGCCAATCCCGATCCCTCACTGGTTGCTGCTCCTTTCCCGAGCGGCGGTGCCGTTGTGACGACGCCGTCGGCCGACGTCGGCAAAAGCGACGACGTCTGGGGCATGCGTGGGGAATGGTCGGCCGGCTTGATGTTCTGCAACGAAACGACCGTCTCGGCCACCTTCGGCCTGTCGAAGCTCCGCACCAAGGTGATCGACGATATCGAGAACAACAACGACGCCACCTACTGGTCGATCAACTTCGGCATCCCCACCGACGTCATCTTCTGCGGCGCACGGTACGTCGTCTCAAAGATCGGCTTCTGACCTCATCGACGGTCTCTTCACATCTCTGCAGACGGGTGCCACTGGCGTCTCGCCAGTGCAATGCGGAAAACACTGGCGAGACGCCAGTGGGACGCAAACCGTCACATCGGGTCTGATGCAACCCGGTCATCGCCGGGTGGGACGACTTCGCCCATCGCATCGAACATCTCTCCGACGCCCGGCTTGAAAACGTCGCCGATGAGAATGTCGACCAGGTTGCCGCGGAATTGCGGATGCTCGCGCAGGAAGCCGCCAAAGCTGAAGCCGGGCGTGTAAAACGCGTAAACAAGTTTACGGAATAGATCGACGCCGGCCGCGTATTTGTCCTGCCAGCAACCGAGCCTTTCGGCCGACACGTCGCCGGTTTCCAATGCATCGTGAATCGCATCGGCGGCGAACTCGCCCGATTTGAGTGCGAGAAAAATACCGCTGGAGTAAACGGGATCGATGAAGCCGCCGGCATCGCCCACCAGCACCCACCCCGGTCCCGCCGCGCGTTCGGCCCGATAGGAGAAATCTTTGGTGGTGAGAAATTCCGTTGCGCGGTCAGCGTGCTTCAATCGCCGCTGCATGCCGGGACAACGCGCCAATTCGTTATTGAAGATTTGCTCCGGCCCGCCGCTGCCGGGCGCGAACATGTAACTGATGTCGCCCGTACAGCCGACGCTGACGATGTCGTCGGGCAGCGGGATGTACCAGAACCAGGACGTTTTTTCCGCCGACTGCAGAATAATCGTCGCCCCTTCGTCACGGCCGGCATCGCGCAGCGCACCGCGAAAATAACTCCAGACGCTTCCCTTTTTCAGAAGCGGATCGGGGCATTTCAAGCCGAGACGATTCACCAGAAATGCCGATTGCCCAGTGGCATCGACGACGACTTGTGCCGATAGGGTTCGCGTTTCGTGATTGCCATCGGTATTGGTCAGTTTGACTTCAACGCCGTTCGCCCGTTCGCCATCGAAGTGAACCGAGAGGACCTGTGCGTCGGTACGAACAACGGCCCCGAGTTCCTCAGCACGTGTGAGCAGCATGCGATCGAATTCGCTTCGCTCGACCTGCCAGGTTTGCGAGCTTTCGTGCAGCTTGTATTCGTCGAAAAAAAACGGGGCCGACTCTTTTCCGTCTTCGTTGACGAACTGCACGCTGTATTTTTTGGGAAAGGCGGTCGCCTTGAGCTGCTCGATCAGTCCGAGCCGCTCGAGCGTCCAGTAGGTTTCGGGAATCAACGATTCGCCCAGGTGAAACCGTGGCAGCGTCGAGCGTTCCAACACGAGAACGCGATGTCCCGCTTCGGCCGTCAACGCGCCAACCGTCGCACCGGCTGGACCGCCACCGATGACGATCACGTCGTATTCGGTTTCGATAACCGGTTGCTGGCGGTGTTCGGGTGTTGGGTGAAGATCGATCATTTGTACCGAGGCAGTTCAATCAAAGTGAGACAGAGGCATGCCATTTAGCCAGCCCGCTTGCGGGGCGTGTATCTTGCGATACACCAGCGTTTGACGTCACGGCCCGCGAGCAGGCCGGCTAAATCGTTCGCAGCCGGTGCTAGTTGAATCATTCGGATACAGACAACGGTGTCGAGACTTCGAATAAATCGACGGCAGGTTGCCGGTTGCAGAAGATGGTTGCCAGTCGGCCGTAGGTCACGCCGCCTTCGGGCATCTGCAGATGTTCGGCCAATTCCGGACCGGCGGTGATGCGGAGCAGTGCCCCCAGATCGATGTGCCGCAGCACGTTGTGATTGATCAGAATGCGGCCGAGCGGCGTCTCGCCTTTGATGATTTCGTCGCGGACTTCGCGGGTGACGTACTGAAAGTGAAACCGCACGATGCCGAATTGCACCACATCGTTGGTGCCGGATTTGGTAAGAATGATTTTGCGGGTATAGACGTCGTCGTCAGCGAGTTGCCGGTCGATGATTTTCACATCGACCGATGTGCCGTGATACTTCTCCATCGTCACCGTCATGTGGCGATCGTGGTCGAGCAGTTGCTTGTACGGTTCGGGAACCAGTGCCGACGGCAGATGTTCTGCCTTCTCAATGAGCCGTCGCTCACCGGGAAACAGCCGGGTCAATGAGTTAAGTTCGTCAAGTGGGTTCATGTTAAACGATGAATTGTGAATTATGAATTGTGAAAACGATCCGACGCTAACGCGTCATTCATAATTCATCGTTCATAATTGATCCTTCCTTACGTGTATCTGACTTCGCGGTGTTCGGGTTCAAAATACTCGGTCAACAGGCTGTCGGCCTGCAGCAGGCCTTTGCGGGTGAGACGAATGTCGTCGTCTTCCACCGTCAGGTATCCGGCGGCCTGTTGGTTGTGAAAGGCCTCGGCAAATTCATCGAGAATGTTGACGCCGAACTTCTGTCGGAACGGCCCGGCGTTGAGGTGGCCTTCTTTCAGTTGCAGCACCAACTCGCGGATTAATCGCTGATGCGGTGTCGGCCTCAATGCGCGGTTGATAGGCAGATTGCCTTCATCGACGGCGGCGACGTAATCTTCCAGCCGATCGAAATTCTGGTAATGGACACCCTGAAAATGCCCGAATGACGAAACGCCGGCGGCCAACAAATCGGCACCGCGAAACAAGTTGTCGCGGTAAACAAAGTGGTCGGTCTGCAAGTCTTTCACGAGTTCGTTGCCGCTGGAAATCTGGTATCCCTCAGAGAGCAGCCGGTCGAACGCTTCGCTGACCCAGCGTCGTTTTGTCGGCCAGTTTGCCACCGGCGAGACGATGCCCAGGTCTTTCATCTCTCGTGAGATGACCGTGTTGTGCGGCAATTCCATCTGGTAGATGGTGATGTTGTCGGGCGACATTTCGATTGCCCGATCGACGCAGCGGTGCCAATTCTCATCGTTCTCGCCGATCATGCCGGCGATGAGGTCGATGTTGATTTGCGGGAAGCCGACCTGCTGAAGCCATCCGTAGGCCCGCTCAATTTCCGGCGAGAGATGCGCCCGGCCGTTCTCTTCAAGGATCTTGTCGTCGAAGTTTTCAACGCCGAGCGAAACCCGCGTGACGCCGATTTCTTTGAACGTTTTGACTTTGTCGAGGCTGAGCGTTCCCGGCTCGCATTCAAACGTGACTTCGTCGGCATGGTCCCAGGAAATGTACTCGCTGAGTCGTTCCCGCAGCGACAGCAGTTGCCGCGAGCTGAGATACGAAGGCGTGCCGCCGCCGAAGTAAACGAAGTCGAGATGCCGGCCAGCGATGGCCGGTCGCCGGCTGATCTGCTCGACTTCCTTCAGCAACGCCTGCACGTAGTCTTCGATGTCGCGGGCGCTTTGGTTGGTGTAAACGCGAAAGTAGCAGAATTTGCATCGCTTGCGGCAGAACGGAATATGCAGATACAGCCCCAGCGGGCCGCTCGCATCCGGTTTGCCGTCAAAAGCAGTGAAGATCTCCGGAACGTATTCGCTCTTCCACAGCGAGAAGGGCGGATAGTTTGAGACGAAGTAGCTACCGACTTCGGTGGTTGTTTCTGTGGACATGGGTATGTGTCAGGTTGAGGGTGTCGGTTCATCGTCGGAAGCCGAGCTTCCGGGGAACGACTAAAAATATCACTTCGCACCGAAACATAACAGCGCGCCATCGCCGCCGTCGGTGCCGACGACGAGGACATTTTCGCCGACGGCTGGGCCGGCGCTGATGCCGCGACCGGTGTTGTACTTCCATACTTGCTTGCCGTCTTTCAGTGAGACGGCGTAGACGTTGCGATCGTTTGAGCCGAAGACGATGCGGTCGCCGACAATGACCGGCGAGCTGTTGATCTGCCCTTTGGCGCGGAAGACCCACACCCGCTTGCCCGTCTTGCGGTCGATGCAATGCAACTGTTTGTCCTGCCCGCCGACGACCACGTATTTGTCGGTCACGGCGGCCGATCCGTGGTAGGGATGATCGTTCACCGGGTCGCTGTACCGCCAGATGATGGCGTCGGATTTCCAATTGACGGCCAACACTTCGCCAGCGTACGTGCCGACGTAAAGCATGTCGCCCACGACAGCCGGCGAGGCAATAAGATAGCTTTCGAGCGGGATGTCGCTTTTCTGTTCGCCGCTTTTGAGGTTAATAACCCGCATGTGCTCATCGCAGCCGGCAACGAATGTGTACCCGTCAACAATGGCGGGCGAACAGTTGATGCGGTCCATCGTCTGAAATTTCCAGACCAGTTCACCATTGGCCGCCTGCAGGCAATACAGATGACTGTCGTGCGAGCCGACGATAATGTTCTTGCCTTGAACCGCCACGCCGCCGGCGATTTCGCCGTCGGTTTCAAACTTCCAATTCGCTTTGCCCGTCTTGCGGCTGACGGCATGAAGTACGCCGTCTTCGTCGCCAACGAAGACCATGTCGGCGGTGACTGTTGGGGCGGACTTGAAACCGGCGGCGAATGTGTTGGGGTCGGGATCCTCGATCGAACGGTATTTCCAGATGACCCGTCCCGATTTTCGATCAACACAATACATGTAGCCGCTGAGCGCAGCAGCATAAACGTGATCGCCGACGATGGCCGGCGTTGCCGGGAAACCATCGACATCATTCAGCTTCCACAGCAGTTCGAGTTTGTCGGGCAGTTTGCTGCCGGCGACACCGCGTTGCGTGTTGCCGTTTCGGAAAGAGGCCCAACTTGTGGGGCCGGGCAATTTGAGTTTCTTCGATGGTTGGGCTTTCGCCGGCTTCGATTCGGGACTCTTATCGGCCGCAGTGGCTGATGACGTTGGCCTTGGCTGCAGGTCGCAGCTGAGCAACATCAACGCACCCACGGCCGCCAGCAGTGTGACGCCTTTGGTCATGAACGGGAATCGCTTGCTGTTTCTGCGCATCGATACAAGTCCTCCAGTATGCCAGCGTTTACAGGGCGAGGATTGAAACGGCCCGTCCATTGAGCTGCGGCCTCTTCTGCCATCGTCGGGATGAGGTCGCAATTGACATCGCATTCCGCAAGACTCGTGGGACAGTCGGCGTCGGCGACGAGCGATTCGACCAACTCCGCCAGATGAAGAGCTGCATCCGGATCGTCTGCTTCGCACAAACCGGCATCAGCAGCGAGCACCCCGTACAGCCTGCCAACAACTTCTGCATTGTAACGGATGACGTGCGGCAGCATCAGGCCGATTGCAATTCCGTGCGTCATCTCGAAGTGAGCCGAGAGCGGATTGGCCAACGCGTGTGTTGCGCCCAACATGGAATTCTCGATGGCCGCTCCCGCCAGATGCGCTCCGAGCAGCATGCAGCCGCGTGCTTCCACATCGTCCGGCTCGGCAAGCACTCGCGGGAAACCTTGTAATAACAATTGCCAGGCGCGGCGGCTGAAGAGTTGTGACATCGTATTTCGCGGAACGGTCACGTAGGTTTCTATCGCGTGACTGATGGCGTCGATGCCGGTGGTCGCCGTCACCATATGGGGCATGCTGACCGTCAAATCGGGGTCGAGAATCGCAATGCGGCAAGCCGCCTTCTTGTCGCCGCAGGCCATCTTCATGTGTGTTTCAGCGTCGGCGATGAGCGCGAACGATTGGGCTTCGCTTCCCGTGCCGGCCGTTGTGGGCACGGCGATCATCGGCAGCATTGGCTTTGTCGCCTTGCCTATGCCCCAGTAGTCCTGCATGCGACCGTCGTTGGTCAGCAGAAAGTTGATCCCCTTGGCGCAGTCCATGCTGCTGCCGCCACCCAGGCCGACAATGAGATCGATGTCGGCCGCTTTCGCGACATTCAATCCGCGGTCGACGTCTTCCGTTGTCGGGTTCGAATGGACGTCGTCGAAAACGATGACGTCCAATCCGGCTGCCTTCAGTGCATCGACACCATGCTGACCATGTCCAGCTTCTTCGACGCCTTTGTCGGTGACCAATAACACACGACGCCCACCGATTTCGGTTGCCAGTGTTCCCAACTGCTCAACACTGCCCGGTCCGAAGACGACACGGGTGCGTGGCTGGAAGTCGAACGACACCGGCAGATCGGAGGCGGCAGGGAGTTCAAGCTGGGACTCTAACGAGGGCTTTCCCTGCATTCGTTCGATTTCCTTGCGGGCCCGTTGGTGGTAGGTGCGTATCAGAAACCCGGTTTTTTCAAAAAACCGGGTTTCTGACTCCGAAAGCGTCTTGTGGAACTGGTAATCAAAGGCAGGCGTTTAGGCAGGTGTCGAGTGGCATAGTCGCCGTTCGGCGTTCTTTCATTCTAAGGATTGGCATCGACAAAGGCAATTTCGAGCCAGTTGACAAAGAAAATCCCCGGGATCGGTTCCGCATTCATTCACCGTCTCTATTTTCCGTCTGCACTGATGGCAAACAGCGTGTCTTTATTCGAGACGTACAACACATTGTTGGCAACAATCGGCGTGCTGTAGACGGCGTTGCCCATGTTGATCTCGGCGACCATCTCCTGCTTCGCCGACAACTTGAAGATCACGACATCGCCATCTTCATCGCCGATGTAGACTTTGTCTTCGACGATCAGCGGGGAACCCCACGAGGAGGCGAACATGTCGTAGGTCCAGTTGGGTTTGCCGGTCTTGGCGTTCAAACAATGCAGCAGTCCGCTGAAGTCGGCGATGTAGAGCAAGTCGTTCTTAATCGCGACCGTGCCGCAGGAACGATGCATTGTTTGCTCGAAGGCCGGTCCGGTTTTGCTGTAATGCCAGACGGCAGCCGAGTTCGGGTTGGGAACGGCCTTTTCGCCATTGCGGGAAAGGACCGCCTGCAATCGGCGGTGCGGCGTCGGTTTGCCATTGGCATCGACGCCCAGTTCGGGGCTGACGTCGCCACTCTTGGTCGGATCGATGCACCACAGATGGCCGACACCTTCGCCGTGCTCCGGGTCCTGACCGACGGCACAATAAATCAGTCCGTCGTAAACGACCGGTGTGGCGATGATGTTGTTCCGCGTGCCACGACCGCCCAAAATCCACTTCGACTCTTTCGGGTTGGCGTCGAACTTCCACCACAGTTTGGCGTTTCCTTTGCCATCGCCTTTCGGGTCGAAGCTGTACAGCCAGCCGTCTCCGCCGGCGAACAACGCCTGCGGGCGACCATCGATGACTGCAAAGGTGGGCGACGACCATTGACCGTGCAGAATGGCAGCACCAGGTGACTTGTCGGTCCACAGCAGTTTTTTGGTGTTACGATCAATCGCGAAGAAACTCGGAGCATTCGGAGCCGGCAGGTTGATGTGCGATTCATCGACGCCGTTACCGGTAGCCACCAGCAGCACATCGCCGACGCAGGTGACCGAGCAACTGCACATGTTGTGCTGCGAGCTGCCAAGGCTGCCCATCATGTCGAATCGCCAGATGACGTCGGCTTCGTGCGTTCCTTCGACTTCACCCTTGATGCCGTCGTTCTTGCCGTCGGCGAAGCCGTTGGTGTCGAGGCAGACCAGTTCGCCGCGGCTGGAGACGTACCATAAACGGTCGCCATCGACATACGGAGCCGAGCAGATACCCTGGAATGGCCAGTCGTGAACGCGTCCGGTGGGAAGTTTTTCGTTCGAGTGTTGCCACAGGAATTCGCCCGTCTTCTCGTCGAAGCAGAGCAGGCAGCCCAAATCAACTCGTGAGGGGTACCGTGAAATGTAGCCGCCCGAGTTGTTCGTGCCGATGTAAACTTTGCCGTTGGCAACAACCGTGTTTCCATACGTTTGCGAGCCGAGCTTCACCTTCCACTTGATGTTCAACCCTTTTTCGACATCCCATTTCACGGGGATGTTGACACCGTCGGGCGTGTTGTTGCGGCCTTTCCAGCCGAAGAACTGCGGCCAGTCGTGCTTGCCGACTTTCATTTCTGCAATTTCGGCCAACGCGGTTGCCGTCGGTTCGTATTTCTCTTTTTTCTCCTGAGCAGGAACCGGCTGCACGACCGCCAAAGCGAGCAACAGCCCGACGGCAACAAGCGACTCCAATGAAACGACAAAAACCGTCAACGGACGACGGCTGCGTCGGTTGTCCAAAATCATACGAACTCTCCTTTCGAGTGTAGAAGGTGTAGCCATAGCGACGACGGCCAAGGTACCTGGCGTGCCACCGCGAATTGTTTTTGCAATCGACAATAAAACTTCAGCATAGTCGGCCGGCGCGATTCCCTGCTCAAGCACGAGATCGTCGCAGGCACTCTCCCGCTCCATCTTCATTCTTCGCGAAGCCAGCCACGATAGCGGGTTAAACCAATTCAGCGAACAAGCCAGATGAACCAACTGTTGTGCCAGACAATCGCGTCGTTTCACATGCCCTAGTTCGTGCAACATCACCGCCCGCAGTCGCTCCCGCGTCCAATCCGCGGCTTCCGCAGGCAACAACAACGTGGCTCGCCAAGTCCCCCACGAAACGGGCATGACCGAAGCGGGGTGCAGCAAAATTCGGACGCGGACAGCCAATCCTAACTGTACGGCCGACTCGCCCGCCAATGAACCAAGCGTTCCATTTGATACATCACGGCTCTCCAATTCAAGTCGCCGACGGCGAATCAGGCCGACAAACAGGGGGAGCAACGTCGCTGCAACCCCCACGCACCACGCAAGGCCGGCGAGACTCCAGCCGGTCAGACTCTGAGCTCCCCAACGGCCGTTCGACGCTGAAACAACCGCCGCACCATCGATGTCCGAGTCGGTCGATGCGCCGTTGAAACTGGCAGCATTGGGTGGAATGAAAGCATTTTTTCCGGCCAATTCGTCGGCGCCGTCCGCCGCGAGTTCGATTGGTTGACTCCACATGCTGCGGTGGGAATTGGTGGATGCCGCCCGCCAGGGAAGAATGCGCACATGCCATTGCGGAGCGACAATTGAGACCAGCGGCAGCAGCAACAACGCCACAAATGCCGAAACCCAGATGAAGTGTCGCTTCGCCGCCGACGCCCGTCGCGAAAGTGAGACGACTGCAAACGCCACAACGAGTACCAGGCAGCCCCGGCAGGCAACATCGGCCAGATCGGCAAACCAAGCAGGAACGGTCGCGGTCATCGCCTCGATTTTTGAAATCCAGTTCATGACTGCCCCTCCTTTCGCGCCTGATCGATGAGATCGGCCAACCGATTCCACTCATCGTCGGTCAATCCGCGGTCAGAAACTTCCAGCAGCCCGGCGACGGCATTTTCGAGCGACCCCTCGAAAAAGGTGTTCAACACCCGCGAGAGTGCCGACTTGGCCGCCTTCCGCCGCGAATGAGTCGGGCGATAGATGTAACGGTTGCCCTGCTTCTGGTACCGCACTTCGCCCTTATCGACCAGGATGCGCAGCAACGCGCGAACGGCCGAATAACTGGGGGGATCGGGCAGCGATTTCAAAACGCAGGCGGCCGACGACGGCCCTTCAGCGTACAGCACATCCATAATCTGACGCTCGCGCCGGGTGCGATGTTCGTCGGCGATCGGTGCCATGTCTGCTCCTCGCAAGATCGGGTGACGACGTATCGTGTGCTAAATTTTTAGCAACAATCTTATTGTTCGTCAACCATAAACTGCTAATTTTTCAGCACTTTCATTTTCGGTTCCCCGCGCGTTGTTTGCGTTGAGCACCACGGGCAACGTAAAACCTAGCTGCGATGTAACGCATCGCTGAGACTGCGATCCGTTGGATTGCAGCTGGATAAGTGACATCACCCAGCGACAAGCCCCGTGCCCGAAACAACACCACAATTAACCGCCGTGCTTCTCATCGCGCATGGCAGCCGCCGGAAGGAAGCGAACGACGATCTCGTTCGCCTGGCAGAAATTGTGCGTCAACGACGGCCCGATGTGCTGGTGGAAGCCAGCTACCTGGAATTGGCTTCCCCGTCGATTCCCGAAGGAGCACGCAACTGCATCGAACAGGGTGCCCAGAAAATCCTGATGCTCCCCTATTTTCTGTCTGCCGGCGCGCACGTCGTCAGCGATTTGCAACGGTTCCGCGACGAACTGGCAATCGAGTTTCCCGACGTCGCGTTCAACCTCTGTCCGCCACTCGGCCTGCACCCCTTGATGGCCGACATCGTCCTCGACCGGTTACAGGCGGGTGAAGCGGACACTGCGTGATTCCGACGGTTGCTGAAAGCGCGAAGCGATCTGGCTACATCATTCTTCGTTTCGCCCAGCACCTCCAGCACCTCGTCGAACTGATACCCCATCCGCACCGGCACCGCCATCGTCAGCACATATTGGAGTTCCCCAGAAATAGTGGACACTGGAATTCGAGCGTAAACTATTTTTGGAGGAACTTTGAATGAGCAAGAAACAGCAATTGGCAAGCAATCGA
>CAUZOL010000130.1:0-17307 GCA_963581435.1 Planctomycetota bacterium
GAAATCCCCCATGATCCCGAGATCGATTCCACACGTCAAATCAAGCAGCACCCACTAAAATGCGCGAAGAACCATTTATGGATTCATTCGAGGTGTCGCGTACGCGCTTCGCAAGCTGGCCGAAATGCGGCACAAGCGAGTCCAACGCGTTTACGAACGCCACGAAGAAAACTTCACCCAGCTCGACGGCGACCGCAAGCTGGAAGAAGTCGGCAGCGGACAACCGGTCGGCTACGCTCTGCAGTACAAGCTGCTGAAGAGCTACGAGGCAAAGGAGCAGGCACGGCACAAGTGGGTCGCGGCCGCCAACCGCCTCACCAGCCGCCTAAACGTCGAGGCGAAGATCAAGCGATTCAACGGCCTGAAGTTGCCTTACAGCTTCGGCCTGCTCGACATGGCCGTCGTCATGAAGGCCCTCGACGAGCTAAGCTCGTACGGCCTGACGGCAGTCATCGCCTGGTGCAAGACGGCAATGTTGTAAGTTGGTGAAACCACAGCCCGGCTGTCTTGTTGCAGCCGGGCTGTTTTTTTGCGAATCAGTTTCACCCGGTTAGCCGCGACGCGAAGTCTTTACGAAGCGGAGCGCTCCCTTGCGTGTCGGCACACGGCAAATGCCCTGTTCTCAACGTTGGATCTGGTTGTATAATGGTCGAAGAGTAAGTGTTTTGATTTGCAATTTCGACAATCGGAGAATTCAGATATGGCAGAGCCAACCTACAACGCTGTGATTCGTCAGGACGGTGATTGGTGGATTGGCTGGGTTGAAGAAATTTCGGGCGTCAATTCACAGGGAGCAACACGCGAGGAACTGCTCTCCAATTTGCGCGAAGCCTTGTCCGAAGCTCTCGAAATGAACCGCGAAGATGCCCGCCAAGCTGCTGGTTCACCCTACGAAGAAGTAGGCATCCAGCCGTGAAACGCCGCGATCTGCTTCGGCATTTGACCAATCACGGCTGTGAATTGGTGCGCGAGGGAGGCAATCACTCGTGGTGGGGAAACCTCGAAAGCGATCGTCGTTCGTCCGTACCAAGGCACAAAGAGATCTCAGATCACCTGGCACGCAAAATCTGCCGCGACCTTGGAGTTCCAGTAACGTGAGAGGTTTCTGCAATCAGGTGGCGTCAGCAATGAATGCATCAACCCAAACGACCGCTGACGCAAGCCGATACTCACGGTTGCGCCTCGTCGCATGGCTTGTAGCTTGGCTAGTCGCCGGCCTCGTGCTCGTTATTCTTAGCACGCACATTAGCAAGTTATTTCTCATGATGGTGCCGCTTTGGCTGGCTTCGACACCGGGCGCGTTGACACGGTTCAACTTTATTACTTGTGGCATCTTGTCTGGATATGCGGTGATGTTGGGTCCCACGTTTATCTTTGTTTCGAGCTACCCCTCGACTCATTACTATCGGGGGAGTTACCGAATGCTGATTTTTGGCTGCTTGGGAGGTCTTGTTGTTGCCGTTTCTCGGCGAGGTCTTGGCCCAGACTCGCGAACGAGTTCTCCGAACAACGTGCATGACATTGGCATTGGTGTTTCTCGCCTTCTCGACCTGTCATACTCCCATTCGATAAGCCGCTTCTATTCGGAGACGGCCAAATTCGCCCGACAAGGCACAGATTCAGAACCAACAACGGTGCCATCATTTGATGCATGTCACGGTTTGCCATGTCCCCTTGTCAAACAACCAACTGTCAATCGGTCATACTGACGCGAACGCAAACCGGCCCCGTGTGTATTCACACGGGGCTAAATGCGAATTGCGGGGCTATGTTTTTCACTGCTGAATTGTCTATAATGCATGGACGAGAACATTTCGCATTCTTCCGTGCCGGATACCTCTGAAACCACAAGGCCGGGCTGCTGGGGAGTTTTTCCTGGTGGTTTTTCGGAACCCCTTTGATGGGGACGACTTGTGGGTTTTATGTCGGCTTCCCCCTGTGGTTATCACGGGCGTTATCTGCGAATCGATCTGACCGCGCGTCGGGCCGAGGCGGTGGCGTTGTCGGCCGATGTGCTGCGCCGGTTCATTGGTGGGGCCGGGTTGGGGACGTGGTTGTTGCTGCAGGAGGGGGAAATAGCGAAGTCGCCCTCAGAGCAAGATGACGGAAACCCTTGCTTGCGCGGCGGGCTGGTTGCTCTTGCTCCGGAAGCTCCGTTGGCGTTTGTGTTCAGTCCGTTGGTGGGGAGTCCGTTGACGACGTCGGCCAAGTTCGCTGTCGTCGCGCAGTCGCCGTTGACCGGGCGGCTGAACGATTCGCTCTCGTCGTCGCACTTCGCGATTGCCGGGAAGAAGACCGGGTACGATGCGATTGTAATTGTGGGAGCGGCCGATTCGCCGACGTGTCTGGTAATCGAGCCGGACCGAAACACGCCGGGCGACGGTGTGCGGTTTGAAGACGCGACCGCTGTGTGGGGCAAGCCGATCAGCGAGACGGCTGCCGCACTGCGTGTGGGTTTGGGCGCACGATTTCGCACGGCGGTGATTGGTCCGGCCGGCGAGAATCTGGTGCCGTTCGCCTCGGTGTCACATGACGGTCGCCACGCCGGGCGCGGCGGCCACGGCGCGGTGATGGGATCGAAGAATCTGAAAGCGATCGCAGTCTGTGGCGACCGCACGACGAACTTCGCGCATCCCGACAAGCTCACACAATTCGCCAAAGAACTCTCGCGGCTATCGATGGGGCCGGGAACTGCGAAGTACCGTGAATTGGGAACGGTCAGTAATCTGATGACGTTCAACCGGCTGGGAACGCTGCCAACGCGGAACTTTCAGCAGAGTACATTTGCCGACGCGAAACGACTCTCACCCGAAGTAGTTTCGCAGACTCACACACGAACGCGCGACTCGTGCGCGGCTTGTACCATTGGTTGCGAGCACATCTTTCAATTGAAGGGCAGCGACAAGAAAGCCGATGTCGGCGTGCGAATGGAATACGAAAACCTGTTCGCCCTTGGCCCGTTGTGCGACATTTCCGATCCCGACGTCGTGCTGGCGGCATCACGGCTCTGTGACGAATGGGGAATGGACACCATCAGCGCGGGGGCAACGGTCGCCTTCGCGATGGAGTGTGCCGAACGCGGGTTGATTGACGAACCGCAGTTACGTTTTGGCGATGGCGAAGCGCTGCTGAGTACGCTGAAAAAAATTGGTGCGCGAGAGGGTATCGGCGAGTTGCTGTCACAAGGGACACGGGCGGCAGCAGCGGAGATCGGCGGCGGCGCAGAAGATTTCGCGCCGCATGTGAAAGGGCTGGAGATTCCCGGTTACGAACCTCGGGCGCTGCAGGCGATGGCGTTGGGATTTGCCGTCGGCACACGCGGTGCCGATCACAATCGCTCGGGTGCGTATCAAGTAGACTTTTCCGAAAAATTCGACCGCATGGATGCCGGGCCGGACGTTGTGCCGGCGGCGATTGAAACTGAAAATGAAGCGGCCGTGATGGACTCGTTGATTCTCTGCAAGTTTTTGCGAGGAGTGTTCGACGACCAGATGACCTCGATGGCAGAGATGCTGTCGTTGGTGACCGGCTGGAACGTAACGGCGGCCGAACTCACAGAGACGGCCGCGCGGATTGTTTCGGCCCGCAAGTTATACAACATAAGACAGGGTTGGACGCCGGCCGAAGACACGCTGCCGTCGCGATTCTTCAGCGAAGCGATTCCAACCGGTGCGAGCAAAGGGGCAATTCTCAGCGCCCGAAAGCTGAACGCGATGATTCGAAGTTACAATCTCGCGCGGGGCTGGAGCGACGACGGTTGGTTGCCCGATGAGATGGTTGAGAGCGATTGCGGCAAGCCGAAATTGACATCGAGGGTGCGTTGAACCGCAAGCGTGAAATTGGGCGTTTTTTTATACTGTTGATTGGGTGATGATGTCTGACATATTTGTACTGATTCCCGGACGGACGAGTCGACAGGGTACGGCGCTCAACGAGGGGAAGTACACCGACACATACAAAGAAGAGATCACGACGTTGATGATGAATGCCGAGGATATGCAGCGGCTCGACCTGGAAACCGGCGACCGCGTGCGGATGTGGAACGAACAAGCCGAGGTCGTCGTCACCTGCAAGGCCGACAAAGGTGAGTCGCCGCCGGGGGTCCTGTTCATCAGCTACGGCGACATTTCAAGTCAACTGATGGGTGGCGACACCCACGGCAGCGGAATGCCAACAAGCAAAGGACTGGACGTGCAGCTTGCGAAAGCGGAGTGAGAGGGCCAAGCCCGCCGGTTGCATCCGGCGGGAACCCACGGGGCGCAGCCCGTGGGCTTTGAATGCTGAAACACGCGTAAAAACACAGAATGAGTACAACATGAGTATCGCCGAACAACCGCCGACGACCGAGACTCCCGAATTGAAAATCGTCAAAGACGCCACCTGCACGTTTTGCGGTTGCGTTTGCGATGACATGGAGTTGACGGTCGAGAACAACCGGATCACGAAGGCCAAGAACGCCTGCGTGCTGGGCAAGGCGTGGTTCTTCAATCACCACATTGAAGACCGGCCTGACGCGACAATTGACGGGCAGCCGGTCACGTATGAGGCAGCCTTCGACAAGGCGGCCGAAATTCTGCTAAACGCAAAGAACCCGCTGACGTACGGCATGTCGGACAGCACCAGCGAAGCGCAGCGGGTGGCGGTCGCGATTACCGACTGGATCGGCGGAAATCTGGACACCACAACATCCGTCTGTCACGGACCGTCTGGCATGGCGTTTCAAGGCGTGGGCGAGGTGACGTGTTCGCTGGGTGAGATCAAGAACCGCGCTGACTTTGTCATTTTTTGGGGCGGCAATCCGGCGGAAAGCCATCCGCGGCACTTCACCAAATACAGCCTGATGCCCAAAGGCCAATTTGTACCCAACGGACGCAAAGACCGCACGGCGGTACTCATCGATGTTCGCAAAACGAAGAGTGCGAAGGCCGCCAACCAATTCCTGCAGATCAAACCACGGTCCGACTTCGAATTGGCATGGGCGTTACGCGGATTGGCCAAAGGATTGGAAATCGATCCCGATATCGAAAGGAAGACCGGCATCTCGCTGGAGACTCTGACCGACCTGATGGACCGCATGAAGAAAGCCAAATTCGGTGCGATTTTGTTTGGCATGGGTGTGACGATGACGCGTGGCAAACAC
The DNA here is from genome assembly GCA_963581435.1 of Planctomycetota bacterium. Taxonomy (GTDB): domain Bacteria; phylum Planctomycetota; class Planctomycetia; order Planctomycetales; family Planctomycetaceae; genus JABISG01. Next base: position 5,141 of record CAUZOL010000130.1, read on the forward strand.
ATTAACAGCGAAGCGATCCTGGCGCTCACACGCGACATGAACCGCCACACTCGCTGGATTGCCAAACCGATGCGCGGGCACGGCAACGTGACCGGCGCCGACAACGTGGTGACGTGGTCGACCGGCTATCCGTTCGGTGTGAACCTGGGACGAGGTTATCCGCGATTCAACCCGGGCGAATTTACATCGTCGGATGTGTTGGCCCGCGGAGAAGCAGATGCTGCACTCATCATTGCGTCCGACCCTATGTCGAACTTCAGCCAGCCGGCCCGCGAGCATCTGGCGAAAATCCCCAGCGTGGTTCTCGACCCCAAACTGAGCGACACCGCCCGAACGGCAACTGTCGCTTTCACCACGGCAACCTACGGCATCAACACGCCGGGAACCGTCTACCGCATGGACGATGTACCGATCCCGTTGCGACCGGCGTTCGAGTCGCCTTACAAAAGCGATTACGAAATCCTGAAGGAAATCGAACGACGCATACGGGCGAAACAGTTGGGCGTCTAGTTGCCGAGTGAATCCGCTGATTCGTTCTTTCATTGATTGTCCCTAATCGTCTGAATTCACAACGTATGACTCTCACCTGCATTACCAACGGACTGCTTCACGATCCCGCCAACAACATCGACGGTGTAGTCCGCGATGTCTGGATTGAAGACGGGCGTGTTGTCGCGGCACCGACTGACCTGGGGCGGCGCGCCGACAAGACCATCGATGCCGCCGGCATGGTTGTGATGCCGGGCGGGGTCGATATGCACTGTCACATCGCCGGCCCCAAGGTGAACGTCGCCCGCAAGATGATGCCCGACGACAAACGTACCGCCGAACCCGTTCGGCGGACTGCATTCACGCGATCGGGAACCACGGGCAGTGTGCCGAGTACATTCGCAACAGGTTATCTGTATGCCGGCCTGGGATACACGACGGCGTTCGATGCTGCCATCCCCCCGCTGTTGGCGCGGCACGCGCACGAGGAATTGGAAGACACACCCATCATCGACAAGGGCTTTTACGTCCTGATGGGCAACAACCATTACCTGATGAAGCAATTGCAAGAGAACGAACCGGAGCGATTGAAGAGCTACGTCGGCTGGCTGCTCAATTCAACGAAAGGCTTCGCCGCCAAGCTGGTCAATCCGGGCGGCGTCGAGGTTTGGAAATCGCGGGGCGGCAACGCGACATCACTCGACGACACCATCGATCACTTCGACATCACGCCCCGTCAAATCATTTCCGGAGTCGCAACCGCCGTCGATGAACTCGGTCTGCCGCATCCCGTTCACATCCACGCGAATAACCTCGGCGTGCCGGGAAACTACAACACCACGCTGGATACGATGAACGCGCTCGAGGGCCATCGCGGACACATCACCCACATTCAGTTTCACAGTTACGGCGGCGACCCGGACGATCAGAGTACCTTCTGTTCGCGAGTTCCCGACCTTGTCGAATACGTTGAGTCGCATCCAAACATCACTGTCGATGTCGGACAGGTGATGTTCGGCGAAACAACCTCGATGACCGGCGACGGGCCGCTCGGCTACTTCCTGCACAAGGTGATGGGTCGCAAATGGTTCAGCGGCGACACCGAAATGGAAACCGGATGCGGCATCGTTCCCATCACATACAAGAACAAGAGTCTGGTGCACGCCATTCAGTGGGCCATCGGCCTGGAATGGTATCTGTTGATGCAGGACCCCTGGCGGATTGCCATGAGTACCGATCACCCCAACGGCAGTTCGTTTCGTGCTTATCCCGAGATCATTGCGTTGTTGATGAGTCGTGACCGGCGACGAGAAATGCTGGCACGCGTTCCCGGCGGACTCAAGGAACGGACGACGTTGGCCGACCTTGACCGCGAATACACGCTGAACGAAATCGCCATCATCACGCGAGCCTCGCCGGCGCGGATACTGGGACTGAAGAACAAGGGACATCTCGGCATCGGAGCCGATGCCGACGTCACCATCTATCAACCCAACGAAGACTACCAGCGGATGTTCGAGTTGCCCCGCTATGTGATTCGTCGCGGCGAGATTGTTGTGGAAGATGGCGAGATTCGCAGCAACACCGAGGGCCGCCTGTTGCACGTCGCCCCCAAGTACGATGAGGGGCCTATCGATGACATACAGGAATGGTTCGAGAAATATTACACCATTCAATTCCGGAATTACCCGGTTGACGAAAACACGTTGCATGAACGTGAAGTGATTGGTTCGTAAGACGGCAATTGGGGCCGCGAAACCGCAGGCGAGTCATGCGAACGAATAGAATTCGAATCGAGAGTTTCCATTCTGAGAGGAACACCATGCGAACGGCCCTGTTGACCTGCGGCATCCTGATTTCTTCCCAACTTGCCTTCGCTGAGAACTGGCCCGCGTTTCGCGGTCCGGCGGGCGACGGTCAATCGGCCGCGACCGGGCTGCCGGCGAAATTCGGCGACGGCGAACACGTCGCTTGGAAAACTGCGATTCATGGTAAGGGGTGGTCATCTCCGGTTGTGTGGGGCCAACAGATTTGGATGACCACGGCAACCGAAGACGGCAAGAAGATGTCCGCGGTCGCCGTCGATCTCAACAATGGTAAAATCATTCACGATGTGTTGGTGTTCGAGAACGCCAATCCGCGATTCTGTCACCCGACCAACAGCTATGCCTCGCCCACACCGGTGATTGAAGAAGGCCGGATCTACGTGCATTTCGGCAGCTACGGAACGGCCTGCCTCGACTCGGCAACCGGTAATATGCTGTGGTCGCGAAGAGATTTTGAGTGCGATCATTTTCGTGCGCCGGGAGGTTCACCCATCCTCTTTCGCGACATGCTCTTCCTGAACTTTGACGGCGTCGATCAGCAGTATGTTGTCGCGTTGAATAAGAAAACAGGAAAAACCGCCTGGAGAAAAGAACGCACCATCGATTACGGCACCGACAACGGCGACCGCAAAAAAGCATACAGCACGCCGACGGTGATCGAATACAAAGGACGAGCGGCCCTGGTCAGTCCTGCTGCGGTTGCCACCATCGCCTATTCGCCGCTGACTGGTGACGAACTCTGGAGAGTTCGTCACGGTGGAATGAATGCCGCACCGCGGCCGCTGTTTGCCAACGGTTTAATTTACCTTGCCGCAGGCGGCGGAAAGACGCAATTTGTTGCCGTCCGTCCCGGTGGCAACGGCGACGTCACCGAAAGCCACATCGCCTGGAGTTCCGGAGTCGGCATCCCCCGCCGTGGCTCGCAGTTGCTCGTTGACAATTCGTTGTACATGGTTGCCGACAATGGCGTGGCCTCCTGCCGCGATGCGAAGTCGGGAAAGATCATATGGCAGCATCGCTTCGGCGGCGACTTCTGGGCGTCGCCCGTCGCAGCCGACGGCAAGATTTACTTCTTCAGCAAACAGGGAAAAGTCTTCGTGGTCGCGGCATCGCGAGAGTTCAAGCAACTGGCCGAAAACGAATTCGACGCCGGCTTCAACTCATCGGCGGCGATTGTGGACAATTCGCTCATCATCCGCAACTTCACGCATCTGTACCGGATTAAGAAGTAGCAGCAGGTGAAAGGCAGTCCCCTCATGCAGGACATTGTCATCGGGAACCTCACGTTTCGCATCGAACACCGAACAACCGGTGACGACCGCGGACCGGCGATTCGCGTGTTTAGCGAAGTCAAGGGACGCGACGTGCAATTGTTGCGATTCGACTGTTTCGAGTCCGATCCCCATTACCATTACGATCCGACGGGCAAGAACGCGATGTTCCACCTCGATCGGTTGACGATGGGCGATCCACTGGAATTCAGCCTGTCGCAAATCGCGGGCAACGCGCAGGCGATGATTGCAAAAGCGGGGTTTGCGGATGTCGCCGAGCGGGTTGATCCGGCGGAGTTGTCGGCGCGTGTCGAGGAAATTCGGCGGGTGGTCCTGGCGGGGTCCTCGTAATACTCGCCGATTGAACTGCCTGCCGAGCGGGCGCTAAACCGCAAGCGGTGATGCCGAGTCCCGCGTGAACTTGTCGTATTACGCCGTGGCGCTGCGGCGTCTTGTGTCGAGTTTCCACATGAGCACAATCGCAAGAAACGCAGCAAAAACACGGATAGCCGGCAATTGAATGGTTTCATAGAACCACTCCGCATACATTTCGCCAACTCCTTCCCTGTGAACTGCCGGCCTGGCCGCCATTGGTTCGACGAACACTGTCTGCGGACGAGTGACCGGCTGGTTCTGTTGCGGGACGATCGTGTCGGCGTTGGCTTCGGTGGCGATGATTTCGTTCGGTAGTAGTTCACGACCGGCCAGTTCCGAGGCGATCATGCGAACCATGAGCGCGTTGAGCCGTTCGACCGAATAGCTGGGCGTTTGCGGTTTTGCATGCGGGTTGCCGACGCCCGAATGATCGGTGAGGAACAGATAGCGGCCCAGTGTGAGGAATGCTGCCGAACGCATGACCCATTGGGCTTCATCGCGGACGCCACTGGCGGCGACTGGAAACAGTTTGACGTTGGAATTGCGAAGTGTTTCGACGGCAGCGATTGTTCGCTCAGAAAACCGAGCGTGCGGCGGTGCATCGCCGACGAGAAACAACACGCGGGCGGCATCGGTCTTTCGCCAACTCAACTGGCCCGCCTGTTCGAGCGCCAGATGCATTGCTTCGGGATAATCGCCACCACCGGCGGCCGACTGATCCGAGAGTTTGCGACGAAACTCCGACAGCGAGCCGGTGAAATCGAATGTTCGCGTGACGTATTCGTCACCTTCATCACGAAACAAGATGAGGGCAAACCGCTGCTCAACGTTGGGGAATCGCCGTTTGACGGCGGCGGCGATGTCGTCGATTTCGACTTTCAGATAATCCAGTTCATCCTTCATGCTACCGGTGGTGTCGATGACGAGAGCCAAATCGAGTTGCGTGGGAAGTTGTTGCTTACGTTCGGGGAGAACGACATTCCATTCCGGTTGATCCAACGAGACAGGTAGGGAGAGAAATGGCGAATCAGCGTCGGGCTGGACGGTTAGTTGGAATTTAGAACCGGCGGTCGAGAGATCGCGGGCAGACAGGAACAACGCCCGACCGTCGCTGCCGGTGGTGGTCGTAAATTCGCTGTTGATACCGTTCGCATCCTGGTTGTCGGACGTAAAAGGACGAACGGTGATGCGGGCATCGCCGATGCCTTCACCCTGCGCGTTGGCGACACGGATGACAATACGGCGGCCGATGTTTAGATTGGGAAACGAGCGGCCCGGGTATTGTTGCAGCGTTTTGGAAAGGTAGTCGCGGTAAGCATCGTACTTGGCATGGTCGTCGATGCTGCCCGCGGTGAGCGTGCCAGGGCGGAACTGAGATTCCGGCCTCCAGAGCTGCGCTTGCTGCTTGGCTGGTGATTCCGGTTCGACGGCCGGACGTGCGTCGTCACTTCGCACTTCCCGATGCACCACTGACGGCGCCGCTTTTCCGGCTGTCGGTGTCATATCCGTGCCAAGATCAGCGGCCTCACGGACGGTGTATTCGGCCGCATCATCACCGCCATTCGCTGCCACTGCACCATCGACGGACGAGGTGTTTCCAAGCCGTTCATATGTCACAGGCGCGCTTTCTTCGCCTCCGCAGCCAACGATTGCAACTGCCAGAACGATCCCTGTCAAACTCCACATGGCGCAGCGCATATCGTGACTCCTGTTTGTTGGACAGAGGGAGAGCCGCCATCGAGCAGGCTGATTGCCTGCCGATCTGAAATGCATCAACCGTATTTGTCGGTGTGAGGCGCGAAGTTGCGATCACTCACCACTTTAAGACGACGTGCGAACGAGGGAATTCTTAGGCCAAGTACTCTAAAGACCAGAGAATGCCTCGGTCCAGACTTCTCGTTCCTACTTCTTGTGATGCGCAAGGACGCGAGAAAATTCCAGAAATCCTGAAAGTTTATTTAATTCGCCCCCAGCTGCGGTGCAACGCTGACTGCGAGCCGTTGGCTCTCAGCTACGTCAGTCGCCGCCCATCGACATACACCGCTTCCACACTGCCTGGAAAGGTCGTTCCCTCGAATGGCGACCAGCCGCACTTTGTCTTCAGATCGGCGCGCTGCACCAGTTTTGGCCGCCGCATGTTCAACACCGTCAACGATGCCATGTAGCCCGCCTCGATCAGGCCGAATTTTTTCGGGGCGGTGTACGGGTTGACGAAACGCCCGGGGTTGGCCGAACAGACTTCGGCGATCCGTTGGGGCGTGAATTCTTTCTCAGAAATCAACCAGGTAACGAATGCACCGTAAGTATCGAGGTGCGGTTGCCCGGAGATCCCAGCGGCGTTTTCTTCCAGTGTGTGGGGCGCGTGATCGGTCGCCAGATAATCGAGTGTGCCGTCGCGGAGGCCATCCAACATCGCTTCTCGATCGCCCGCGCATCGCAACGGTGGGTTCATCTGCATCAATCCGCGATTCGTCGGCGTAATTTCTGACTCATCGAAGAACAAATGATGCGGCGTCACTTCGCAGGTCACACGCAGCCCTTTCTGCTTGGCGGCGCGAATCAACGGCAACCCCTCTTCGACCGAATAATGACACAGCTTGCCGGTCAGATCGTACTTTTCGATCATTGCCAGTGCGAACCGCGTCGCCGAGGATTCGCACGCCGGCGGTCGCTGTTGTTCGTGCGTTGCCTCGTGTTTGTGCGATTCGAGAAGCACCGGGTCCTCACAATGAAAACTGACGTCACATCCACGATAATGGAACAGCGCGTTTTCCAGCTGTTCGAGCGACGTGAAAAACAAGTCGCCAACACTCGGCCCCATGTAGGCTTTGTAGGGCACCGGCTGTGACAGCGGCCGCGTGTCGGGACCAATGCCCGCATAGAGCGTGATTTGAATCGGCACGTTTCGCCGTTCCAAATGCTGCTGTTTGGCCGCGTACGATTCATCGTCGATGGGCGCCGCCGGATTGTTCGGCATGTCGGCCACGTGAACGACCCCGCCCTGCACTGCCGCCGCCGCCGCGGTGACGAAATCTTCCTTGTACGTTTGCTCTTCGCTTACGTCGTCTCGAGCGTGAATGTGAATGTCGCCCATGCCGGCGAACACCAGACAATCGTCGTTGAATTCAACGTCCGGCTGTCCGAGGTCGCAGCCAACTTCTGCAATTGTCTCTCCGTCGATGCGAATGTGGCCGGCGCGCGTTTGGTCGGGGAAGACGAGTCTGCCTGAAATGATCATTTCGGAATTCCTGAATCCTGTTCGTTCCCACGGGACGCATCCCGTGGGCTTTGCGCCGTTGCATTCAATTACCGCCCAGCTTAGGCTGGTATCAGCTTCATGCAAGCGTTCGACGTCGACGTTTGTAACAATCGCGGATTCTCCTTCGGTGGGACTATCGATGCGCAACTGTTTGCCCGGATTATTGTCGGTGCTTGTGATTCTTGCTGTCACCGAAACACTAACGGCCAGCGGGACGAAAGAGGACGTTTCCCGCGTTGCCCCGCAAGGTGAATTGCCGCCCGACGGCCGTTTGCAGAAGCAACGCAATTTGTACGACGAGTACCATCCCTGGACACCGGCGACGTCGAAGCCAGCGTGGGAAATTCAAGCCGAGCAAATTCGGCAGCGCGTGCTAGTGAGCAACGGTCTCTGGCCGATGCCCCCCAGTCTGCCGCTCAAACCGGTCATCCACGGCATGGTTGACCGTGGCACGTATACGATTCAGAAAGTGTATTTTGCCAGCCACCCCGGGCACTACGTGACGGGGAGTTTGTATCGACCGACAAAGATTGACGGCAAGGCACCGGGCATTCTCTCTCCGCACGGCCATTGGAGAAACGGCCGTTTCTACGATGCCGGCGGACAGGCGGCCAAAGGACAAGTTGGCCAGCAGGCCGAACAACACATGGCGGGCGCACGCTATCCGCTGCAAGCCCGTATGGTTCAGTTGGCAAAGATGGGCTGTATCGTCTTTCACTACGACATGGTTGGTAGAGCCGACAGTCAGCAAATTGGCCATTCCGCCGGATTCACTGATGTTGAAGCCGGTCTCCGCATGCAGAATTTCATGGGGCTGCAGACTTTCAACTCCATCCGTGCACTCGACTTTATTCTGTCGTTACCCGATGTTGATGCAAAGCGAATCGGCGTCACCGGCGCCAGCGGCGGCGGCACGCAGACGTTCATGCTGGGTGCGATCGATCCGCGTCCAACCGTCGCATTCCCGGCCGTCATGGTCTCGACCGCCATGCAGGGCGGGTGTGTTTGCGAGAACGCCGAGTACCTGCGAATCGGCATCAACAACATCGCGCTGGCGGCTTTGTTCGCCCCCAGGCCGATGGCATTGAGTGGAGCAAACGACTGGACCGTTAACATCGAGACCAAAGGCTACCCCGAGTTGAAGCAGGTTTACTCACACTACGGCAAGACCGATCTCGTTTACGCCAAAGCCTTCCCGCATTTCGATCACAACTACAATCAGGTTTCCCGCCAGATGATGTATGAGTGGTTCAACCGCCACCTGAAGCTCGGCATCACTGGCCCAATTGAAGAAGAGGACTTCTGGCCCGTCGAGACGGCACGGCTCAGTGTGTTCGACGACAAGCACAAGCTTCCCGACGATGCCAAATCGTCCGCGGAACTTCGCGAATATCTCACGGCCACCTCGCAGGCCCAGTTCCTGGAACTCTTGCCGAAACACGCAGACGGCCTCGCCGATTACAAACGCGTGGTGGGTGGTGCCGCCCGTGTGATGCTCGATGATGGTGTCCCGGCGGCGAGTGAGATTGAGACATCGGCGGTGCAGAAATCGGCTCTCGGCGACGTGACGTTAACGAAGGGCTTCGTCACGCGAAAAGGCAGCGGTGAGGCCGTTCCGTTTCTTAAACTCACTCCGAAATCTCTAACCGGAACTGCCGTGCTATGGTTTGACGGCAACGGTAAATCGGCCCTGTTCAATAAAGAAGGACAACCGACAGCCGCCGTCCAACGGCTGCTCAAAGCGGGCCGCGTCGTCGTGTCTGCCGACGTCCTTCTGACCGGCGAGCTGCTCAAGCCCGGCGAAGACGCCAACCGACAACAGGTCAACGACGGCTATCAGGGTTACACGTTCGGCTACAATCGCCCGCTGTTGTCGAACCGCGTCCGCGACATCTTGACGGTTATCGGCTGGTTGAAAACCGACAAGCAGGTGACTGCAATCCAACTGGTGGGCAACGGCACAGCCGGACCGTGGACAATGCTGGCGGCAGGATTGGCGGGCAATGCCATCGCTGCGGTTGTCGCCGACGCCAACGGCTTCGACTTTGCGAAGGTCGAAGCGACATCCGATCCCATGTTTCTGCCGGGCGCGTTGAAATATGGTGGCCTCGCCGGTTTGACGGCGTTGGCGGCACCCACACCGCTAACAATCGCCGGCACGGAAAAGATCGCCGATGATACCGCGACGCTCTCGCGGGTCTACACCGCCGCGAAGGCGAAGCTCACGCTGCAGAAGGGTGAACTGACGTCAGAAACTGTTGTGGAGTTGTTGCTGAAATAATCCGGCAGCATCCCGTACCGGATACCCAAGCCGACCGTAGACGGTCGGTTTGGGTTGTTCGTTCGCGCCGCGATCACCAACCGAGTGACATGTTTGTCTCAATGGCTCGCTGTGCTTCGTGCAAATCGACTCCGGTGTCGAGCAAATACAGGCGAATTGCATGTAGTTTGTCGCCGCCGGCCCGATTCAGACAATCGCGGGCCACTTCGCTCGGCTCGCCGACGCCCGAAACGCCCAGCATGCCCTTGGAAATCACCCAGATGTCCTTCGGCCGTTTGGTGACTCGCATGATTTCTTCGTCGGGGTAGTGTTCCCCGGCCAGCGCCACTGCGCCGTCATGCGATTCGGCCCAGCCAATCATGATGTGTAATTTGGTCTCAATTTCGTACAAAGCCATCAATACATCCTTTCCCTGCCAATGAAGGAATCCGACCCAATGGAGAAATTCGACATGGCGCTCCATCCATAAAGAACATCCCCTGCGACATGGTGCGACATCGATCTTGCCGAATTATAGCAATCGTTTCCCAACTCTCCAACAGGCCGAGTCACTGCCCGTGGGGTGAATCAGATATTCATTCGAGGAATCTTGCGGTCCCCGCATCAATTTGTCCCGGCCGATCCTCGCAGAATTGGCCGGACTCATTTAGACTGCATAAAGTTTGCAGACTCATTCTTCCCTGCGGAACGCGATTCCCATGTCAGATGACATCAACGTAAAGACCGATGCCGATGCGTCGCCGTCGGTCGATCTTCCACCGGTGGAACCGCCCTCGGCTGGATTCATCATTCAACTTTTTGTTGTTCCCGGCTTGATCGTGTTAGCGGTCGTCGGTGTTTGGGCGTTGTTCGGGCAACTCGCTTCCAGCGAACAAGACTGGACGAAACTCGTTTCTGAACTGAGCAACAGCAACGAACACCGCCGCTGGCGGGGCGCGTACGGGCTGGCTCAGTTGCTTCAGACCGCCCCCGAAGGCGACACCGACAGCCCGAAACTCACTCAAAACCCGATTATCGTTGATGGACTGACCGAACTCTTTGTGAAAGAACTCGCGAAATCCTCGCCGAGCGATGACGACATTCAGTTTCAGGCTTTTCTCGCCCGCACACTGGGACGGCTCGAGTCACCAGACAAAGTTTTTCCCGTTCTCCGCGAAGGGATGCAATCGACGCACGATCGCGAAGTCCGCAAGAATTCGATCGCCGCGATCGCCGTCATTGCGGGCCGCGCACGCGATCACAAACAGCCGCTGAATGATACCGCGCTGGTGACAGATCTCATCGACATATCATCCGATGCCGACCCGTTGATTCGTCAAGTTACGGCTTTCACGCTGGGACTCATCGCCAGTGAACGGGGCAGCCAGCGACTCGTTGTTCTGCTGGACGATCCCGATGAGAACACGAAACTCAACGCCGCAATTGCTTTGAGTCGCGATGGCTCGACCGATGGCCTTTCCGTGTTTGAATCGGTCCTTAACAAATCAACCGATCCGCTCAATTCGAGCAACACAGCCGGTTCGGACCCCGCCCAGCGGCAACGAGAGATCAACGATCTGCAGTATCAGCGCGACGTCCGCTTGTTGAATACGCTGCAGGCGTTGGAACAAATCGCAGCACAGCTGTCGGCGTCTGAAGTCAAGAGAGTCGAGGCGTTACTCAAAAAAGTGAGCGGCAGCAAGCAGATTGGCAAGCAGTTTCGCCAGCACGCCGACATCGTCCGCAAGCGATTGATTAAAGCGGGCTGAACCCGTTGGTCTCAAGCCACTCGCGGGAAACGCGACAGACGCTGCCCTTCGAGGTCGGCAATGCGCGATACCAGCGATTCCAGACGACTCGCTAGTTGCTGCTGAGACTCAAACACCGCTTCCGTCAGTTGCACCTGCGCCGCTTCGCGGTCGGCCAGTTGCTCCATTCGTCGCTTCAAGTCGTCGGCCAGCGTGTTCGCTTGCTCCAGCAATTGCACGAACTCTTCCTGCGTCTCGTCAGCTTCGTTGTGCGATACGACTGCAATCTCCGGTGGAGCCGCCGCAGCGAAATCGATACGTTCCGCAACGGCATCCATCAGCGCATTCGCCCCCAGTTGGCGACGCTGTTCAAATTGTCGAACCTGTTGCTCTTCGTCTTCGATCAAATCAACCAGTTCGGCGGCGGAAAGATCCGACAAGGCAGGTTGTTGCGCCGTGTCGTCGTCGATGTCGATCACACCATTGGCCGACGGTGCCTCATTCGACGAACTTTCGGTAACCAACGTTGGGCGATGAGCAAGGAGTTCAAACGGCCCAATGCCAATTCGGTCGCCGTCCTGCAACAGCACACTTTCAACAACCAAACCATTCACCTTTAATGGGGGTGTGAGCGTGACAGTTTCCAATAGCGCCTCCACATGATCGACGTGAACAATACTGTGAAGCGGCGGCATATCGGCGCCGCCCAGCCGCAGATCGCATCCTTCCGCAGCACCAATCAAGAAGCGATTCGACTCCACAGGACGAAGCGGAAACCGGGTTTTCCCACTACATATCTCCAGCACCAGGGGTGGGGAAGGATGTTGAGAAGATTTCGTCGTCCGGCCACCCTGACCGTGCGAGGAAGAAGTTTGAGCACTGCTAATCATAGCACTCCTGCGGTCGGCGTTTCGCTGTCGCGAAACGGCGTACATCGTG
>CAUZOL010000131.1:0-17247 GCA_963581435.1 Planctomycetota bacterium
AATCCATCAAGTCGAACGCCCGCGGCTTCCGCAACTTTGCGAACTACCGCACCCGCATCCTGTTCTTCTGTGGAAAACTGAAACTCAAACCGTGCTGAAAACACCCATTAAAATCGGTGAAGAACCAACGATTGTCAGCGGGAACCCGACCAGCGGAAATGCGCGAGGGGGAATGTACGGCCTGCCTCAACGCAATTGCGCCGGCCGCAGAATCGTTTCAATCGTCAGTACCAGAATCGATTGACTGCGTTTCACAAATCGTGTGCCACTGGCGCGTCGCCAGTGGCACACATCGACTGAGAATTGACAAGACGTCACGTGTACAAGACGTGTGTCTTCAGAAATTCTTCGACGGTGTGATAGAAGTGCTCGATCGTTTCGCGCTTCCGCCAGCCGTGGCCCTCGTCTTGATAGACATGATAGATATGCGGGCTGCCGGTCCGTTTCAATGCTTCGACAATCGCGTCCGACTGTGCCTGCGGGACTACTCGGTCAATCTCCCCCTGAAAAATCGCCAGTGGGCGTGTGATGCGGTCGGCATGAAAAACGGGCGACCGCTCGCGATAAACCGAGGCCGCTTCCGGAAGCGGGCCGAGCATTGTATCGAGATACCGGCTTTCAAATTTGTGCGTTTGCGCGGCCAAATGGAATTGGTCGGCAACTCCGTACAGGCTGACGCCGGCCGTGAACGACTGCGGTTGTTGCGAAAGCGTATGCAGGACAGTGAAACCGCCGGCGCTGCCTCCCATAATCACCGTGCGATTGGGATCGATTCGGCCGTCGGCCGCCAATGCCTCTTTGCCGCTAATGGCATCTTCCACATCGCAGATCCCCCAGTTGCTGCGCAACTTGAGCATGTAATCGCGACCGTATCCCGTGCTGCCGCGATAGTTGACGTACAACACGGCATAGCCGCGCGTAGCGAAGAATTGTGCGTCGGGCTTCCATCCCGCCCGCGTCTGCGATGTCGGCCCGCCGTGAATCATGGCAATCAGCGGTGGCTTGCCGATGCCTTCAACATTTTGACCGGCGGGTGGAAAGAACAACCCGTGCACTGTTTCGGCGTTCTTGGTTTTCCAGGAAATCGGTTCGCATTTTGACAAGGCGACCGCAGGGGTCGTCTCTGCCGCCGCGCGGGCCAGAACTCGCGTCGCTCCCGTGTCGAGATCGTGTTGCACAACGCGTGGCGGACAGTCGGTCCGGCTGCCGATGAACGCAAACCGACGACCGGTTGGAGCCGCGACGATGTCGGTAATTTCCGTGTAGTCTTCCGTCGCTGGAATCGGTTCGGCGTCCAGTGAATCGAGATCGATTTGCCGCAGGCTTTGAAACCCCTGGACGTTTCGCGCCGCCACCAGTGTGCGACCATCGCCAATCACCGCATACGTCCGCATGCCGAATCGCCACGCCGGCAAACCGTGTTCAATTCCATCCGGAGTCAGCCAGCGACGTTCTGAAGTTTCCAAATCGAACTCTGCAATGCGGCCCCAGCCGCTTTCATCGGATATGAAAGCGATGTGTCGATCGTCGATGAATTCGGGCTGAAAAATGGCGATGTCCGATCCACCGGCAATCGCCCGCGCCTCGCCCAACCGCGGCAGAGGGGCATTCCCTTCCAAGAGGTCGGCCACATACAACGTCGTTCCATCCCAGGGCATATTGGGATGGTCCCATGCAATCCAACACAACCGCCGACCATCCGGACTCCAGCGCGGCTGCATAAAGAAATCGTGACCGGAAACAAGAACCTGTGGCCAATGTTTGCCAGCGCTATCGACGACGGCAATCCGATCATTGCCCCCGCCGTCGTTGTGAACATAGGCGATCGATCCACCGTCGGGCGAAACGACGGGAGAACAAGCCGAACCGAACGAAGATGTTACCGGTTGAGCAGCGCCTTCGTTCAATTGTTGTCGATACAATTGACCGTTCAGATGCACGGCGAAGTACACATGGCCGTCGGCAACGGTAAAGTCGCCACCGCCGTATCCAACAGTTGCCCGCACGCTGAGATCACTCGTCAAATCACACGGGGCGTCTCCCAAAGTTGATTGTGAAACCAGCACCCCGTGCCCCGATCGTCCTTCGAGCCAGACAACCGTTTCGCCGTCCGCATCCCAGGCAACGCCATCGAGCCGTCGCCCCGCTGCCAAACTGCTGGCTGTGATGGGGCTATCCCACAATCCAAACTGCCGGCGCTTCTTGTCGGTCATTGGCTTAAAGTTCTCGAATGAAGAGTACAAAACAAAACCGACTTGGGCCGGTCGGCACAGCCAAAGTCGGTTCGTTGATCCGAATGAACGCCAATGAGTTAGTAGCGTCCGCCGCCACCGCCGCCACCACCGCCACCGCAGGGACGATCGGTTCGTGGGCGTGCTTCGTTGACGGTTAGAACGCGGCCTTCAAGTTCTTTGCCGTTCATTGCCTCGATGGCTGCATCGCCGCCCTCGTCCATTTCGATGAAACCAAATCCACGCGACCGGCCTGTCATGCGATCGGAAATGACTTTCACGCTGGAGACGGTTCCGAACTGCTCAAACACGACACGCAGGGATTCATCAGTGGCCGAGAAGGGAAGATTCCCAATGTACAGATTCTTGCTCATAACATTCCTCTGGGGGCCGTTGACAGACCCGCGCAAAACAGAAACGTAAAGGCCGTCGAACGATGGCCGAACCAGACAAGAAACAAGAACGTCAAGGCGGCCTTGATGATTGCCTTCCTCAGGTTGACATCTTCCAGCGAGGCAGCCGCTTGCCGACACCTTCAGCGTATGCTACACCATCCAGACCATTGCCGACACAACTTGTTTTTGATTTTCGGATGTTTTTGTGCGACTGGAGAATTGATTCACCGCAGTCGTTTTGTCCGGTCTCACCTCGATTGTTTCCCGCGATGAACTGGATTCACTTCTTGCCAACGATACCCGCGCAGCGGAGCGAGACGATATGACAGATTCAGCAGACGGCGAGATTACGCTGGCGATGATGCGCGACGCGTTTTCCAGCGCCGTCGTTTGCGATGCGTTGGATGGGTTGGGGTTCAAACGACAATCGCCGCGCGTGCCATTGCCGCCGCGAACCGGCAACGGCGTACTCATCGGCCGTTGTAAGACAACTCAATGGGTTGATATGGCCCACGAGGATCCGAAGCCGTACGAGTTGGAATTGCAGGCGGTCGATAGTTGCCGGCCGGATGACGTGCTGATTGCTGCCGCGTCAGGCTCCGTCCGATCGGGCGTGTGGGGTGAACTGCTTTCGACGGCTGCCCGCAACGCTGGCTGCGTGGGAGTGATTGTTGACGGAGCGGTTCGCGATATCCGACAGATGACGGAGATGGACTTTCCGGTGTTTGCTCGCAGCACCTGCATCTATGACAGCCAGAATCGTCAGCGAGTGGTGGAGTTTGATGTACCCGTCGAAATTGACGGCGTGATATTTTCGCCCGGCGATCTGGTCGTCGCCGATGTCGATGGCGTTGTTGTTGTGCCGCAGGAAGTTGAAGGCGAAGCGGTTCGCCGCGCGTGGCAGAAAGTTCACGACGAGAACGTGACCCGCGATGCGATTCGCGCAGGAATGCAAGCCACCGACGCATACAATAAATACGGCATACTGTAGGGCAAGTCTCAAAGCCGCCGGGCTGCGCCCCGGCGGATAGAGCCGTTCACTCGGCGGCCCGTTGTTCCCGTTTCCAGCGAATGATGTCATCGAGAATTCCGCCGAGTGACATGGTCGGCCGCCGGCCGAGCGTTTCCTGCAAACGCGTTAAATCGGGTACGCGGCGGCGGACGTCTTCAAAATCATCGCCGTACGCTTCGCTGTAGGGAATGTACTCGATCGGTACACCTGGATTGGCGCGTTCGATGACTTGTTCGGCCAGTTCTTTGACCGATACGGGTTGATCGCCGCCAATGTTGAAAACTCGGCCTTCGGCTTCGGGGGTATGCATCAGGCCGACAACGGAATCGACAACTTCCTTCACGTGAGCAAAGCAGCGGACCTGCCCGCCGTCGTCATAGACCGTGACCGGTTTCCCATCCAAGGCGCGATCGACGAATCGCGGGATCACCATGCCGTAATGTCCCACTTGTCGCGGTCCGACAACATTGAAGAATCGCCCAACGACAACCTTCAAGCCGTACTTGCGGTGATATGCCAGCGCCAGGAATTCATCGATGGCTTTCGAACAGCCATAGGCCCACCGTGGTCGCGATGTCGGACCCAGCACCAGGTCGTCTTCTTCGTTCCAGCGGTCTTTGGCGTTCTTGCCAAACACTTCGCTGGTCGATGCAAGGAAAAACTGCTGTCCTCCCTGCACGGCTAACCGCAACAGCAACTCGGTGGGGTAGATGTTTGTTTCGATCGTTCGCACCGGATCGTCGGCGACGAGTTTCACTCCGACCGCTGCGGCAAGGTGGTAGATGACATCGACACCCGGCACCAATTCCGCCAGCAACACGGGATCGGTGATCGATCCGCTGCGATATGTGAGCTTGGGATGATCGGCGACGGCTTTCAGATTTCCTTCGCGCCCCGTCGAAAGGTTATCGAGTACGACGACCTCATGCCCCGCTTCGAGTAGATACTCGGTCACGTGGCTGCCAATAAATCCCGCTCCGCCCGTCACCAGACACTTTGCCATCTTCGCTCACCTGTGTTTCAATTCGATAACGTCATCGTGTCAAGAAGACATCGATAGACAACTCCAACACGACCGCTTACAGCACGAGATACCGATTCTAGCATGTGGCCGATACGGTGTGAAACCGACCCTGTCCGTTGGTAAAAAAGAGACCAACCATGCCGACCGACGTTGTCTTTCGGACGGTGATGTCAATTTTGACGGTTGCAACGGAGATCAATTCAACTGTCAGCAGTCAGTCCAAAGATTGAATCGAGGTCATCGAATGGCTCGCCAAATTGACTTCCGAGCCGGTCGAATGCTTTCACGATGCGTTCGACCTGTTTCCGCGTTGCATTGTCGATACAGGGGCGATGAGTAGAGGAGCCGCGTAGACGCTTCCAAATATAGGGCGCCAGCAGCGCAGTCCCACGAAACTCATTCATCTCCGGGCGAGTCGTCGAAATCGCCGTCGATATTGACCGGAAGTATCCGCAACGATCGAAAGTCGATGTCGCTCTCGTCGTCGTGTCCCTGCAGGCTGAGATGGCCCGCCTTGAGCCGCTGCCCTTTGCGTGGGTTGTCGTTCGGCTCACGGTCGTCGACCCAATGAGCTGTCGGATAACCGTTCACCCAGGTTGAAAACCGTGGGCCGTCGGCGACGAGTGTCATGGTGGCCCACTGCATGTCGTCGGCCACAATGTACCGTGCCGGCACCTGATGCATGATTGCGCCGGTTCCGAAGCCACCTCTGAAGTCGTTCGGCTGGGCGCGGTTTCCGTTGGCGAAACTGTTGCAGATTTGCAGTTCGTAACCGTTCGACGGATTTTCGGCCGTTCCCCTGGCGGCGCGAAAGAAAACGCCACTGTTAATGCTCTTCGCGTTCGGGTGAACTTCAAATTGCAGAACGAAGTCGGCCCATGTCTTTTCGGTTTCGAGAAAACCGGGACCGCCAGTGAGTTGGATCGTGTCTTCAACCGGTTGGAATTCCGATTTCGATTCGGGAACTTCGCGCCAACCAGCTAGTGTCTTTCCATCGGTCAGCGGCATCGTCCCAAGCGGCCGCAGCGCGACATTACTGAACTCGATCTTGCCCTGATTCTGCTGCAGACCGATGAACCCAATGCTGCGTTGGTTCTCGGAGTCGTCAACGAAATCGAGAATGATGCGGCCGTCGAGCGTGACGACAATCTGGTTGCCTTCGACACGGACGTGGAATCTGTGCCATTTCCCTTCCGGCGCAGTTTCGTCGCCACCCGCATCATCGAGGACAACTTTCTTGCGGCCGACGATGCTGCCGGTGGGAAATTCCGGGTGCGTGTTGCACATGTTGAGTTCGTAGCAATCGACGGCGGGGTTCTCCGGCGTGGGGACGCTTCGCAGAAAGACGCCGCTGTTGCCGCCGCTTTCAAGGCGATAGTCCACTTGCAACTCAAAATCGGAAAAGCGGACCGATGTCAGCAGGAGTCCCGGCTTTTCACTTTTGTCGGCGACGATCACACCGTCTTCGACGCGCCAGTTCACACCACCGGCTTCTGGATCATCATTCGCTTTCCAGCCGAACAGCGAATGACCGTCGAACAGGCTGATCCAGCCGGCAGTCACGTCTTTGGCGTCGAGAAGTTTTGGAGGTGCAGCAACGGCCGCCACGCCAGACGGCTTGGAGTCATCGGTCGTTTGGGTTTGGGAATCGGCCTGCGGTTCGGCATCGTCAGCCGTCGCCGAATCACCCTTTGTGGGAATTTCCGGATCGTTGGGGGCGGAGTCGCCGTTGCAGGAGACCAATCCGAACAGGCCAAGTGCGGCGATGAGTGAATAGTAACGCATGACGGTTGTTCCCGAGTTTCTGGCGGACGGCGCGATCGGCGGGCTGCTGGCGTCCTGCAGCCTCGCGGTCACCTATATGTTACAATTGTTATAACGTGTCCAGTGGGCGTCGGGAATGAACGCCTGCGCAAGATTCCTGTGCGAAAGCGGCAGCGTGTTGCCATGCCGCGAGGCGAGTCGCGCGGAATTGCGTTGACAATCATCGGCGGCGGGATACAATAAATGCACCACCGCTCATCCCACCTGCTTGCCTTAAGCGGGCACCTCGAGTGGACATCCAACTGGGGAATTTTCGTGCCGGCTGGGCGCGAGTGCGGATGTTCTCGGGCAGGTTGCTCACAGGCGCTTTCATCCCCCTCGCTTTTTACCTCGGCTTGACCGACGTTGTTCCGTATTTGTTGGACGGTATGATGGCAAATGGGTTGTCCCGTTTGCGCGAATTTTCAATGTGCCGACCACATGGGATGATACGATGGGAAATTCAACGATCTTCGGCTTTATCCCCGGCATCCCCGGGCCGTTTGAAATTGCCATTATTGCCGGCATTTTCCTGTTGTTGTTCGGCAAGCGTATACCGGGCGTCATGCGGTCGCTGGGAAGCAGTGTCGTCGAGTTCAAAAAAGGGATTAGCGGAGTGAGTGACGACGCGGAGAAATCCGATGCTGAGGATGCTGGGAAATCGGAAAGTTAGCCGCAGATAGAAGCGATTGAATACGGAACCAAACGACCCGTTCGTGAAAGCTGTGTCAGAAAGATCCCGCTCCCGCAGTACCGGGGTCACCAACTGGCGAAAGGAAACAGAATTATGTCCACACACGTATTGGCATTCGGATTTGCTCCCGGACCGTTCGAGTTGATGATCATCGGCGGCATTGCCTTGTTGTTGTTTGGCAAGCGGTTGCCGGAGGTTGCCCGCAGCTTGGGCAAAGGAATCGTGGAATTCAAGAAGGGCGTGAAGGGCATCGAGGACGAAGTCGATTCGTCGACTTACAACTCGAGCTACTCGGCGACATCGTCTACGTCGCGACCGGTTCCCGAAGAAGAGCAGGACGAAGTCACCACTCCAAAATTCGAGCCGCCGGAAACCGCGCCAACGGCTTCGGAATAGTGACTTCCTGACTCACGAAACGTCCGCTTGCGGTTTCGCAGCGCCGGAACTATTTATCGGCGTTGAATCGCAAGCGCGATCGCGTTACCGCCGCGAACCCTTGGTGGAAGATTTGACACCGACGATTTTCGCCGACGGCTTTTTCAGATCGACGACAATCGGCTTGTTCGTCACCATGCGGCGTACATTGCCCGCCGCGTCCCGTGCGGAAACGGCGACGAACAGTTGCGGCCCCACGTCGTCGGCAACGACCCACAGGTAACTGCCTGTGTCTTTATCCCAATCGCGGATGGTGGTCCAAGGTCCGTTTGGCGTTGTTGAATAGGCCAGCGAGACCGACCGGGAAGCCGGGTTTTCGTCTTCGGCCTTCCAGCGGATCATAATTTTGTTGAGCGATGCTCCCTGCCCCTGCTGTGCCGGATAGAGTTGCACCACCGGCGGCGTCTGATCGACGACGACGATAATTGAGGGAGCATCTCCCGGTTGAGGCGGATCGGTGGCAAGACCGGCACCGCTGCGGACGCGGATCTCGAAGCCATAGATTCCGTCGCCGGGAACCTTCACGCGAAACGGACTGCGATGATCGAGATCGTCGCCCAATTTGAACCACTTCCTGCCGGCATCGCGGGTGATATAAAACTCGACCGCTCCAACACCCGACGGCCCGACCTCGCCGATTTCATAACTGATGTCGAAACTGCCGTCGCGAACGATGCGGTTTCCGGCCGCGTCGAGGAAGATTTCTGATTCCGCTTCGGCAGCCGGAGTTTGCTTCTCAACTGGAGTCTGTTTCGCAATTTCGGTCGGCGGAGTTTGCTCATCGACCGGAGGTAGTGGCGGCAGGGGCGGCAGTGGCACTTCGCCGCGGTTGGAAGCGAACTGGCTGTTGATCTCCGCGGCCGATCGGCTGGGAACATCTGCAATCGGACGTCCGTTGGTGATCAGCGGCAGACGGCTGTCGGGTTGACCGTTGTTTTCGGCCATGAGATCTGTACCCGGCCGCTCGGCGATTGGTTCATCGTAACTGGGTTCGCGAGGCGGGCGACGGACAGGAGCAGTGGGGGCGACTTGTGTCTGCTGTTCGGCCCGAGCGATGTTATCAGCCATATCGGTGATACTGCCGCGGACAGACACTCGGCCGCCCTGCGGAATCGACCACGAGGTTTGGCCGTTTGCTTGCGGTATCACACTGACCGGTTGCCAGCGCTGGCTGCCCTCTTGCAAATATTCGAGTCTGAGCGTGCGCGTATCGATGTTCCGGTCGTTAGCCCGCCAGGAGAGTTGCACGCGTCCCGGTTTTTGCTGCCGCACGGTGACTTCGAATTTGGGAGGCGTGGCATCGACAATGACTTTCAGACCGGCACGATTCAAATCCCCACGGGGAAAGAGACGGCCCCCGCCATCGACGGTTCGCACAGAAAACCAATATTCGCCGTCGCCCTTCGCGATGAAATCGAATCGGCCTGTCGCTGGGGCAACCGTTTGGACGTGCTGCCAGTTGATTCCCCCATCCATCGAAACGAACAGTCGGATTTCCTGCGCATCGAGTTTTCGCATCTCCTCGGCATCGTACCGATACGGAATACGGAACTGCGTTTTGCTGGTATGGATCGGCGCGGGCGACTCCGGCGCAGCCTGCGTTTGGGCTGCCGCAAGAATCATCGCCAGTTGGGCAATGACTGTGACAATCGGTCTCATCGAATTCCCTCTGGGTGACTAGTCGATGCGTGCCTTGTTTACTGGTTGGTGGCCCAACGAATGATATCTACTTCGTCCAGGTGTTGTTTCGTCTTCCTCATCCGACGATTCGCTGCATTCGCGGCGCGCAACAGCGGCGGTTTTGAGTGGGCGGATGTGTGCGGGTGCGTGGCTCCCGCTGCGAGGTCCATCCAACCGTGCCAACAGCAAGTCGGATCGGCGACGGAATGGTGGCCCCCCAGACGCCCCCCCAGGCATCACCAAACAGTGTTGTTAGTCGAAAACTGACGGCGCACGTCCGCCCTCCGCGGAGGATATCCGGGCGCTATCCAATCGTATCGGCCGTAGGGAACGCGCGACTTGACGCGAAGAACAGGGGTAGATCGATAATCTGGACGATTTGGGTCGTTTCGATTGTGCGGCGAGGCGATAATCCCAAGCACCAAAAAAAGATCCCGGGGAGTCGAGAACCCCCGGGATCATTCATCTGAAACTGTGATGTCTGGTTTCCAGCGTTAGCCGAACAAACCAGAGAGCGTATCGAGAAGCACGCTGTTGAAAGCGCTCGGCTCGTTCCAGGCCCACATACCGCGAACCAGATCGAACATCAGCATGGCGCAGAGGGCCATCAACCCGGTAGAAACCAGAAGTCCCGCGAAGGTTCCACCACCCCAATCGGCTTCCTGAGCGGCAACTTCCACGCGTCCTCTGCCAGGTGCGGCAAATTCCGCGTGACTCTCACCGCTTTCCATCGCGTCGTCGAACACGTCGTCGTCCGCATCGAAGACGTCGAGGTCGTCCAACTCATCGTCCTCGCCGATGACATCATCCGAAATATCCAGATCGTCATCGTCGTCGAATTCGTCCTCTTCCAGGTCGAATCCATCGTCGTCGCCCTCGGTGATATCGAAGGTTTCGCCTTCGGCATCCTCAAAGTCGGTGCTCTTCTTGACGACGGTCTGCGAATGTTCGTCGGGGTCTTCGTCCTCGTCGTCGAACAGCAGCACACTCGAATCGCCCGCGCTGTCCATCTCCGAGTCGTCCAACTGCAATTCAAATTCACTGTCGCCGTCGGAATCGAGCGACGGGATTTCCAATTCCGTGTCTTTTTCAGCGCCGTCGCTGTCGAGCGACGGCATGCTGAGCATTGCAGCCGTCTTGTCCGTGTCGTCGAGACCCGGATCGGACGCCAATGCAATTCCACTGTCGGCTTCCAAAGAGATTCCACTGTCGTCCGCTTCCAGCGTCAGTCCGCTGTCGGCATCGAGAATGGAAAGACCGCTGTCGTCTTCAGCCAGTGTGAGTCCACTGTCGGCTTCCAGCGAGATTCCGCTGTCGTCGAGATTCTCCAGAGAAATTCCACTTTCGGCGGACAACTCAATTCCACTTTCTTCAGAAAGGATCGATTCGTCGTCATCGTCGCCCCCGAGGACAACGCTGGAGCCGTCCCCTTCTGATGGAATGAGGGCGACATCGCTGTCGCTGGAGAGTTCGGCTGTCGCAGTATCATCTTCATCGACCAATCGGACATCGCTGTCGCTACCGGGGTCGGTGTCGCCAACTGGTGCGAGCCGGACGTCACTGTCCGAGTCGGCCCCAACGAGCGCGACATCGCTGTCGCTGCCCGCATCCAACGCCGTTGACGAATCGTCGAAGAGTTGCACGTCGCTGTCCGAGTCGAAATCGGACGGCAACGGCATATCCGGTTCGCTGCCTGCCGCATCGAGGCCGTCATCGAGAATCAAACGGACGTCGCTGTCTGAGGTTCCCTCAACGAGGGCGGCATCGCTATCGGCGCTTCCTCTTATTGTCGTCGATTGCTCGCCGACGGCGTCTTCTTCTCCACCCAGCACCGAAGCGGATCCAGCCGGTTCACCGGAACCGGCCACGGGCATGATCGTCACGTCCGGGTTGGAATCCACCTGCAAGCGGCGGCTCAATTCTTCCAGGTCGTCCATCTTGAACTTCCAGGTTCCACGGTCGGCGAAACCGCGAACCTTGCCGGTTTCGCGAAGACGCACCAACTCGTCCGGCTGAACTCCAAGGAATTCAGATGCATCTTCCAGTCCAATGTACTTCTTTGCCATCGTGTTTCACGCTCCCAAGTGCATCGTCTGCGCCGCTACCGGCTCGGCGGTCGCGAAAAGCCGCCCGCAATGCGGGACGGCGACCGTGGATGGACCTTCCATGAGACGATCCCGCAAGCCAGTTAAGGCTGACGGCACCCACCCCGTAGACCAAGCCCATCCAGTGTAATTTTCTGAATTCGAGAAGGAAGTCGATCGTGCATTGCTGAAGGCACCACACACGACCTACCATTTATTCTAGGTGGAATCCGGGCTGATGCAAGAAGTTTCAGCCCCAGAACCGTCGAAGTCGTGTGAACTCCACTGAGTTTCTGCACAGAGAAGTAGCTGCCCATCCCACCTAACCGGAGAGATCGACGTCAGCTACGTATCCCTGTGGTGGGGGAGAGCGTTGAGCGGAGTGACGCGAAACAGGGAGATTTCGCGCTCGCCGAAGCACTCAAACCGCAGGAATGCGGTTAGCGCAAGCGTGAGACGCGCAGGTCTCGGCTCCCGGCGCGTTCGGCCAGGCGGTGCGAATTGAAGGGAATCCTCTGCCGTCGCCTGAACCTGCCACTATTTTGAGAGATGCAGGTAGCCGAAGAGAGTTTCGCTGCCGCGGATGATGTAGAACTTCAGCGGATCGAAGGTCGTCAATTGTGGGTGATCGATCACGTATGAGATATTCTCGTGATTGACTGTCTCCCAGATATGCAGCCCGACAAGAATGTCGCCAGATCGGATGCCGTTTCGTGCGGCCGGGCTGTTGGGTCTCACTGCAGTGATGCGAAGACCACCGCGATACTGGTCGCCGACAAGCTGGCGTTCACTCTTGGGGAGTTGCGTGAGGCGGAACCCGAACGTCTTCCAGGATTCGCCAATCGCCCCGACAGATCGCTTCGACGAGACCACCGTCGCGGTCGTCTTCTTCGTTGAAATTCGTTTCGATCCCAGTTCCGAAAGCGTCAGTGAAAGTGTGCTCGTTTCGTCGTCGCGGCGAACGACAACTTCGATGGCATCGCTGATGGACCGTCCCAACAGGGCACGTTCAAAGTCGGCGCGATCGGCCACGTCCACGTCGGCCGCCTTAATGACGACATCGCCTTTCTTGAAGCCCGCCTTCTCTGCGGGGCTTCCAGGCTGTGCTGCGGAAACGATCATCTCTCGCAGTTCGGCCGACTTGTGGTCCTTTGCCTGCAGACCATGATAGTGATGATTGAGCTGCTCGACACTGAGTAACTCAGCCGCAATCCGACGGGCTTTATCGATGGGAATCGCAAATCCAATCCGCTGGGCGCCGGCACGAATCGCAACGTTAACGCCGACAACTTCGCCGTCGAGATTGATCAGCGGCCCGCCACTATTACCGGGATTGATGCTGGCATCGGTTTGAAGGAGTCCTTCATACGACTGCTTCTCGTTCACCTCCACGTCGCGCGATAGCGAACTGATAATACCGGCCGTTACCGTGTGTTCGTATCCGAAGGCATTGCCAATGGCGATTACGGTCTCACCCAGCATGAGGTCGGACGATGTGCCCATGGGAACGGTGGTGAGTGCCCGACTCGCCTTGATTTTGATGATGGCGAGATCGTGTTTCCGATCAAACGAAATCACCTTGGCATCGAAGCTCGCCCCATCTTCGAGCGTGACCCGTAGCGAGTCGACTCCATTGACGACGTGATGATTGGTGAGAATGTATCCGCGGGGATCGATGACGATTCCCGTCCCCATCCCATTGACTTCGCGACCTTTGCGGGTCGAGAACAGCAAGTCGCCGGCAAAGGCTGTCTTCTTGCTGTGAATGTTGGCGACGCCGGGTTTGGCGCGTTTGACTGCACGCACCATCGGCGTTTCGCGTGCCTCAGACGCAGCGCAGTGCGACGAGAGCGACGCCAACAGCATCGCAGAAAACAGGGCGGCAGAGAGGGATGTTCGGATTGAACGATTCATCATCGTTGGTCTTCAATTCGTCCGAGAGTCAATCGTGGCAGGTGGTTGTCATTGTCGGATTCGAAAGGACGGGGGCATCTCTGTCTGACATCATTCCTCGTCGTCGAAGGCTTCAAAATCCGCGTGTGCAACACACCGGCTGGGTCAAAGATCCATCGACTGAATCGGAGCGCAATCCATTATGTCTCCGCAGATGCGAACATCGTCCTCTCTGAAGTCGTCTCTTGAAGAGTGCAGCCACGCCATGCGCAAGTTACCTAGCTGGAACTGAGATTCGGTCCTGACGGCTGTAGCGACAGGGCAAGAACAGGTCCGCCAGACCGCCGGAATTGAGGAGTTTTCAGCTTTAGAGGTTGCCCGATAGCCGGCCGATTCGACGCCCGGAATTGCCGTTCCCGGTTTCGCGGAAGCCGTCTTGAATCCCAATGATCCTCATAACCGGAAGAACCCCTCTCGCCCACGGCCCAAATGGCCGGTTGCTGTCAAATGAAAAAAATGACCTGTCGCGTGGCAGTCGCTTGCTGTCGGCAGTTGTGACCGCTGCAACCGGTAGAATCGGCACACTTTTCTTGGGGCTTTGCAGTGGGGATTGACCAGTTTCTGCTGGACTGATAATCTCCCGCCCTCTCAACAGACTCTTTCCCCTCAAATCTTTCTCGCTGTCTCTTTTGACCTTTCCAATCTTGGGCCGAATCATGCGCCGTTCCGCGCGTCTTGTACTGCTGTTCTGCGCTGTGTCGATTGGATTCTTGATCGCAGGATGCGCCTCGCCGCTGTTGAAATCACCGATGGCGACCTACGAGCATTCGCACGTCTACTATCCGTCGAAGTTTCCCGACGGAAATTGGCACCCCGAAAACTTGCAGTTTGAGGATGCCTGGTTCACCGCCGAGGATGGCACAAAACTGCACGGGTGGTTTGTTCCGCACGAGAATCCAAGGGCAGTCGTGTTGTTCGCCCACGGAAATGCCGGAAACATCACGCACCGCGAAGAGTCATTGCGGATTCTCAATGAACGCCATGGGCTGGCCGTGTTGGCATTCGACTACCGTGGATATGGCCGAAGCGACGGAATCCCCAGCGAGGCAGGTTTGTTGCAAGATGCCCGTACAGCACGGAAGTGGTTGGCGGAGCGAACGGGCATCGAGGAACGAGATGTCGTGGTGATGGGCCGATCGCTGGGAGGGGGCGTTGCCGTCGATTTGGCAGCAAACGATGGAGCCCGCGGACTGGTGTTGGCAAGCACATTCACGACGCTGCCCGATGTTGCCTCTCATCATGCAGGCGGGATCCCAGCGGGCGTCGTCATGAAGAATCGCTTCGACTCCGTGAAAAAGATCGCGCGCTACGACGGACCGCTTCTGCAATCGCACGGTGACTCGGACGAAGTCATTCCCTACAAATTGGGCCGTCGGCTATTCGAGCAAGCGCCCGGGCCGAAGCGCTTTGTCGCGATTACGGGTGGAAGACACAACTCACCGCAAAGCGAAGAGTATCGCCGCGCGTTCGATGAGTTTATCGACGCGCTTCCATGAGCGCCGAGTCGATCGGTGGCCGTTCTTCTATTGACCGTCTTGCTTGCGCTGCACGGGTGGTGTGGTTATGATACACCGTAGTTGCGTGAGTTTCCCCTCTGAACACGATACCCCGGGAGCCGGCCCCCATGGACGATGCGCGAAATGCGAACATGCCGATCCTCTGGCGACGGCAACTTCCTTGGCTGCATATTTTTCGCGCGTTTCGCATCGCCGTCGATCCCCGCAAATTGTTGTTGGCGGGACTGGCGATGCTGTTTCTTTCGGCTGGCGAATGGGGTATCGACCAGCTTCCCTTTGCGCCGCCGCAGGATAACCCCTCCGCAATGCAGTGGCCCTGGGAACAGTCAGCGGGGTGGAGTGATTTTGCTGGAGTCGGCAGTCAGCCCGATTCGGCGTTGGCGCAGATACCGACGGCTCTCAGCACCAACTGGCGAAATGTCTTGCGACCGATCGATGGGTTTGTCGAGCCGACTCGTTTGCTGTTTCATCCGCGACTGAGTTGGACGCTGGCTGCGTATGCTTGGACGAAATTGCTATGGACGCTGTTGGTCTGGTCGGTGTTCGGCGGAGCGATCACTCGGATGGCGGCCCTGCAGTTTTCGCGAGCCGAACGAATTGGCATGTTGGCGTCGCTGAAATTTTCCGCTGCGCGGCTGCTGTCATATTTCACCGCCCCACTGCTGCCGTTGGCCGGCATTGGTTTCTTTTGGTTGTTGTGCATGCTCGGCGGATTGGTTGGCCGCATTCCCGTCGTCGGCGAATCGATTCTCGGTGCGTTGTGGATTCTGCCGCTGATTTGCAGCCTGTTGATGGCGTTAATTCTGATTGGCGTTGCCGCGGGTTGGCCGTTGATGTACGCCACCATTAGTGCCGAGGGCAGCGACGCTTTCGACGGTTTGAGCCGGACGTACAGCTACGTTTTCGACCGCCCGTGGCATTATCTGTGGTACGCTTTCGTCGCGGTGATTTATGGGACGATTCTCATCGTCATTGTGACGCTGCTGTTCTCGCTGACAATTTACCTGGCCGGCTGGTCGGTTGCGAGCGGACTCGGCCCCGCAGGAATGAGAGACCTTTATTCGGCCTCGCCGGAACATCTTGGTGGGACAGCTGCCTGGAAACCCCGTTCCGGATACGAGCCGGAGATGGGTGGGATACTGGCCGGCGCGTGGTTGAATCTTGCCGCCTTGCTGCAGGCCGGTTTCGCGTACAGCTACTTCTGGACGGCGACGACGATCATCTACTTCCTGCTGCGCAAGAGCGACGACGGGACCGATCTCGACGAGGTCTATCTGCCGGATCAAGTCGAAGACGATGAACTGCTGCCACTCGTGGGGGTTGCCGATTCGGACCAACCGGTCATCGAGCGCCCGCCAGCGGAACAATCGGATGAACAGCCGGATTCCGCGAGTTGAAACCGTTGTGACGCACGGGCAATCCCACGCGGCGCAGCCTGTGGGCTATTAACGCGTCAATTCGTTCCACATCGCTTTGTAGTACCGCATGACGCGCAGAGGGTCCGTTGTGGCTGGGCTTTCTGAGAGACAGTATCCGCCGAACTTCGCCTGCTTCAGCAACGTGAACAATTCACGGTACGGATACTTCTCGTCGTACAAATCGTGAATGTGAATGACGCCGCTCAGATTGTCTTTGAGCAGATCGAAATTGTGCTGGATCGATCCGTCGATTGTTTCGCCCGGATTGGAATTCCAGCAAACACGGACCTGGGGATGGTCGGCCACCTGCATAATCTCGTGCATGACCATTGGGTCGGAGGTTCCGCGACCATGCACCTCGACTCGAAGCTCCTGCTTGTAATCGGCGGCGAACTCGCCGCATTCACGCAACGCCATGCCGATGCGGGCAATGGTTGTCTCGCGGTCTTCGCCCTGGTTGAATCGGTTCGGCCGCACTTTGACTCCGCTGGCACCGACATCGTGTGAGAGTACGATGAATTTCTTGGTCAATTCGATGTTCTGCCGCAGGACTTTTGCATCGGGACTCTGATATTCGCAGGCGGACCCCAGGCCGACCAGTTCCACCGGCGAGTCGGCAAACCGCAGACGGACTTCTTTGCGCTCGGCTTCGGTCAGCGTAACTTCAACACCATGCGCGTGGGTGCTGCGAAGTTCCACTCCTGCGAATCCGGTATCTGCACAGTTCTTAATCAGCGTGGGCAGGTCCCACTTCGCGCCCCACAAGTAGGTCACCATGCCAAGCTTCATCGATGTGTCTCCCGTGAGTGAGTTCTCGAGCAAAGTGTGCCACCGGCGTGCCTTCAGTGAGAGTTCGTAGTGACCGCATTCATGCGGTTTGAACTTCCCCAAACTTTGTGGACACTCCGTTAGTATTATACCGCCTGCTCAAACTGTTCCGGGCTCTGGTAGTCCAATGTTGAGTGCAGGCGTTCTCGGTTGTAGAACACTTCAATGTATTC
>CAUZOL010000132.1:0-17221 GCA_963581435.1 Planctomycetota bacterium
ACAAAGAACAACGGTCAAGCCGAACAGCGACCGAAAAGATTGAAATTCTAGACCTCACCGAGTCCGCCACACAACGGCTTTCCGGACAGGCTCCTAGCCGTCGGCTAGCGCCTTGCCGCTCACTGGGAATGGCGTTCTTCAACGGCCTGCTAGTGCGGCGTCAGTTCTCGATCAACGGATTGGGGTGCCACTGACGTGTCGCGATTGTCTGTTGTATACTATCCTCTTGGTCGAGAGCCTTTGCCCCCAGCCCATGAGGCATGGTGGATCTTTAGACGACAAAACACAACTTCCCTTTCGGCGAATGTGAGTAAGTGGCTAAGTGGAATTGAGAACGTTGGATCCAATTGAGGAAGCCACTCTTTCTCGCGTCACTCGGGCCGTCGTTATCAATCAGGCATTGTGGACGGCTGGTTACTCGCTGACCACCGGCGGCTTTCTCACGTACTTCGGGTACGAATTGGGCGCGAGCGGGATTCTGATTGGGCTGTTGCTCGTCATCCCGGAAACAGTCGGCATCGCCGGACTGCTTTCGCGCTGGATCATTCATTATGTCGGCAATCGTAAAGCGGTTTGGCTCGGTTGCGCGCTGATCGCCCGCTTCAGCACTTTGGGAATTCCATTGCTGGCGTTTCCCAACTTACGACCGGCCGGAATTAACCCCTTGTGGTCGATGGCCGGCCTTCTGGCGGTGGCGCAAACGGCACAGGCGATCTCCTACATGGCGTATCTGTCGTGGCTGTCCGATCTGGTGCCGGAACAGAATTGGGGACGCTTCTTCGCCAAACGCAACATTGCCCGCGTCTGCCTGTTGCTTGTCGTTCCCGTTGCCGGTGGATATTTGAGAGATTACTGGAGGGCCAACGTAACAGACGATTTGGCGCTGCTGGCATACGTTGCCGCGTTTGGAGTCGGCACCTCGCTGCAGTTGGCGTCTTTGTGGCCGTTGATGAAGTTGCCGAACGTAGCCGTTCGCTCGGCGGCGTACGATGTCCCCAATCTGCGGTTGATCGGCACCGCTTTCTGCGACCGTTCGTTTCGGCGACTGTTGGTGCATAGCTGGTGGTTGGCGTTCGCGCAAGGTCTGACGCAGGTCGCTTTTTTCAAGTACCGCATTGGGCCGCTGGGGATTTCATTGACGACTTATTACGTGCTGGCGAACGTCATGCTGCTGGTCAACATGCCGCTGAGCGTGGCGGCCGGTTGGCTGGCCGACCGGTTTGGCAACAAATGGTTGTTGTTCTGGGGAGCCGTCGGCGTGAGTTTTGCGATGCCGTTCTGGTTTCTCGCTGCGCCCGGTCGCTGGCAGTGGCTGTTTGGCGCTTACTTCATGTGGGGCGGGTTTGCGGTGGTCAATATCAGCGGGCGCAACCTGATGTTAAAACTCTCGCCGCGCAGCGACAACACCGCGCACATTGCGTTACTTCGCCAGGTGGGCGGGCTGTTGGCCGGCGCAAGCGGTTTATTGGGGGGATTCTGGATCGATTCACTTCTCGATTCCAAATTTCAGATGAACTGGCTCGGGTGGAACATTGGCGGTTTCCAGCTGATTTTCCTGGTCTCCTTTGTCGGACGGTTCACAGCCGCGTTGTGGGTGTTGCCCATCCAGGAACACGGCGCCAGGTCGCTCGGTTGGATGTTGCGCGCACTTAGACGCCTGCAACGGATTCGGAACCGCCATTGATGAAGTTTCTCGACAGTAGCAGAGAATACGGTGGCAGAGAATCCTGTGCGGAACGCCATTCAACCTGCTAAAAAAACCGCACTCCCTTGCATCTTTATGCAAATAAGTTTCTACTATTTAGACAGTTTCAATTGTCTAAAGGTTTGGCTCTCGCGGCTGTTGTTGGATGTCAGCGTCGCGTCGGTGATTGAAATGCGGGTCGCGATATGAAATCATGGGGTGGCACGCCGAGGGCCGTTGCTTGATGCGATCACCCCATCCCCCAATAAAACTCCGCTGAACCCCTGATTTCCGCAGCTTAACACGCCCGTTTACTCACAGTGACTCGACTTGCCCGGCCAAGCCGCATTGGCAGTAAGTCACGCATGACGCATCCTTCACTGGTAATATAAGAAGCTGGACGATGGTGTCGTGATCGCGCTGTGGCCACAACGACACAACGAAAAACATCACGCAGCGAAGAAGCAGTCGTTTATGTCAGCAGACCTGATCTTCAATATGGGGAAATTCGAGGCCCGCATTCCCGGCGACCGGCAGTATTCCAAAAACCACCTGTGGCTGCAGGAATGCGACGGTGCGTTTCGCGTTGGTTTTACGGCGTATTCTGTGCGGTTGCTGCAGGATGTTTATTTCCTCGACTGGACCATCGACGCGAACACCGATGTTCGCGACAAACAGGAAATCGGCGAGATTGAAAGTTCCAAAGCCCTCTCGTCGCTTTATGCACCATCAGCGGGGAAAGTGATCGAATTCAACGAAAACCTGCTCGATGATCCTTCGACCATCAATACCGACAACTACGGCGACGGCTGGCTGTTTCGATTTGAAACTGCCGAAAAACCGCTGCAACCGGCCGAGTACATCGTCATACTGGAAGAAGGTTGGGAACACACACAACGGCACCTCAAAGGACAGATCAATTAATAACGCAAAGCCCACGGGTCGCACCCCGTGGGATCGCCCCTGTTGATCCCCCATTTTTAATCGTCTACCTCCCAACGGTCACACCCCGTCATGGCTCAGAACAAAATCACCGTCGTCATCTCTCAAGCGCAGGGGAAAAATCCCACGCGACGACATTTGGAAGAAGAAATCGCTGCCGCGTTGATTGTCGATCCCGATGTCGATATCTCGCTGGTACCCCACCTCTACGACATGGCGGCCGATCACACTGGCATGCTGTTCCTGCGGTCGGTTCCGGGCGACATGGTGTTGTTGTCCTGGCTTTATCCGCGTGGAATTCGCTGGATTCTCGACCGACAGGGCATCGCCGGTCTGGAAGGTGTCACGCTGCTCAAGTCGGAAGGAGAAGACGACGAGATTGACGAAGAGTCAGAGGCCCCCGATGCACCCGAGTACAACGGCATCGGTTCCGTCCATGCCTCCAAACGCAAACTGTACTGTATCGATCTGCGGAGTGATTCCGACCCGTCAGTCTACCTGGATGAAATTCGTCGCATCGCCGGTGAAAACGCGGTGCAGACTGTCGATCTCATGCAGTGGATTCAAGGCAGCCCCCAACAGCCGCAACTCGAACGCTACCTGCACCCCGACCGCATGCTGGAAGCGGCCAAATCGAACGGCGAGAGCAATCCGGTCAATGGCAACGGCGATCGCGTGAACGGCAACGGGGCCGATGTTTTGCCCGAGCCGGCGAAGCGCCGCTGGTACCCGGTGATCGACTACACCCGCTGCACCAATTGTCTGGAGTGCATCGACTTCTGCCTGTTCGGCGTGTACGGAATCGATCAAGTCGATCGCATCTTGGTCGAGCAGCAGGACAATTGCAAAAAAGGTTGCCCCGCCTGCAGCCGCGTCTGTCCGGAGAACGCGATCATCTTCCCCGGCCATAAGTCTCCGGCCATTGCAGGAGCTGCCGGTGAAGTGGCCGGCCTGAAGATTGATCTCTCGCAACTTTTCGGCGGTGGTGGCGGTGACATGCTCAATATGGCGGTTGCCGAACGCGATGCTGAACTCGTCAACGATGGGCGTGATGCGGTCGGCATGACGGTCGGAATTCCCAAACGCCAAACACACATCGGCGAACGCGACGAACTCGACGATTTAATGGACGGTCTGGACGAACTCGATTTGTAAGGATCTTTGCTGCGTCAAAACCGGGCAGATCATCTGATTCGCCACCGCACCAGCCCGCCGCACAAGCAAGGGGAATTCGGTTACAACATCCGTTCAAACCCTTGCTCGCGCTACGGGCTGGTTTCGTATCGCATTTAGAAACACAACCGACCGACCATGTCTAATTCGCAATCACCCGAACGCATCGACCGTTGTTATGAGACGGTTCGCGGTGCGCTACTGGCCGAACGCAATGCCGCCGGTCATTGGGAGGGAAAGCTGTCGGCGTCGGCGTTATCGACGGCGACGGCCGTGATGGCGCTCGAAATGGTCCGCAGAGATCAAGGCGAATCGAGAGTCGAGAGCAATGCCAATGAGTTGAAGTCATCAGACTTCAACCAGCTGATCGATGACGGCCTGCAGTGGCTGGCTGCGAGTCAGAATAAAGACGGTGGTTGGGGCGATACCGTCAAGAGTCTCAGCAACATTTCGACGACCATGCTGGTCCACGCTTCCTTTCATGCGGCCGGAGATGCGGAACGGCATCGCGAGACGATCGATTCTGCTGCGGAGTACATCCAGCGTGTCGGAGGCATTCCTGCCTTGCGAGCGAGGTACGGCAAGGACAAGACATTTTCGATTCCCATTCTCACTCATTGCGCCTTGGCCGGGTTGGTCGATTGGAAAGAAGTCGATGCGCTGCCGTTTGAACTCGCCTGCTTGCCGCCGCAATTTTATAAGACGGTGCGTCTGCCCGTTGTGAGTTATGCGCTGCCGGCGCTGATTGCCATCGGACAGGTGCGACACCATTTCCGCAAGCCGTGGAACCCGTTGTTTCGGTTGATTCGGCGACTGTCGATTGGCCGCACGCTGAAAACGCTCAGGCGAATTCAACCCACCACCGGCGGCTTTCTGGAAGCGACGCCGCTGACCAGTTTCGTCACGATGAGTCTGGCGGGGATGGGGAAATCGGATCATGCCGTCGCTCAACACGGTGTGCAGTTCATTGTGAATTCGGTGAACGAAGACGGAAGTTGGCCCATCGACACCAATTTGGCAACGTGGGTGACGACGCTTGCGGTGAACGGGTTGAAGGACGGCCTGCCCGAGAGTGAACGCAGCGCCGTTCGCGATTGGCTGCTGGGACAGCAATATCGGGAGTTGCATCCCTACACCAACGCCGATCCCGGTGGCTGGGCCTGGACCGATTTGTCCGGCGGCGTTCCCGATGCCGACGACACCCCCGGTGCCATGCTTGCGCTGATGAACCTCGTAAATAACAACACCCAGGCGAGCGGGGGGCGTAAGCCCCCTGATTCGTCGATCGACGAATCGCTGGCAAACGCGGTCCAGTGGTTACTCGGTCTACAAAACGGCAATGGCGGCTGGCCCACATTTTGCCGTGGCTGGGGAACACTGCCCTTCGACCGCAGCGCGGCCGACATCACCGCACACGCGATCCGTGCGCTACAGGCGTGGGTCACTCTCGAATTACGTAGAGACGGAGAGTCCTCATTGACGCGTCGAGCCTTCGCCGCGATTCGGCATGGTTTCGAATACCTCAATCGGGTTCAACGCAACGACGGGTCCTGGCTGCCATTATGGTTCGGCAATCAGTTTGCCGATAACGACGAGAATCCCACTTACGGCACCGCACGCGTGCTGGCCGCTTATCGCGATGCCGGACTGATGGACAAAGAACCGGGTCAGCGTGGTTTGGCCTGGCTTGAACAGAATCAAAACGACGACGGCGGATGGGGCGGATCAAAGGGAATTCCGTCGAGCAACGAGGAAACCGCTTTGGCGGCGGAGATTCTGCTCTCGGTTGATCCGAATGGATTGGCAGCCCAAGGCGGTTTGGACTGGTTGCTCCGCAGAATTGAAGCGGGCACCTACCGCGAAACGACGCCCATTGGTTTCTATTTCGCGAAATTATGGTACTCTGAAGACTTGTATCCACTGACGTTTATGGTTGGTGCGTTGCGCGTGGCGCGAGATGGTCTCGCTGTAACCCACGCGGACGGAACCGATCAAGTTGCTGCGGTGGGAGGCGGTGCCTCCGGTCGCCATTAGATTTGTTTCGATTTTTGATTGACGAGTCGCAGAACAATTGCAGAGAGATTCTACTGTTTGAACCACCGGTCATTCGCGGCCCGCGATTTCGCGTATGCAGGTGATGCAGATAAATTGGATAAACGACAACA
Organism: Planctomycetota bacterium; assembly: GCA_963581435.1. Classification (GTDB taxonomy): domain Bacteria; phylum Planctomycetota; class Planctomycetia; order Planctomycetales; family Planctomycetaceae; genus JABISG01. Next base: position 5,965 of record CAUZOL010000132.1, read on the forward strand.
GGAACGACAGCATGTCCATAGCTCCCACCGAGCCGAGAGATTCTGAAAACGTTGCCGCCGTCCCACGAAACGGAAATGGGAACGGATCGGTTGAGTCTGCCGCCAGCGATGCGCCCGTCAAGCGCAAGCGGCGTCGCAGCACCAGTCACCTGAAGGCCGTTCCCGATACGCTGAAGATGCGCGAGGAATTCAAGCGGGCAGCCGAACGGTATGTCGAAGGGTTAGATAAGTCGCGTCCGTTTTCCAAGAGCGAACTCGAACAGCATTCACACGCGCTGTTGGCAGAAATGGACCTTCCCGAGAAGTACCTCGGCTTTGCGATGGTCCTGATCGGCAACTTTTTCTGGAAGCGACAGTTTCTCGCCATTCCCTTCGAACGGCGGATGCTGTTGTTGCCGCACTGCCTGAAACACGCCGAAGGCTGCCCCGCCGAATACGACGAGTTTGGCCTCGACTGCGAAAAATGCGGCGCCTGTTCCATTGCCGATTACAAAGTGAAAGCGGAGAAACTCGGCTACAAGGTTCTGGTCGCCGAAGGGTCGCCGATCGTTCTGAAGATCATTATCGGCGGCTACATCGACGGCATTTTGGGCGTCGCCTGTTTGAACGTGCTGGAAAAGGCGATCGACAAGGTGCTCATCGCCGGCGTTCCCTCGTATGCCATTCCGCTGCATTCGGGCGACTGCAAAAACACGACGCTGGACGAATCGTGGGTTTGGGATGTGCTGGAAGAGTACGAACCGCTGCCCGAACCACAAACGGCCAGCTACGTTCCGCTGATGCGGGCGGCAAATCGGATGTTCGGCGACGACTTTGAACAACTGTTGCCGCGGGTACGTAGCAAGACTCCCAAGGCGGCAGCGTCGCCGCTGGGGAAAACCGAAGACATTGCTTACGATTGGCTTGCCAATGGCGGCAAGCGATTTCGTCCATTCATCACACTCGCAGCATACGATGCCGTGACCGGCGCAAAGAGCGTCAAAGGCGGTCCCGGAAGCGAGCAGCTGGAAGTTTCCGATTCGGTCGGCCGCGTGGCAATGGCGATCGAAGCATTCCACAAAGCATCGCTCGTGCACGACGACATCGAAGATGACGACCTCTACCGCTACGGCAACGAAACGCTGCACCGGCGGCACGGTCTGGGTACGGCAATCAATGTCGGCGACTACTTGATCGGGCTGGGTTATCGGCTCGTCAATTCGGCGCGGGGTGATATTGGTACGGAGGCGTCGTCCGACATTATTGAACGCATGGCGGCCGCACACGTGAAGTTGTGTGACGGGCAAGGCGCAGAAATGGCGTGGCAGGATGCAGGCGACCTGAACGTTACGCCGCTCGACGCACTGCAAATCTATTCTCTCAAAACATCACCCGCATTTGAGGCCGCACTCTATGCCGGACTGCGAATGGGCGGACCGGTGGAGCAGTACGAAAAAATGATTCCCGCCTTCTGTCGGCACGTTGGGGTCGGCTTCCAAATTCTGAACGATTTGAACGATTGGCGCGGCGACGACGACAACAAGCTCGTTGCCGGGCAGGATGCACTTTCGTTGCGGCCGACCGTGCTGTTGGCGATGGCACTCGATGTGGCCGACGACATGCAGCGTGCGGAAATTGAAGAACTGCTGGAAGACGAACAAGTCAGCGCGTTGAAGATTGGACGGTTGCGACGTATTTTCGAGCACTGTGGCGTATTCGAAAAGGCTGAAGCGTTGGTCGCCAAATCACGCGCACGCGCCGAGTCGTTGGCGGACGAAGTGGAGCCCGACGAACTGCGTCGGCTGCTTTATTTTCTGGTCGATACCGTTCTGGCCGACAACGAACCGGAACCTCAACCGCACCCCGATGTCCTCGTCTCGCTACCAATTGCCGCCTCGGTTTGAGACCGAGTGTATCACCACATCAGCGAGCCACCTTTGCGAGCCACGGGGCTTGTCCCCGTGGGCGGGAACGCCAGATCGCAATCACGCCCCGCAAGCGGGGCGGCTAATCGGCTGATGGTGGTGGGGGTCAACCCCAATAGTGCGGCCGCCCCAAGTCGTTACTACGATGGCGGTTGAATTGCGCGCCCGCGATTCGCGAGATTGATTTTGACACGTGTTGCCGATCTCGCTATTCTCCCGCCTCGAAGCTTGCCTGGGTCGAGATCCCATCCGACCCAAACGGAATGAATTACTCAGTCGGAATCGAAAAGGAATTCGAGTGACTGACGGACTACGCGTTCTTGTCGTTGATTCGGAATCGGCGACCGAAGAGGTTCTCAAGGCGGTGCTGGAGCCTCGCGGGCTCCGTGTGGACCGCGTCCGCGATCTCGCGTCGCAACCCGATTGCGGCCCTCCCAGTCTATTGGTCATCGATGACGAGAAGTCGTCGGCCGATATTCGAAGTTCGAGCGGATGGGCCGGCGTCCCACGCGTGGTCATTGGCTCGGCCCAGATCGACGGCGGTTCAGAAAGCGACGGCGGCCAATATCTGCAGAAGCCGTTTCAGTATCGCGAACTGATCCGTTTGGTCGATCAACTGCTTTCCGACCGCGCCGCATAGACCAAAGCCCATGGGTCGCAGCCCGTGGGATGTTGATCTGAACAGCCGCGTCGCGCCTTTTTCCTCTCTCGACACTGGAGCCACTGGCCGGTACTGGTATTATAATAGCATCGCGATTTCGCGCGTTGCCGTTCCGGAACCGATCAGAGAGAAGTGCCACGTGTCTACCGCATCGATTCTGATCATTCAGGGTGTCGATCAGGGAGCACGGTTTCAGGTCGAAGCCGGTGGGTCTGCGGGCATCGGTCGCGGTGCGAAGAACGAAATCCGTATTCTCGACACTGAAGTCTCCCGTCGGCATGCCACGCTGGAGTATGGAGACGGACATCTCGCCATAACGGATCTCGATAGTTCGAATGGCACGTTTGTGAACGGGCAGCCAATTCGTACTTGCCAGTTGGTCGATGGCGACCAGATTCAAATCGGCCGCAGCGTTCTGATGCTCAACATTGCCGCCGACGTCAACGAATCGGAATGGGCTGGCGATCTCGTCGATTTGGTGGGCCGCCAGGGAGCCGACGACCGTTCGAGTATTGTCTCCGAGGTCAGTCAGGAGGTCGATCGAGAACTGCTCGATCACTCGGCCGATGCAGGAACACAGGAATTAGCGCAGACGCTGGCCAACTTGCAGGTGCTGTATCGCATTTCCGATGAAGCTGTCAGCCCTTCAATTTCGCTCGAACAACTGTTGCAGCGGATTCTGGATCTCACCATCGAAGTTGTCGGTGCCGATCGCGGTTGCATGCTATTGGATGATCCGGAAACTGGAGAATTGGTGCCGCACGTTTTTGCCCGACGTCGCGGATTTGAGGCCGATGCAAAAATGCCGGTGTCTCGCAGCATTGTCGATTACGTGCTGCAGGAAGGGCAGGGAGTCCGGACATCGGACGCACGACGGGATCGTCGGTTTGAACCGGGACAGAGCATTCTGCAGGCGGGAATCCGCGAGGCGATGTGCGTGCCGATGCAGGGCCGTTACGAACTCAGAGGAGTGGTTTACGTCGATACGACGATCCCGCCGGAACGCGTCGTTCTCGACGGCGTTGTCCCCGATAAGTTCAGCGAAGAGCAATTGCGGCTGCTGGTGGCTATTGCGCGTCAGGCGGCTTTGGCAATTGAAAACAATCGCTACCAGCAAGCCCTGTTGAAAGCCGAACGTTTGGCCACAATGGGGCAAACCATCGCCATGCTCAGCCACCACATCAAGAACATTTTGCAGGGTGTTCGAGGTGGCAGCTATCTGATCGACTTGGGCCTGAAGGATCACGATGAGGAACTGGTCCACAAAGGTTGGGGCATTGTAGAAAAGAATCAAAATCGGATTTATCACCTCGTCATGGACATGTTGACATTCAGCAAAGACAGACAGCCGGCCCTCGAATCGGCCCAGCTGAATGAGACGGTTGGCGAAGTATGCGAGCTGATGCAGTCGCGAGCCGACGATGCGAAAGCCGATCTCCAATTCCAGCCAATGCCCGATCTACCGGCGACGGTGTTCGATCCGGAAGGGCTTTATCGCGCGGTACTCAACGTCGTCACGAATGCCATCGATGCGACTGAAGCAATCGACTCCGGGACCGTTCGTGTCGAAACGGGGTACGACGGCAATACCGACAGCGTCTACGTTTGCGTTACCGACAACGGTGCTGGAATTCCTGAGGACCAGTTGAAGACGATCTTCAACGCATTCGAATCGACCAAGGGAGCGCGCGGCACGGGATTGGGGCTGGCTGTCAGCCAAAAAATTCTTCGCGAACATGGCGGCGACATTACCGTTGAAACCGAAGTGGGACGCGGTTCGCAGTTCCTGTTGACGTGGCCGAGCATTGAAGAGGAACCGCAGCCAAAGCCCGCCGGAACGGAGACGATGACCGGGTAGCTGCGAACCAGCGGTTCGCAGCTAATTCATCACCTTCCGATTCCAGTTTCCCTCGATATCGTAATTGCGAGAGTAACCCAAACCGAATTCGCGCCAGATTCAGTCGAAAGTTCCTTTCAGAAATCTGGCGACGTTTTCTGAAGTATCGACTGTCTCGAAGTCGGTGATGATCAGCGGGTCGGTCAGCAATTCCCGACGGTCGAATACGTCGCTGCGTTCGCCCGGTCCAACGACCATTGTGAATTCGTGGATGTTCAGCAGCGAGATTCCCAAATGCCAGGGACGGCGCACCTTCAACGTGTGGAGCAACTGGCAGCAGCGGTGGACCGCCAGAATGACGTTGCGTTCCAGCGTGGTCGAGGGGATCATGCCGGCTGCGCCGGGGGGTAATGGGAAGCCCGCCCGTTGAGCGTTGAGATTCTCAGTCAACGCCGCGCGCAGCGCACCGGTCGCCGTCACATCGATGGCCGATTCGGCGGTAAATCCGGTGACGGATTGCGGACCTGTGTGCAACTCATCGAACGAAAACTCCGCCTCATTCATCACCTCGGCAATCCGTTCCGGTTGAAGATCAATCGGTTTCGCCGGCATGATGGTGACGGCAACCGCCGCCGGTTGATCTTCCATCCGCGGCACAGATCCCGCAGCAATGTCGGTTTCAAATTGGGAACGCGCTTCGAGGAATCGCTGATCCGTAAGCGGTTCGCTGCGGTTATCATCCTGCTGATGCATCGCAGTCAGCAGAACCCCTTCCAGCTTGCGGCTGAGAGTCTTCTGTGCGCGGTAAACGGTCCGCTTGTCGATTTCGGTCGGCTCCAGCGAATAACTCACAATCCAACGCCACCGCACATCGAGGATTTGATCGGTCGGCCCGCCGTAGATTTCGTTCTTAACACCAACCAACCGTGATGCTCCCTTCGCGTGAGCCGCGTATCCCAATTGCAACAGCACGCTGGGGTCGCTCGACTTACCGGCGGTCTCGGTTTCACGGTCTGCCTCGTCGGTGGTGGCGACGAATGTCAGGTCGGCCAACACCAAATCACAGTCGTCAATTTTCCGCAGCGTTGAATTCGGCACGTCACACATACCGGGGACAACCACCGGAGCTTCTTCCAATGTTACCTTGAAATTGTTGGAATGCACCAACGTAATTCGTTCGCAGGCGGCGCGTGCCGCTTCGCGTATCAAGCGACGATGACATCGCTGTGATCGATACGCCTGCCAGGCATAAAAGACTTTGACGGTGGGCATATCGGCTTCTATGGCTCCCGGTTGTTCATCTCAGAATGTGGCATTCAACTCAAATGATCGGCAGTTGGTCGATCATTGCTTCGCAGCCGATTATAATGGCTGTGAACGACAGAACCAGCGAAACGGAAAGTCGATCATACAGCTGCAATGCAACGCATCGCAGCGATTGAAGTAGACGAACTCAAATTGTTTGTTCAAGGCCATAAGAAATGCGGATTGGCATTTTCGCAGACGCTCACGACCACGTTGATAACGTACGCCGTGCGGTGGCGATTTTTAATCACGCCGGCTGCGATCTGGTCATTTTCGCCGGCGACTTCGTTTCGCCGATTGTCATTCCCCCGTTACGCAAGCTGACTTGCCGCGTGATGGCCTGCTTTGGTGACAACGAAGGAAACAAAACGGGCATTGCCGGCGGTATGCGGATCATTGGCGAAGTGGCCGAACCGCCGTTCGGAATACAAGCGAGAGATGGAACGCGCATCCTGGTGACGCATGCGGCCGAAGATGTTCGTGGACATGTGGGAGACTGCAACGTGGTGATCATGTCGCACACGCATCGCCCATCAATCGCGCGCGACCAGAGTGGGCGATTATTTGTGAATCCCGGTGAAACGAGCGGCTGGACGTACCGCAAGCCATCGGTCGCGATACTCGAAACCGAACCGTTGGACGCAGAAATCGTCCCGCTGCCGGAGATGCCCGCCATCGAAGTCGGCGATTCGTTACCCGTCGTCTCCTGAGACAATGGTGTCGATTCACGTCTGGAGAAAACCATGAGAATGACACAAGAAATGTCCGGTCGGATCTGGCGCTCCCTCTGCTGGCTGTCTTTGTGCGGGTTAGTCGCTGTCGGCTTGAACTCGGTTGCCGCCGCGCAGAATTCGGACGTTCGCATCAAGCAACTTAAGCCGCTGCCATCGGTTCAATTACTTGATTTCACCGCCGCACTTCGCTCGACACCAGGTGGTGATACATACTTGCGCGAGCCGGTCGAAGATCCAACGGGTACGTCCCGCCAACGAATCGCACAGTGGCGCGAACGATTGGCCGTTCCCGACGGAACGTTTCTCGAATTGGTGAAAGATGATCGGCGGCAACCGGAGTTGCGCGCATTGAGTTTGCGGATGCTGGCAGATGACCACAGAGGACTCGACCGGGAGCTGCTGGCCGAGTTGCTGGCCTCCGATCACCAAACGCTTCGGCTGGAGACCATTCGCACGTTGCAGGAATGGAAGAACGAACATGCGCGCGAATTCCTGCGCGCGATCGCAGCCGACATCGATAATCCGCCGTTACTGCGAGCCGAAGCAATTGTTGGGTTGGCTCCCTATGCTGTGGGCGACAAACCGACTCGCGATCTGCTGTTGCGACTGGCGAGCGGCCAGAATGCCATCTTGCGCAGCGAGAGTTTGCGATCGCTCCGCGGACTGGCCGCTTCACATCCGGATGTCCGTGCAACAATTGCCGCGTTGGCTGAAAAGGTGAATACTTGTAATTCACCGTTCTCTCACAAAGACCTGGAATTGGTTGAGCAGATAGTGCTGGCTTACGGGAAGGATCACCGAAAACAGATTCCGAGCCGATTGTTGACGGCAGCCAGAGACGCGCGACCGACCGATGCCGATGATTGGAATTCCAAGATGAAGAAAGGCGGTGACGCGGAAGCGGGCCGTCGAGTTTTCTTTCATGCGAATGCCGCACACTGCTCCCAGTGTCACAGGATCGATGGTCGCGGCGGGCAAGTTGCGTCTGATCTGTCGAACGTTGGCCGCGCGATGGGGCAAAAACTGTTGGTCGAGTCGATCATCGAGCCGAGCAAACAAATTCCCCGTCCCTATGTCACATGGACGGTGGTGACCGACCGGGGCAAAGTCTATTCCGGATTGATCCGCGACAATCTCAACGAGAAGATCGAACTGATGACGGCCGAGAATACGTTGATCGAGATTCCACACAGCCGCATCGACCACCGGTCGCCGCAGAAAGTTTCCTTGATGCCCAAGGATCTCGTCGATCGAATGACGACCGCAGATTTTCGGAACCTGATCGCCTATCTGAAGAGTCGGCGATAAGGGCGGCGGTCTCGGTGCGTGTCCATCAAAACGACCAGCTAATTGCGGGACGTGAACGGGACGCGGCTCACCGAGACTCGTTTGCGCTGGGACGATAGGTGGGCACGCCAACTCTTGACGGCGTCGACATCGGCCGCTGCAATCCGCCGGGAAATTGTTGCCGTCGGATCTCCTTTTCGAAGATCGGCGAGATATCGTGGGATCACCTGGCGGTACGATTTCGGGCCGCGCATCATCAGGTGCACCCAGGACCAGCCTTCGGCGTATTCGACGATGCCCAATTGTGACATCGTTTTCAATCGCTCCAGCCGCCCGATGCTCGGCTTCCAGAACAGACGATTCTGCCGACTGAGCAAATTGCAGAACTCCTGCTGCCTGCCGTCCTTCGTTTCGTAGTATTCTGCGATCCCTTCATCGAGCCAAATCGGCAGATTCTCGTGCGACGTGTTGAGCAGTACGTGCACGAATTCGTGTCGCAGATTCAATATCAATTCCGGCGTTGCGACGGCGAAGATGTACGGCGTACCGTTTCGCAGCAGGAACATGGCAGTGCGGTTTGTGTCGGCTTGTGTGAGCGTGGGAATGTGTTGCCGTACATAACGAGAAAACGCCTTCTGAGACGAGAACAGATAAACACGCACCGGCGTGCGTTTGTCGGGGATCATCAATTCCGACCACAGCTTCTGGGCCATCGATTCCAATTCGACTCCGGCTTGCTTCGATTGAGTGAATCGATAGTCGGCGACAAATTGAAAACGGCCGGAATGCGTGACTTGAAACGGTGGACCATTCTGTGCGATCGCCGGGCGAACGGCGGTGACGCTCAGCAGCAATAGGCCAATCGAGGCAGTCGTGAATCGGTGCATGGTCGGACTGGGCGATGGTGGAGTTTGCGGGTTGGGTAAGCGGTACGTCCGCGCAGAAATGGCGGCACGTTGCGGCGAGAAATCGGTTCGCAAGTGCATAGCCGCAATGATTATCGGGAATCGACTTCGGCCGCTCGAAGTTGATTGGCACCGTTACAACACGCACGCCAAGAACAACAAAACTAACCGTTGAAACCGGGGCGACCGGCACAATCGGAAAAGTTGTCCACAGCGTATCCGCAAAAAGCCAACAGCAGGAGCTGCGACGAACTCAAAAAGTTTGGTCTGTGAATAGCGAGATCCGTTTGCCTTTTCGACGCCATTGCGCGCATACTGTAGCGCGACGCGGACGAGAGCTGCGTCGTTCCTTTCAAACGGATTTCTTACTTCTGTCAAAGAGTGGGGAGCAACGTCATGTCGAGTCACGAACCAAATAGCAACAGCGAGAATTTGATGTCGGGCGGTTTGAATCGACGTGGATTTGTTCAAGCGGTTGGAGCGACAGCGGCCGTGGCTTCATTGGCACCGGCAACACTGGTCAACGCAGGCGTTGATAAGAAAACTCAGCCGGAGATGCTGGTTCAGAAACTGTACGAGACCCTCACGCCAAAACAGAAAGAAGCCGTTGCCTTCGACTGGGATCACAAAGACAGCCGTGGGCTTCTGCGAACGCACGTCTCCAATAACTGGCATATCACTAAGCCGAAAATCGCCAGCAATTTCTTCACCAAAGATCAACAGGACATCATCGAGGCAATTTTCAACGGCCTGTACAACCCCGATTGGCAACCTCAAATCCGCAAGCAGTTGCAGGACGACGCAGGGGGATACGGCAAGAGCCAGTCGATCGCATTGTTCGGCACGCCGGGCTCGGGAAAGTTTGAGTTCGTGATGACCGGCAGGCATCTCACCATTCGCTGCGATGGAGATAGCACCGAACACGTTGCCTTTGGCGGACCGATCTTCTACGGTCACGCGGCCGAGGGTTTCAACGAAGAGAAAGATCACCCGGGAAATGTCTATTGGCATCAATCGCTGAAGGCGAATGCGCTATTGCCGATGCTCGACGGCAAACAGCGAAAGCAGGCTTTGGTTCCGAAGGCTCCGCAGGAAAGCAAGATTGCTTTTCAGGGTCCGAAGGGTGAACTGCCGGGCATTGCGTTGAGTGAACTTTCCAAGGACCAATTGGCCCACGCCGAGGGCGTGCTCAAGACGTTGTTGGCACCCTATCGCGCGACCGACCAGACAGAAGCGCTCGCGTGTCTGAAAGCGCAGGGTGGGCTGGAGAAGTGCAGCATGGCGTTCTACCAGTCGGACGACATCGGCGAGGACGGAGTTTGGGACATGTGGCGGATCGAAGGACCGTCGTTCGTCTGGCACTGGCGCGGTGCACCGCACGTTCACGTATGGGTCAACATCTCAAACGATCCATCGGTCAAGACGAACGCGCAAGGCTAATGTGTTGGTCGGACTCATGCGGGCGATGCGATCGGCATCGCCCGGTGGCGAGCCGTCGATGAGTGTTTCCGGTCGCACATCAGGACCAGCGACAGCGACGATATTTCGGCGTTGGCGATTCAGCCGACGCTACGTTGCAACCATAAATTTTCCATCTCGGAAAGCAGGAATGCTGTGAAAGACGTCACGTCGAGAGAGGATGCTCGATACACACAACACGCGTCGTCCCCCCAAATGGAGGGCGGCTCACCGCCTTTGCACAGAATGGCGATGAGTGAAATGACCACTTATCGTTGGACATTTCCCGAGGATGTCGTTGCCTATCGGGAAGCGGGTGTCGATGCCATTGGCATCTGGCGACCCAACCTCTCTCAGTTCGGAGACGAACGAGGCATCGATCTTGTGCGAGAGAGCGGTCTGTCCGTTTCCAGCCTGTCGTGGGCGGGGGGATTTACCGGGTCGAACGGTCATTCGTTTCGCGAGTGCGTCGATGACGCCCGCGATGCGATCAACGTTGCCGGCGCGTTGGGGGCCGATTGTCTGGTAATTATGAGTGGGGCGCGTGCCGGCCACACGGCCAATCATGCGCGCCGCCTGCTCATCGACGGACTCGATTTGCTGGTCGACTCCGCTGCCGCGCAAGGCGTCGCGCTCGCCATCCAGCCGGTGCACCCGCAATTGGCTGGCGAATGGAGTTTTCTCACATCGCTCGACGATACGCTGGAAGTGATCGACCGATGCAACCACGATTGCGTGCGGATGGCATTCGACATCTATCATCTTTGGCATGAGCCACGGTTGATCGAACGGATACCGGAATTCGCATCGCTGGTCTCGCTGGTCCAATTGAGCGACTGGCGAGAGCCAACTCGCTCAGACCACGACCGCTGTCTTCCAGGCGATGGCGATATTCCGTTGGGAGACGTTGTCTCCGCCTTTGCCGAATCGGAATATGATGGGTACTACGAGTTTGAAATCTGGTCGGAAGAACTTTGGAAGTCGGATTACGATCAGATCATTCAAAGTTGCCGCTCCCGTTTCGATGATCTCTTCACGTAGGGCGGCTCAGAGAATGGCATTGGATTTGCCCTGATAGTCTGCGTTGGGAATACGGCCGCTGTTTTTGGTCGTTTTTTCAGAATCCGATGCCATTCTTACAAAACTGGGGAGAACCACCAAATGCG
>CAUZOL010000133.1:0-17126 GCA_963581435.1 Planctomycetota bacterium
GAAAATCTTCAGCCGAATCCGCGGTTACGTCTCGACGCTCCGCAAAAACGACCTGGAAATCCTGGACGGCATCCAATCCGCCTTCCACCAGTCCCCCAACCGGCCAGCGCACATCTTCGTCACTGGGTAGTTACTGAAAATGTTTGATTCGGGAGTCAAATTGCAAATTCGTGGCCGCGTTCGGACACACTTTTCTCGGCGGCTACGCGCCATTTTATGACGAAAGTTCGACCTATTTTGTAAATCGTTAGAATCTATGGAAAGTCGTTCGCCCGTTCGTTGACAAAACCCGGGGGGCTCACTACTATATCTGGCTTCCCGCACTGTCTGGGCGGAGTGCGGTCTTGACGTAAATCTTTTGAGAAGGGTTGTTTGGAGTGGCAGGGGCAAGTCAGGAGCGGATCCGAATCCGCATGGAAGCATACGACCACTCGGTACTCGATCAGTCGGCGACCGACATTGTCGGCACGGCGAAGAGGACCGGGGCGATCGTGCATGGGCCAATCCCACTGCCGACCCGGATCGAGCGATATACGGTGTTGCGAAGTCCGCACATCGACAAGAAGTCGCGAGAACAGTTTGAAATCCGCACTCACAAGCGGTTGATTGATATCGTCCAACCAACTGGCAAGACGATCGACGCTTTAAACAAGCTGTCGTTGCCTGCCGGGGTGGATATCAAGATTAAGGCGATTGCCGGCGAAGGTTGACGGAGATTTTCGGGCGGCGTTGTCGGTGAGAATGGGCGAGTTGCCAGATCTTGGCTGATGCCCGCACGATGTGAGCCGGGATGGGGCAATTGCGTCTCTTCTGGGTGATTTTACAGAGATTAGCTGCGCCGGCGGGGCTTGTGGCCTTGCGGCAGCTAGAAGAAAGAGGCGGATTGATGCCAGTCGGATTGCTCGGCCGCAAGGTTGGAATGACGCAAGTGTACGACGAGGCGGGCGACTTGGTTCCCGTCACGGTCATAGAGGCCGGTCCGTGCGTTGTGTTGCAGTTGCGGTCTATTGAGTCCGATGGCTATGAGGCGGTTCAGCTGGGGTTTGGCGACAAGCCTCGGCGTCTTGCCAGTCGTAGCGAGCGTGGCCATGTGGTGGCGTTGGGTAGCAAGCGGCAGAAGCGGCTTGTTGCTGCGGGTGGTGAGTCGTTGCCAAGGGCGGGCTGTGAGCCAAAGCGGTTTGTGCGTGAATTTCGTACCGACGGTGAAGAACACGGCCTGGATGTTGGCCAGGAGCTTGGCGTTGACGTTTTTGCCGATGTTCCGTTTGTTGATGTGCTTGGCGTCAGCAAGGGCCGCGGGTTCGCTGGTGTGATGAAGCGTCATAACTTTTCTGGGCAGCGTGCCAGTCATGGCGTGAAGCGGGTGCATCGGCATGGCGGCTCTATTGGTATGAGTGCTGACCCGGCGAGAGTCCTGCGGGGAACAAAAATGCCGGGTCGATATGGCAATGCTCACCGCACGGTTCGCCACCTTAAGGTGGTTCGCGTTGATGGAGAAAGCAATCTACTGTTGGTCAGGGGCGGGGTCCCCGGCCCGAACGGTAGCGAGTTGATTATTCGGCATACAAATCGGCGAACTGGCCGAGGTAAGGCCTGACGGTTGGGGCGGTTGCCGCTGCGGTGGCGTGGCCGAAGCTTCTAATGTTGAGCAGCGTGGATTCTGAACGATGATATCTGTACCGGTTCGCGATCAGTCGGGCAACGACGTCGGAACATATGACTTTGACCCTGCCGAGTTGGCCGGTTCGATTAACAAGCAATTGTTGCATGACGTTGTCGTCATGTACGAGGCGAACCGCCGTGTTGGCACGGTGAAAACGAAATCTCGCGGCCAGGTGAGGGGCAGTACGGCTAAGCTGTATCGCCAAAAGGGAACGGGTCGCGCTCGTGCGGGAAGCTCGAGAACACCGGTTCGTCGTGGCGGCGGCCACGCCTTCGCCAAGCGGCCACTCGACTGGAGCTATCGCCTGCCTAAGAAGGCAGTGCGGCTCGCGACTCGGATGGCTTTGTTGAGCAAGTTTCTTGACGGCGAGGCAACAGTGCTTGACGGGCTGAAAATTGATGTCCCGAAGACGCGGGTTTTTGCCGACATGTTGAAGTCGCTGGGGGTGTCGGAGACGACGTGCTTGCTGGCGATTGATGGTTATGACGCGAACATCTTGAGGTCGTCGCGGAATATCCCCGGGATTGAGGTGTCGTCGGCTGCTGAGCTGAACGCGTACGGCCTTTTGCATCAGAAACAGTTGCTTGTTACGAGGGAAGCCTTGGATCGCTTGCGTGGCGTGTCGTCCGCAGATGTTGCGACTTAGGGTTGATTGCTGGATTGGGTGTTGATCGGAAATGGCGATGGCTGGCAAAAGCAATACAACAAAAAACGATAAGCAGGTTGGTGTGACCCTGGAGCCATACCAGGTGATTCTGCGTCCGCTGGTGACGGAGAAGGGGACACACCTTTCCGAGCATTACAACTCATACACCTTTGCTGTCAGTCAGCAGGCGACAAAGACGGATATCAAGCGAGCCGTAGAAGCTCTATGGGACGTGCGAGTCGTGAAGACGCGAACCCAGAATCGGCAGGGGAAGCCCCGGCGACATCGGGCGGCGATGGGCCGCACGAAAGACTGGAAAAAGGCAATCGTTCAGCTGCACGATGAGGACCGGATTGCGTTCTTTTAGGTCTTGCCCATCGGCCGAGGGGTCGATCGGAAGACTGAATTTCATGACGGCAGGCGAGCGAGACAGGTTGGATAACGATGGGCATTCGGCACTACAAACCAATAACACCCGGGCGACGCGGCGCGACAGTCAGCGATTTCTCTGAAATCACTGACCGCAAGCGGCGGCCGGAGAAGTCGCTCACATCGCGCGCCAAGAAAAAGGGTGGACGCAACAATCAGGGTAAGATTACATCCAGACATCGTGGCGGTGGTCACAAGCGGTTGTATCGCGTGATTGACTTCAAGCGAAACAAGGATGCGATTCCGGCACGGGTGGCTGCAATCGAGTATGATCCGAATCGGTCGGCGAGAATTGCGTTGTTGTTTTACGCAGATGGTGAAAAACGCTATATTCTTGCTCCGCAAGGTTTGGCGGCCGGAGATCAGGTGGTGAGTGGTCCGGATGTTGAGCCGGTGGTCGGCAATGCGATGCCGCTCGAAAAGATTCCGCCTGGAACAGCGGTTCATAATATCGAGATGCAGCCTGGTCACGGTGGCCAGCTTTGCCGCAGTGCCGGAACGTCGGCCGTTATGAACGCACGCGAGGGTCGCTGGGCGCAGATCACTTTGCCTTCGGGTGAGGTTCGGCGGTTGCCGAGTGGTTGTCGCGCAACAATCGGCGAGATCGGTAATTCAGAACACAGTAGTATTGTCCTCGGAAAAGCTGGTCGGAAGCGATGGATGGGGCGACGGCCGCACGTTCGAGGGACGGCGATGAATCCGGTGGCTCACCCGATGGGTGGCGGTGAAGGCCGGAGTGCCGGTGGACGACATCCATGTAGTCCGACCGGAAAGCTCGCGAAGGGTGGGCACACACGGAAACGCCGCAAGGCATCGTCGAAGGCGATTATTCGCCGTAGGAAATCGAGACGGTACGGAACCTTGAAGACCTGATCGGCTTCGTGGGTTTTGTTCGGGCGGTTTTTAAACGTTGAAATTGGCAGATTCTCAGTCAGGCGGAAATTATGGGACGGTCACTGAAAAAGGGCCCGTATGTCGATGAAAAGCTGCTGAAGAAAATTGCGCAGCGTGATTCGTCTGGAAGTCGTGAGCCAATTAAAACATGGGCACGGCGATCAACGATTGCACCGGAATTCATCGGCCATACTTTTTTGGTTCATAACGGCCGGGCACATATTACGGTCTATGTGACCGAAGAGATGATTGGTCACAAGCTTGGTGAGTTTGCTCCGACGCGAACGTTTCGCGGTCACGGGGCCAGAGGAAAACGATAATTGTCGAGACGCGAACGCAGCTTCGTGGATCAGCCGGAGAAATGGGGAGTTTGTGTGATGGCGTTGGTTCGTGCCTGTCATCGATATGCGAGAATCTCGCCGACGAAAGTCCGTCCGTTCACAGAAGTAATTCTTGGACAGACGGCTGCCGAAGGCTTGGACACGTTGAGGTACGTGCCGAATCGAGGGGCGCGCATGTTGGAAAAAGTGCTTCGAAGTGTGATTGCCAATGCTGAAGAGCGGCAGGTTCGCAATGTCGAGAAGCTGAAGATTGTGGAAGCAAGGGTCGATGGCGGCCCGATGTTCAAGCGGATTCGTCCGCGGGCACGGGGAATGGCTTTTACCATTCGTCGTCGGACATCGCATATTCACGTTGCTTTAGAAGCTCCCGAACTCGCCTGACGTTTGCAGGCAGCAATAACGGCAGCGAGACGAGTTAAATACAAGGACTAGCAGGATTATGGGTCAGAAAGTTCGACCGACCGGCTTCCGGGTTGGTATCACAGAAGATTGGCGCAGCCGTTGGTACGCGTCGAAGAAGGAATTCGGCTCCCTGTTAGTCGAAGACTTCAAGTTGCGGAAGTTCATCAAGACAAAATATAAGTTTGCCGGCATCTCGAAAATTGTCGTCGAACGCACACGCGATCAAGTGGTGGTTCACCTTCATACGGCTCGGCCGGGAATCATTATTGGTCGCAAGGGGCAGGAAGTCGATCGGCTGAAGTCGGAGTTGGAAGAGTTGACCGGCCGGCGAATGGAATTGAAGATTGTTGAAGTGAATAATCCGAACCGCAGTGCGGTCCTGGTTTCAGAGGATATTGCCCAGCAACTCTCCAAGCGCGGCAGCTTTCGCCGCACGATCAAGCGGACGCTCGATCAGGTGATGGATGCCGGCGTGTTCGGCATTAAGATTGAGTTGTCCGGGCGACTGGGCGGATCGGAAATGTCCCGCAAGGAGAAGGCGAGTCGGGGGTCTATCCCCCTGTCGACTTTGCGGCGGCATATTGATTATGGTTTTACAGTGGCAAATACGACCCAGGGTTCAATCGGCGTAAAAGTCTGGATTGACCTCGGGGACTATGCGGACGAGGAGAGTGGCGATGGCGCTAATGCCCAAGCGGGTCAAACACCGCAAAAGCCAAAGAAGGCGCATAAAAGGTAACGCGACGCGGGGAAATACCGTTGTCTTTGGCGACTGGGGCTTGCAGTCCTTGGAACCAGGTCACATTTCCGCCTCGACGATTGAAGCGTGTCGAATTGCTGCTACGCAATATGTACGCGGTGAGGGGAAGTTGTATATTCGCATCTTCCCGCAAAAGTCGGTGACGTCGCGGCCTTTGGAAACGCGGATGGGTAAAGGTAAAGGCGAGCCGGATCACTGGGTGGCTGTAGTCAAGCCAGGAACGGTTTTGTTTGAATTGTCAGGAGTTGGTGAAGATGCGGCGCGGGAATGTTTCGCTCGGGTGGCATACAAGCTGCCGCTGAAGGTGAGGCTCTTGGGGCGTCGGCCAACAATTTGAATTGAGGTCCGATCGTCGGGCAATAATACGGCAGATCGACAGGCAGGCAGATAGCGAGAATTGAGCGATGTCAACGGCTGCGGAATTACGTGAAATGAATGACGAGCAGTTGGCGTTCGCGTTGCGCGACACGCGCGACGAGTTGTTTCGCCTGCGATTTCAAGCGGCGACGGAACGGCTGGATGCACCGGGCAACTTAAGGCGACTGCGTCGCGATATTGCTCGCGTTCTGACAATTCAGCGTGAGCGAGAATTGAGTGCGGCCACAGCTGACGCTGAGGCATAATTGGTCAGAGCTGGATTGGCAGCATTTTTAGCGGCAGTGAAGGCGAGAACAGATGAAGAGAAAACTGGTGGGTGTTGTCACCAGCGACAAAATGAACAAGTCGCTTCGCGTGGAAATCGAGCGGCGGTTTGCGCATCCGATGTACGGCAAGATCGTACGGGGGCGCACCGTTTGCCACGTCCACGATGAGGAAAATGTTGCTCACACGGGAGACACTGTCGAGATTATCGAATGTCGTCCGCGATCGAAAACAAAGCGGTGGGATCTTGTGCAGGTTGTGAAGTCGCCGGTGCTGGCGGGAGCAGAGCTGAAGCCGCAGGACGACAGTCTGGATACAACAACCGAAGAAGCCACGGATTCTGCGAACGAATAGTTCTACAGACGAGCAATAGTCAGGTCTTCTCATGATTCAAATGCAAACAACTCTCGACGTCGCCGATAACTCGGGCGCGAAGTTGGTGCGGTGTATTAAGGTGCTTGGTGGCTCAAAGCGGCGGTTCGCCAGCTTGGGTGACATCATTGTTGTCAGTGTGCAAAAGGCAAGCCCTGGCAGTCCGGTCAAGAAGGGCGAAGTGGTTCGGGGCGTTATTGTTCGGTGCCGTAAGGAAACACGCCGTTCCGATGGCAGCTACGTCCGCTTCGACACGAACGCGATTGTGTTGATCGACGGCGATGGAAACCCGCGCGGGTCACGAATCTTCGGTGCTGTTGCTCGTGAGTTGCGGAGCCGAAATTTTATGAAAATTATCAGCCTGGCAAGTGAGGTAGTCTGAACGATGAAGATTCGACGCGGTGACTCAGTTGTCATCACCACTGGCGAAGATGCGGCTCAGGCACCGCGGCGCGTGACGCAAGTTCTCGCTGGCGGCCGAAAGGTTGTTGTTGAGGGCGCCAATCGCGTGTTGAAGCATGTTCGTCGCGGTCATCCCAAGAGTCCGCAGGGCGGGCGATTGAACCTTGAGATGCCGATTGACAGCTCAAATGTCATGCTTTACTGTGGCGCGTGCAGCCGTGGTGTGCGTGTTGGCTGTCGTTATAGCGACGACGGTGCCAAGGAGCGGTTTTGCCGGTCCTGCAGTCAGTCGCTTGGCGCAGTCAGCCCGGCAAAAACGAGCCGTGCGGAAAAATCGTAGGCGTCCTCGTTCGGTGGGGCATAGACAGTATCGGTTTTCTGCAATTTGTGATGCTTCGGTCATAACCGGCAGCGGTCAACCGAAGACACGATAGTGAATTGAATTCAGTTTCTCAGAACAATTAATCGGCGCGCGTTAATATCATGGTCAGGCTGCTCGAACAATACCGAAGTCAAGTCGTTCCCGCACTCAAAGAGAAGCTGGGGCGCGACAACATCCATTCGCTGCCGCGATTGCAGAAGATCGTTGTCAACATGGGGGTCGGGCGGGCCGTACAGGACCGTAAGATTCTCGACGAGGTAACGGCACAGCTCGCACAACTCACCGGCCAAAAACCACAAATCACCCGTGCACGTAAGTCGGTGGCGGCGTTTAAGTTGCGTGAGGGCAACGAGGTGGGCTGCCGCGTGACACTGCGGGGGCACCGGATGTATGAGTTTCTCGATCGGTTGATTACGCTGGTTCTGCCTCGTGTCCGCGATTTCCGCGGGTTGAGCCCGAAGGCGTTTGATGGTCGCGGGAATTACAGTTTGGGTTTGAACGAACAGATGGTTTTCCCCGAAGTCAATCCGGACTCGGTGAAGAACACTCAGGGTATGAACATCACGATTGTTTCCACGGCGAAAACCGATGATGAGGGACGCGCGTTGCTGCGGGAATTTGGCATGCCGTTGCAGCCCGATTGATGCTGATAGCGGTGCGTGCCTGTTCGTGTAGCGGAATCTGAAGACGCTTTGGAAAAACGAAAAAGAGGACAGATGCCTTCGGGCTGAATATCGTGTTGAGATCGACTGTCGCTCTCGAACGAATCATAGGCCGGTTGTGCTGGAGTTGAAACGAGAATAATGGCAAGTAAGGCAAAGATTGAAAAGGCGAACCGGACGCCGAAGTTCAGCTCACGAAGCGAGCGTCGTTGCCAGTTGTGCGGTCGGCCGCGGGCGGTCTATCGCAAGTTTAAGGTGTGTCGCATCTGTTTTCGCGACCTCTGTCTGGACGGCCTTGTGCCGGGTGCAAGAAAGGCGAGTTGGTAACGCGATTGGCCGATTCGGCGTGTGCCGACGGTAGCGAGCTTTGCCAAACAGTAATTGATTCGCCACAGGAATTTTCGAACTATGATGACCGACCCCATTGCAGACATGCTGACTCGGATCCGCAACGCGGTTTCGATTGAGAAGCCGTTCGTTGATATGCCGTCGTCGAAAGTGAAGATCGGCATCGCCGAAGCGCTTCAGCGCGAAGGGTATATTTGGGACTTTGAAGTCGTTGAGCAGTCGCCGCAGAACGTATTGCGGGTGAACCTGAAATACGGTCCGAACGGCGAACTGGTGATTCAGCACATTCAGCGAACAAGTAAGCCGGGCTGTCGCGTCTATTGTGGCGTCCGCAGCACGCCTGAGGTGCTACAGGGCCTGGGAGTTTCGATCCTTTCCACGAGCCAGGGGGTTTTGAGTAATCGCGAAGCCCGTTCAAAGGGCGTCGGTGGTGAGGTACTCTGCACGGTTTGGTAGTAGCGTGAGGGTGCGTGGCGTCGAGACCCGTGGTCTGTTTTATCGAGAGATTGACTGAGCAATGTCCAGAATTGGTAAAAAACCGATCCCCATCGAGAGTGGCGTTGATATCGCTATTCAGAATGGAACGATCGTCGTCAAGGGGAAGCACGGCGAACTGTCGCTTTCGTGGCATCCCAACATGACGGTTGAATACGACAGCGATACACGGCAGGTTTGTGTAACGCGACCGAACGATCATCGTCAGAACCGCGCACTGCATGGGTTGACGCGGAGCTTGATTAACAACATGGTTTGCGGCGTAACCACGCCGTTCGAAAAACGGCTGGAAATTGTCGGTGTCGGTTACAACGCGACGATTCAGGGGAAGATCATACGTCTTCAGGTCGGCTATGCAAACACCGTAGAGTTGCCCATTCCCGATATCGTCAATTGCGAAACTGTCGATCCGACACACGTTGTGCTGAAAAGCGTCGATAAGCATGCGGTCGGTCAGTTTGCGGCGAACATTCGCGCGGTGCGGCCCCCGGAACCCTATAAGGGTAAAGGGATTCGTTACCAGGACGAGCACGTTCGACGCAAGGCGGGCAAGGCATTCGCCAGCGGCGGCTAAAATTATTGTACCCCTAAGCAGGGCTTGGGGGCGAGTTGTTGGTTTCTGATGAGCTGACAACCTGGCAGGCGATCTTTACAAGCAGACACTCGTGTAGAGCCAGATTGAACAATGAAGGTTGAAAAACAAATTGCAAAGCGGCGGAATCGCCGGGGGTTGCGGATCGGCAATCGAGTACGTCGTTCGGCGCATGGCCGCCCTCGACTTTCGGTCTACCGCAGCAACAAGCATATTTATGCCCAGATTATCGATGACGGGCTGGGGCAGACATTGGCGTCTGCGGCAACCGTCGAAAAGGATCTGAACGGCGGGGGCGCCGGTGGCAATAAGGCGGCCGCCGAGGCCGTTGGAAAACTGCTGGCCGAGCGAGCCGTCGAAAAAGGAATTCGACAGGTGGTGTTCGATCGGGGCAACAATAGATATCATGGCCGCGTTGCGGCATTAGCAACAGCAGCCCGCCAAGCGGGCCTGGAGTTTTAAGTTCTCAATAGAGTATTCACGGAGAGGCCTCGGGAGGCGCTCATCTGTGAATTGGGGAGAAGACCAACGTGGCGAGTGACGGACGAGGCGACAATCCCGAAAACGTTGTGCAGATCAGGCGATGTGCATGCGTGGTAAAAGGCGGCCGACGGTTCAGCTTTACGGCTATGGTTGTCGTTGGGGACAAGAAGGGGCGGGTCGGTTGGGGATATGGCAAAGCCATCGAAGTTCCCCTGGCGGTTGAAAAAGCCGTCAAAGTTGCCAACCGCAGCATGGTCGAGTTTCCCATCAGCGAAACGACAATTCCGCATCAGGTCATCGGTCGCTTTCGCGCGGCGCGCGTGCTGCTTTTGCCGGCACGTCCCGGTACAGGAATTATTGCCGGCGAATGCGTGCGGGCAGTGGTTGAGTCGGCCGGCTACACCGACATTCTCACCAAGAGTTACGGGTCGAACAATCCAATCAATCTGGTCAAAGCAACATTTGATGCGCTGAGCCAGCTGCGGACACGAGATATGGTCGCGCGGCTCAGGGGAGTCGAAGTCGGATGATTTTAAGCGATGTCCATCAGGGAATTCACAAGCACCGCGACCGCAAGCGTGTCGGCCGAGGTCCCGGTTCGGGGCACGGCAAGACGAGCGGCCGCGGACACAAGGGATATTACAGCCGGGCCGGTGCCTCTCGCAGGATCGGTTATGAAGGCGGGCAGATGCCGTTGGCTCGGCGAATTGCCAAGCGCGGCTTCAGTAACGCCCGTTTCGCCACGAAGACGCTGATTTTCAACCTCGATACGCTCGAAAAGGCATTCGAAGCTGGCGATACGGTAAGTCCGGAGTCGCTGGCCGAAAAAGGGTTGGCAAAAGGCACGTTTGACGTTATTAAGATTCTGGGCAACGGCGAACTGACCAAGAAACTCACCGTGACTATCCACGGGTTCTCCGCCAGTGCCGAAGAAAAAATCGTTGCGGCTGGTGGAACAGTCGAACGCATTTCGGCCATTTAAAGGATCATCCACGGCCGTCTTCGGTCCCAATGACCGCAACCGACGTCGAACAGGGACTCTTCGGCAATGCTTTCAAAACTCTTTACGGTCTTCAAAATTCCCGAATTGCGGCAGAAGATTCTGCTGACATTGTTTCTGCTGGCCGTTTACCGCATGGGATTCGCGATCCCGTTGCCGTTCATCGATCAAGAAGTGATGAACGCCAGTATCGAGAAACTGCGGGGCGGGAGTGGGCTTGGTTCGCTCATTCAAATGGTCTCGCTGTTCTCGGCGTCGAACATTGGCAATAGCACAATCTTCGGCTTGGGCATCATGCCCTATATCTCCGCGTCGATTATCTTCCAGCTTCTGGGCAGCGTTTATCCGCCGCTTGAGAAGCTGCAGAAAGAAGGCGAGGCGGGGCGGAGAAAAATCAATGAATATACCCGTTATGCCACCGTCCTGATTTGCCTTGTGCAAAGTTACTTCTGGATTAAGGCAATTTCTGGCGGCTTCGGCCAGGCTGGAGGCGGTTGGATCCTCAAAGAGTACGACACGTTCTGGTTCCACATGGTCGGCACAGTGACCATGACCACCGGTACGCTGTTTCTCATGTGGATTGGTGAGCAGGTTGACGCCTACGGTATTGGCAACGGGATTTCGTTGCTGATTATGGCCGGAATTCTGGCACGTATGCCTGCGGCCGCCCAGTCTCTCATTGCGCCGGCATTTACCAACGGTGTGGCACTCGGTGGCAGTGCAACGGGTGCGGTCGATCCGGTGAAGTTATTGATGCTTGCCTGTCTATTCGTCGGGGTTGTGATCTGGATCATCGCGATCACGCAGGGGCAGCGTCGAATTCCGATTCAGAGTGCTAAACACGTCCGCGGACGGCGCGTAATGGGTGGACAGCGGCAGTCGCTTCCATTGCGAGTCAACCAGGCCGGCGTGATGCCGATCATCTTCGCATCCAGTTTGTTGATGTTCCCGATGTTCATCTTTCAGCAAGCGACGAAATGGTGGCCTTACACAGAGGCGGGTGGGTTTGCCCAGTGGTGGGCCAGCAGTATGGACAGCATGTCGCGAGTTTTCGGTGCCGATCGCGGATTCGTCTATAACTTGTGCTATATCGGCTTGATCTACTTCTTCTGTTACTTCTGGACGGCGATTACGTTCAATCCGAAGGACATGGCAGAGAATCTGAAAGATTACGGCAGTTTCATCCCGGGCTATCGTCCTGGAGCGCGGACTGCCAGTTACCTGGAATCGGTTATGGTTCGCATCACGTATGTGGGTGCGGCATTTTTGGCGCTCGTGGCCGTCATTCCCACAATTATCGCAATGTCGATGGGGATTGACTTTCTAATCGCCAGTTTTTATGGCGGTACCGGGCTGCTCATTGTGGTGTCGGTTGCGCTCGATCTGGTTCAGAAGATCGACAGCCATCTCGTCATGCGTAACTATTCCGGCCTGTTGGAAGCAGACGAGTAACTGGGAATTCTCGCTGAATTCCCATCGCTGCAGTCCAATGGATCGAAGTCTCAGCGGTACCTTTTTGCCGCAGTTTTAGTCTCTTAGCCATTTCGGTGATACGTTCGCCGACCGGTTTCATGATTGTTCTGAAGACACCAGACGAAATTGAGTTCATGCGTCTCGCTGGCGAGGTGGTCGCCGACGCGCATCATCTCATCGAAGAGATGCTCGCGCCTGGTGTAACGACGGCTGAACTGGATGCCGCCGTCGAATCCTTGTTCAACGAGCGCGGGGCGACCCCGCTGTTTAAGGGGTATCCGGGAGAAGTTCCATTTCCGGCAGTCTCTTGCATTTCCGTAAACGAAGAAGTCGTTCACGGGATTCCAGGCGAACGCACGATCTGCGAGGGAGACATTGTCAGTTTTGATACCGGTTGCCGGCTGAACGGCTGGTGTGCCGATGCCGCCTGGACATATCCCGTCGGCAAGATGGACGCCGCGAACGCCGACCTGCTGCGGGTTGGAGAAGCGGCCTTGTGGTCATCGATAAATGAACTGTCGCGGCAGGCGACGTGGTTTGATGTGGCGCGGATCGTATCGCAGCAGGTCACGCGTGCTGGTTTTTGTTTGATTGAAGATTTTGTCGGGCACGGAATTGGGCGGGAAATGCACGAAGACCCGCAGGTTCCCAGTGTTGTGGATGGCGAGGATGCCGAGACCGATTTTGCGCTTGAGCCGGGCTTGGTAGTGGCCATCGAGCCGATGGTCACTGCGGGGACACCCGATGTTGTTCTCTGCGACGACTACTGGACGGTTGAAACCGAAGATTTTTCTCCCTGCGTGCATTTTGAACACAGTATTGCGATGACGGACGATGGTCCCGTGGTCTTGACTGCGGGAGTCGGCCGTCCATGCACAACAAACCAAGGCTGATTGCAGGTCTTCTCTCGCAAATTCGAGAGAATTCTGTTTTCCTTCGCTTGAGATTTGGGCGGTTAGACGCTTATAATCTCCGAATTCTCCACGTAGAGGGTCTATTCGATGAAAGTTAGAGCCAGCGTCAAGCGGATGTGCGAGAATTGTAAGCTCGTTCGTCGCAAGGGACGCCAGTACGTCATTTGTTCTTCCAACCCGCGACATAAGCAGCGGCAGGGATGAGGCGCGTTGTGCGCCGTTGCCTGTTACTGCTAATCGGTGTTTTCGCCGATGATTGATTCACCAGAGAGTGCATTATGCCACGTATTCAGGGTGTTGACGTTCCAAATCCAAAGCCGACTTATATCGCTTTGACCTATTTGTTTGGGATTGGTCGCACGCAGTCGATTGGGATTTGTTTCGCGTTGGGAATCGATCCGCAACGGAAGGCGAAAGAGCTGACCGAAGACGAGATCGCGCGGATCAACAATCACCTTGAAAACGAACATATGATCGAGGGTGCGCTGCGTCGACATGTGCAGCAGAACATCGCGCGGCTGCGCGACGTGCATACGTACCGCGGATTGCGTCATCGTCGCGGGCTGCCTGTGCGTGGGCAAAGAACGCGTACAAACGCACGGACGCGGAAGGGTGCGAAGAAGACAGTCGCCGGCAAGAAGGGCGTGAAGGACATGCGGCACTAAGTGCGGTGTGTCGTTTTTGTGTCATGTGTGGTTTTTGAAATTAGCGTACCCCGCGCGACAACGTGCGGTTACTGAAAATCGACAGGAGAAGCGGACGTGGCGAAATCGAAGCGGCGCAAGATTCGGCGAAATGTTAGTCGTGCGATTGCGCACGTTAAGGCCACTTTTAATAACACAACCATCACCATCACCGATCCGAATGGTGAGGTGCTGTGCTGGGCGACGGCGGGGACTGTTGGCTTCAAAGGAAGCCGCAAGAGTACTCCATTCGCTGCACAACGGGCGGCGGAAACGTGTGCCGAGCGGGCTGCAAAATTCGGCGTGCGAGAAATGGAAATTCGCGTTAAGGGGCCGGGATCAGGTCGTGAGAGCGCCATTACCGGTTTGCAGAACGCTGGCATTTCGATTAAGGCAATCGAAGATGTGACACCGCTTCCGCACAATGGCTGCCGTCCTCCCAAGAAACGGCGAGTGTGACAGAAATTATCGCGTCGGTACCCATCTGGGCACAGACGTTTCAATGGGCTTGGTGTGGTCGGCATGGAAGCTTTTGCTTTTCGATCACCAAAAGAACCAAGTCGAAATGATTGGCCTGATTTAGGTTGTTGCCTTCTCGGGCGTTGATCGAACAATTTTCACAGATCCGGTAGTCGAGACTTATCTCGCACCGGGGGGCAGACAGGACCGGAGACAACACATGCGTATCCGATGGCGTGGTTTGGAACTTCCCAGCCGAGTGGCTCTTGATACTGATACGGCAACGCCGACCTATGGGGCCTTTGTTGCCGAACCATTCGAGCGCGGATTTGGTGCGACAATTGGCAATAGCCTGCGCCGCATCCTGCTTTCCAGTCTCGAGGGAAGCGCCGTTTCCCGCGTGAAGATTCAGGGCGTTCAGCACGAATTTGCGACCATTCCCGGCGTCGTCGAAGACGTGGTTGATATTTGCCTCAACCTGAAATCATTGATCATCAAGAATCACAGTTCGTCGGAACGTATTCTGCGTATCGAACGGCATGAACGCGGAGTTGTCACCGGTGCCGATGTCATTACCGACGACAAATGTGAGATCGTCAACAAAGACCTGCTGATCGCGACCATGACCGACGATGTTCCGCTCAACATTGAGTTGACCGTTAAGAATGGTCGCGGATACGTTCCGGCTTCCGAGCAGAAAGATGAGTTCGGCGGGCAGGAGCAGGATGTGATTCCTCTCGATTCGACATTCACCCCTGTCGTTCGCGTGCGATACAAGAACGAAGACACGCGGGTTGGCCAGCGAACCAACTACGACAAGTTGACCATGGAGATTTGGACCGACGGCACGATCACGCCGGAAATGGCGTTGGTCGAAGCGGCCAAGATTATGCGGAAGCACCTCAATCCGTTCATCACGTATCGTGAACCGGGTCCGGAGCTTCCCCCCGATGGTGGCTTGAAGGGTATGGCCGATGCCACCGGTTACTCGCCACTCGATTTGGAATTGGAAGAGAAACTCAACCAGAGTCTGGCCGAACTCAACCTTTCGGTTCGAGCGACCAACTGCCTCGAATCGGAAGGCATCAACACAGTTCGCGACCTGGTCATCCGTGCCGAAGATCAATTGCTGCAGGTTCGCAATTTCGGCGAAACCACGCTGCACGAAGTCCGCGAACGGCTCGATGTGATTGGCTTGCGGCTCGGCATGAAAGTGCCGGAATCGACGATATCGGGTTAATTGGTGGCTTACCCTCGGTTGCCTGATTGGCTGCCAAGTCGTTCAACAGCCGTTACAAGTTCTTAGTTCAGTGCGTTTTATCTGAAGATCGTGAACTCCCATGAGACACCGCATGCGTGGCCGCAAGCTCGGCCGCAATTCATCGCACCGTAAGGCTATGTTCCGCAACATGGCATGCAGTCTGATTCGATCCGTCCGCGTGGATGAGGACGACGATCAGCGGCCCAAGGTGCCAGGGCGAATTGTGACGACGCTGGCCAAGGCCAAAGAGTTGCGCCCAATCGTTGAGAAACTCGTGACGTTAGCCCGCAAGGCGGCACCGCACGAAGAGCGTGCCAAAGAATTTGCCACGTCGGCTGAACGAAACACTGCCGAGTGGAAGAGTTGGCGCGAGTCGGAACAGTGGAACAAATGGAATCAGGCAATCGCCCCGGCCGTCACGATTCGTCGCCGTGCGTTTGCTAAATTACGTGACAACCAGGCTGTCGATGTTCTGTTCGACGAACTGGTCGAGCGGTTTGAAGGTCGTCCCGGCGGGTACACCCGCGTGATTCGTCTGGCGACGGTGAGGCTGGGCGATGCAGGAAAGCAAGCGTTGATCGAGTTTGTCGGCGAGCGAGATCGCGTCCGCAGCAAACGGAGTGCTCCCGTCGTAACCGAAGAAGAGCAGACGCAGGACACCCCGGCGGCTGAGGAAACGGCCGAGGCCAGCGATCAGGCGGCCGAAGCATCGTCGGAAGCTGGTGATGAAGGCGAAAGCAAGAGCGAATAGCGGCATTTGACCGACCGCACGGTACGGCTGTTGCAGAAAGGATTCGCAACATGTCTCACGTTGGTCCGTTGGAATCGAGTGGCCCGTTTGACTTCAGCTGGGCGATGCGCCGTCTGTGCGAGGACGTTTGCGCACGGCTGGAACCGTTTCGCCACATCCGCATGGATGAAGTCGCGGTCACCTTTGCCCAAGCCCGCCGCCGTGTTCCCCACGGTCTGCAGGCGAAGCTGACCCCCATGCGGTTCGAGAACGGGCAGCTCACCACCACACGCGGCAGGCGCCAATGGACCGTCCAACGGCTTTACACCGGCGATGGCGTAGACCGCCGCGAGCAGCTCTACATTCTCACATTCTATCTGCCGCGTTTTCTCGACCACGACCTACGTGAGAAGCTCATCACTGTGCTGCACGAGCTGTATCACATCAGCCCGCTGTTCGACGGCGACATCCGCCGCATGGGCGGACGCTACCACGTCCACTCGCACAGCCAGAAAGAATACGACCGCCTGATGGAAGTGTTCGTCGATCAGTACCTGGCGATGCGCCCGCCCGCGGCCGTCTACGGGTTCCTGCGGAAGAACTTCCGTCGGCTCAACACCGAACACGGCGGAGTCGTCGGCGTGAAAGTCCCCATCCCCAAGCTCATCGAAGTACCAGGTTCCCAATCGGCCTGATCGCCCCTTCCCAAATCCCACGGGCCGCGCCCCGTGGGATGCAGCGGCTCGAAGCGGGTGCGCCTTGTGTTGTTTGGGAGTCAATCATCGGCTGGCACATTACGAGGCAGTGGAACCATTTGCTTGCGCGGACGCTCTGATGGCTTGCACCACCACCTTACTACATGCGTCTTCGTTACTGCCCCGATTACCACGGTCTCACCCCTGGCGGCCGTCTCAACAACAGCGGCAGGCAAGTACAACTCTGCGAGCCCAATTGACGGGAATTCGACTGCGATGAATGGAGGCCCAACCAACCCAGAGGTATTGTCAAAACTTGTGTTCTTGAAGAGTTGAGAAAAAGCGGGGTATCCTGCTGAGGTAACCACACTTCAGCGGCCCGATAGGGGCACAAGGAC
>CAUZOL010000134.1:0-17079 GCA_963581435.1 Planctomycetota bacterium
GTCTGTTTAGGCAGCTGGTGGAACATGCTGAAGCCGGCGGCCGATGCGACTTGCACCGTTGTTCCCAGTCGCGGCAGATAGCGATGCGGATCGATGTTCTCGTCACCCGCACTGCCCGCCGGAAGCCGCTGGTAGACCTTTGCGACCCGCCACGGTTTCAATCCGGCCAATTGTTGTTGCGCGACGAAACGCGTCGGATTGGCGGCCTGTTCGATGGCTCTCATCATCGCATCGTTCAGCAGTTTCGAGGTGGCATCGTCCTTGGCGACGCGATCGATGACGACAACACTGGGACGCCACGTCCGAAGTCGGCCCACCAGTTTCCCTAGGAATATCTGCCCGAGCCGCCCTTCCGTTCTCCGATTCCAATCGGCGATGAGTTTGTCCTGGTTGCGTTCGAGTCCCGGCAGCACGATGGGGAAACGCCAGTCGAATTCGGCGGCCGATCCACCGGCAGCCATCACACCGTCGCTGAACCGAGAATCGAGATCCGTCGAATTATCGCCAGCGGGACCAACGTCGCGGCGAACCGGCATCAGTACGAGACTGCGGTAACCCAGTTCACCGCCGAAGTGCGTGAGCAAATTGGTGGAGACACGCGACGGTCGCGACGGTACGGAGAGCAGGGCGACGCGGCGATTGCCACCGCGAATTGCACGCCAAGTTTCACCGCTGTCAACAGTTTTCATTAGCAGTCCGAGGTCGCCTGCCGCGAAGCCGATCGATTCGGAAGCGAACCACAGGGCGTTGATTGGCTGGGGTTGGCCGGTGTGTTGTTTGAGCCACGTCTTTCCGCCGTCGGCAGTATGCCAGACGACACTTCCCGGTTCGCCGGCAATCCAGGCCTTCTGTTTGCGGCACTCGACCGTGCGGAAATCGAAAACGTCGGCCACTCCCTCCGGCAAAGTCGCAGCGGGTTCCTGCCAGACGACGCCGCCATTGTCCGTCTGTAACACCAATCCGCCATCTCCAACCATCCAGCCGGAGTCATCGTTGCGGATTTCGACATCGTGAAATCCGCGCAAGCCTGGCGTTTGCAATCGCGGCTGAAGTAGTCGTCCGCCACCGACCAACGACGCCTGTCCCTGACGGCCGGCAACCGCACCGACTTCCGGCACGAGAAAGCAGGCCGCTCGCCAACCGGATTGTCTCGCGCCGGTCAGCGGCTGCCATGTGATTCCGCCATCTTCGGTCGTTAGGAGTCCGGTAGGAAATTCCGATGTGGCATCGCCGGCGGCCACGCCGCGCGCGAGATCGAAGAATTTCACATAGTGCAACCGTGGTAGCGAGGCGTTGGAAGGCTGCTGCCAGGTTCTGCCGCCATCGTTGGTGAACAACACGACGCCGAAACCCAACCGCGTGTACGGGGTTGTTCCACCGCCGACAATCCAACCGACGCGATTCGTGAGAAAACAGACGCTACGCAGCGAGCAATCGACGGGCGTCTTGGCGAATTCCCACGCGGCTCCGCCGTCGACCGTTTTCCAAACCGTTCCCCGTTCTCCTGCGGCCCAGCCGATTTTCTGGCCGACGAATTGGACGTCGTGGAGATTCGCATCGTCCTGGAGCGGTGAGGCAAGGGCGGTGTCGCCATCGAGTTGAAGACCTGTCGGCTGCCCGAACACGGTCGAAGAGTAGTGCGCCAATAACAACGTCAGCGAAAAAACGAGTCGTCCGTGACCACACATGGAAGAACTCCTGGGGAGCGTGCCGGAAGAGGCAAAGATTAGGGGCGGGGATTGTAGCGAAACATCGGAATCGCAGGAGGAGCGTTCCGCTGTGAAGATGGCGGAGATGCGCAGACAGGCGGGACTGTTTAAGGGGAATAAAACCAACTCAATGCGCATCGTACTTTACGCTGTGGTGCTGTTGCGCAAAGTGGACCGTATTCAGGGCAATCTTTTTCAGGAGTCGGGACTCATGTGGAATCAGTTTGAACGGTTCTGGACCACGTTGGCCGGCGTTGCGTTGCTTTCCTGTGGTTGCGGTGTCGATTATTACCGTGCGGAAACGCGCCTGCACTCAGATGGAAAGATCGATCGGGCCATCGATCAGCCGGTCGAATCCGTACCCGAGAAAGCCCGTCAGGCGAAACTTTGGCAGGAAACGAGGAAAGTCAAGGAGGTAGACGACAGCGATTGGACTGGCCACATTGCCGACTTGCCGGCTTGGACCGGCGACGAGGAAGCACCGTACTTTGCGGGTTGGAACCGGTTTGCATCCGTCGATGAGATTCCCGATCACTTTGTCGCGCAGTCGCCCGACGAATCGCGGCAGGGGCGGCTTGTTCGCGAATTGAAGCAGATCGACCTCGTTTTCGTCACCGAACACCACTGGCACGAAACGCTAACCGACATTGTCACGCTCAACGATCTGCACGTCGCCAGTCGCGAACTCGCCGACCTCTACACGTCGTACATCGATAATGTGCTGACCGAAGGACTGGGGGACGATTACGATCACAAGCCGTTAGTTGCCTGGTTAAAAGGCGAGGGCAAGCAATGGTTCATCGAATTGGCTGATGTCTATTATGAAGCCGGTGCGCTAAAGCTATTACACGGTGGTGGCGGTAAAGAAATGCAGAGGCGATTTGGAAACGTCGGTGCTCGTCGCGGATTGAAATCGGACGATAATCAAGCGGTCGAAGATTTTGCGACGGCGAAGTTGCCTGAACTGATACGCCGCAAGGACGGCAAGCCGCTCGATACCGAAACCTTGGACTCGATTCTGATCTGGTTATTTGGCAAGCATGTGGAGAACGAGCAGGGCGAACAGAAGACGTCACCGCTCGACGATGTCGCGAAGAGAGTTATTGCGGAAAAGTATGGCGGTAAAGACGCGTTCGCCCTCAAGTTGAAAGTGTTGGCCAGTCGGATTTGGGGACTGTACGGCCCATACACAACCCCTCGGCAATTCGATTACTCACTCCAGATGCCGGGGACGATTGTCGAGACCAGTGGCGAAATCCTGGCCGATGACCGCACGCAGTGGTCGTTCACTGCCTTGGAAGCGTATCCGTTGGGCTACCACATGAGGAGCCGTTCGCTGGAACCGAATATTGCAGCGATGAAAAAGCTGCTCGGCGGCCAGCCGCTTGCCTCGCGTGAGTCGCTGCTGTCGTATGTGAGAATTGTTGCGGGAAACGATGGTCTACTGACCGCACTCAATCAGTGCGTCCAACTTCAAAACATGTCGCCGTTGAAGAAATACCGAGCTAAGGTTGAGGCTGACAAGACTCCGCCTCCACGCGAAACCAATATCGTACAAATCCAACGATTGTGGAAGCTGTTGAAGCTGCCCGATTGAGTTGGCGTGGGCTGAGCGGATTGCGGCGAAAACAAATGTTTCGCCATGGTTTTAGCCCGCCGCGCAGGATTGCCGATTGATCCGCTACCCCGGCCGTCTGCGCTCCGTTACAATCAACTTATGGCAGGGAACTCTTTCGGACAAGCTTTTCGTATCACGACCGCGGGCGAGAGTCACGGGCCGGGTAATGTTGTCATTATCGACGGTGTTCCCCCTGACATTCCGCTTTGCGTCGATGATTTTCTCGTCGATTTGAATCGCCGCCGACCGGGGCAGAGCAAGATCGTCACGCAGCGGCAGGAAGCGGATGAACCTGAGATTCTCTCCGGCGTGTTCGAGAGCCGCACGACCGGCACCAGTCTCGCGGTTCTGATTCGCAACAAAGATTCCCGCAGCCGGGATTACAGCGACATTCAGCACAAATACCGTCCCGGACATGCCGACTACACGTTCGACGCCAAGTATGGATTTCGCGACTATCGCGGCGGCGGACGTTCAAGTGCGCGGGAGACGACCGTGCGCGTGGCGGCCGGTGTTGTTGCCAAGAAGTTGATCGAAACGGCCTTCGGCGGACGCGTCGTCGGTTATGTTTCGCAGGTGGGCGATATTCAGGCAGAGATCCCGACTCCGGAAACGGTCACGCTGGAACAGGTGGAGACATTGCCGGACGGCGAGCCGAACATCATTCGTTGTCCCGATTACGCAGCGGCCGACCGCATGATAGAACTGATCGAAACCGTGCGGAAAGAGGGAGACTCGATTGGCGGAGCGGCGGAAATTGTTGCCACCGGAGTACCGGCCGGATTGGGCGAGCCGGTGTTCGATAAGATCAAAGCCGATCTGGCGAAATCGCTATTCAGCCTGCCGGCCGTGCTTGGCGTGGAATACGGCATTGGCTTCGGCTGCACGACGATGCGCGGCAGCGAGAACAACGACACATTTGTCGCCGACACCGACTCGCCGCCCAACGTCAGCACGACGAGCAATCGGCACGGCGGCATGTTGGGCGGCATCACCAGTGGCATGCCAATCATCTTGCGGGCAGCCGTCAAACCCACAAGCAGTTTGCCGCTGGAACAGGAAACCGTGACCGACGATGGTGAGTCGACAAGTATCAGCACCAAAGGGCGTCACGATCCCTGCCTGTTACCGCGATTCATCCCGATGGCCGAGGCAATGGTGGCCATTGTGTTGGCCGATCACTGGCTGCGGTGGAAAGCGCAAACACAGTAAATCCCACGGGGCGCGTCCCGTGAGATTCAACAGATTGTGGTTATTGAGGAAACGCTCGAACCGCATGAATGCGGTCACTTCGAACCTGACTGACGTGTTGCGAGGCTAAAGAGACTGTCATGGCGTGGTACCAGAACCAGATTCAGCTCGATGCGTTCCCTCGCGGGCTGCATCTCATCACACACGAGATTGCTGCCGGAATGCCGGAATTGGCGGATGTTTCCGTTGGTCTGCTGCACGTGTTCATTCTGCATACGTCGGCGTCGCTCACAATCAACGAGAACGCCGACTCCGATGTGCCGTTGGACATGGAGTCGTCGCTGAATGCCATTGCGCCGGAAGATTTTCCGCATCGCCACACAATGGAAGGCCCCGACGACATGCCGGCGCATGTGAAGGCGTCGCTGATGGGCAGTTCGGTCACCGTGCCGGTCAGCAACGGTCGGCTCTCTTTCGGCACCTGGCAGGGGATTTACCTCTGCGAACATCGCAATCGCGCCGGTGGGCGCAAATTAATTCTGACATTACAAGGCGCTGCCGAGTGATGACGTTATATTGAAATTGAAATCCTGCTTTGTTCACCCCCCAACTGGGAGCGGCGGTTATGAGAGTGACTCGAAACTGTTTGGCTGTGGGTTTGGTTCTGGTGGCAACGGCAGTCGGCGCGTCCGCCGGCGAGAAGTCGGCGAAGGACGATCTGAGCAAGATCGATGTGAAGCGCGGCATCGTCGCCGTTCTCGGTCTGCCGAACAACGATGCTGCCGCGTTGATTGAATTCGCCAGGAACAGCGAATTGACGCTCTACGTTCAATCGAATGACCCGAAAGAGGTTGCCGCGATTCGCAGCGCAGCCGATGCGGCTGACTTGCTGGGACAGCGGATTTTTGTCGATTCCGGGCCGACAACGTCGATTCATCTTTCGGACAATGTCGCAGACGGCATTCTCGTAGCCTCCTCGCTGACGGCGAAGGTGTCAGACAAAGAACTTCTGCGGGCGCTGCGACCGCGGGCGACTGCTCACGTTGGCAACCGCAAGTTAGTGAAACCGGTACCGGCGGGCATCGACGACTGGTCGCATCCGTATCACGGGCCGGATAATAATCCGCAGTCGACCGACAAACTGGCCCGCGGAAAATTCCGCATGCAGTTTATCGCCGAGCCCAAATTCAGCCCGATGCCGGAGCAGTCGGTGATTGCTGGCGGGCGAATTTACAAGGCGATGGGACACATTGCCCACAAGGAAAACCAGAACGCGATGCTCAACACGCTGCTGTGCATCAACGCGTACAACGGCACCATTCTCTGGAAACGCCCCCTGCCCAAAGGGTTCATGATCCACCGCAACACGATGATTGCCACCGACGACGCGCTGTTGTTGGGGGATGACGTTTCGTGCAAGGTCATCGACGCCGAAACCGGCAAGACTCGCGCTGAACTGACAATTCCCAAGAAACTCACCGACGGTCCCGTTTGGAAGTGGATGGCGTTGCGAGACGGCGTGTTGTTTGGGCTGGTGGGCAATGAAGAGGTGAAAGTCGATACGCAAAAGTCGGCACGGCGAGGGCTGGGACATTGGCCGTGGGGAATGTGGAAAGGACACGATTACGGCGATCCACGCTTTGCATTCGGTTTCGGCCGGACACTGGTTGCGATCGAACTCAAGTCACAAAAACTTCTCTGGCATTCCCGCGACGAGCAGTTTCTCGATGCCCGCGCCCTCTGTATGAGCGGCGAGCGGATTTACTGCTACAGCCCCGATAAGTTTCTGGCGGCCATCGATACGACTTCGGGCGAGCAGGTCTGGAAGAATTCCAGCAAGGAAACGCTGGCTGCAATTGGTGCGAACCAACGTGCCCAGCATTATGTAACGGGGTACGCAACCACCTGCTATATGAAGTGCAAAGACGAGTCGCTGTTTTTTGCCGGCCCACAGCGGGCACAACTGGCTTCTGTCTCGACGAAAGATGGCAGCGTGCAGTGGACGCATCCCACGGGGAACCTGCAGTTAGTTCTTCGCGAAGATGCCGTGTATGCGGCGGGGCCTCAACGATCCGAAAGTGGAGTGAAGCTCGACTACGCGACGGGCAAGGTGCTCGCGAAGTTTCCCGCGCGGCGGGCATGCACCCGCGCCACCGGTTCGATCGACAGCATTTTCTACCGTGCATCGGGCGGGACAGTTCGCGTGCTGACCGAGACGGACACCGCCCAGCATATCGCCCCCATGCGGCCACCTTGCCAGGATGGCGTACTCATCTCCAACGGACATCTCTATTGGGGGCCGTGGATGTGCGGTTGCCAACTCTCTCTCTACGGCAACATTTGTCTGGGGGCCGTGGCAGACGACGAGTCGAGCGTGATCGATATCTATGCAAACGCGCGAACTGTTTTTGGCGATCTGACCAACGTCAAACCGTTGGATGCCCATGCAACCGACTGGGTGAGTTACCGGGGCAACAACGCGCGAAGTGATGCGACGGCGGTTGCGATACCCAAAAGTGTTGAACCATTGTGGACATCGGAAGTCTCTTCATCGGCACTGCCAACCGCGCCGGTTGTTGCCGGAGGAATGGTATTCGTCGCCGACCGCACGGGAGCCGTCACCGCATTGGATGAATCCGGGAAACTCGTCTGGAAAACATACACGGCCGGCCCGGTGTATTATCCGCCGGCGGTGGCGAACGATCGGCTTTACGTCGGCTCGGCCGACGGTCGCGTGTATGCGATGGAAGCCCGCACGGGCCGCCAATTGTGGTCGTTTCGTGTCGCGCCGCGGGATCGCTGGATTCCGGTCTACGGCAAACTGATCTCAGCCTGGCCGGTGGCTGGCGGCGTTGTCGTCGATGGCGACACGGTGTACGCGGCGGCGGGAATTGCTCACTTCGACGGAACCTATGTTGTCGCGCTCGACGCGGTGACCGGAAAGCTCAAACGGCAGAACAGCAGTTCGGGGACGCTGTCCGAGCAGGTCAATAATGGCATCAGCCTGCAGGGCAATCTGTCGATTGTTGACTCGGAATTGCGGTTCTTAGCCGGCGGAGTCTACGAGACGGCCCGTTATGAACTGGAAACGCTCGCTTGCTCGAATTCGCCCAGAGTGCAGGTTAATTCCGGGTACAGGACGGCATTCTATCCGTACTATCCGGCGTACGGCCGATACGTGTCGCTGGATCATACGTGTGCGGACGGCAGCACGCTCTGTCACGATGCCAGTTACGAGGGGAGTCTGTTTACCAATCTGGCTCTGCAAACGCCGTTGCCTCCAGGGACACCCAAAGAAAAGAAAGAAGCCGCGCGCTGGCGACGTCGCGGAAAGAGCATCCCCGCTCCCAAAAACCTTTGGCAGGAAAAGTCGAACCGACGGTTTACCAGTTTTGTCGTCTCGACGGATCAACTATTGGCGACCGGACATCCCGATCAAAAGCCAATGGAAACGTTCCTGGCAGCGATCAACATAAGAGATGGCAGCGACGTGTGGAAGCAGTCGATTCCCGCCGAAGCCGTTAAGGGGGGAACCGCCATCGACCGTCACGGTCGGATCTACGTTTCATTGGAAGATGGCCGGGTGATGTGCTTTGCACCGACGGAATCGAAGTAATCACCGATACCGAGGATTGGCGGCCACGACATTCACAATGCAAAACAGGCCGGGCGAAAACGCCCGGCCTGTTTTTGTTTGTCGCACGAGTTGACTGCCGAAGCAGTCCACTCGCTTACTTCTTCCGCGCACGCTTTGTGGTCTTCTTGCGCGTCGTGCTGGTTCGCTTCTTGGTCGATTTGGCGGCCGAAGTTGGCCGCTTCTTGGTCGACTTCTTAGCGGCCTTGCGCTTTGTGGTCTTCTTCTTGGCAGTGCCGGTCTTTGCCTTGGTCGACTTCTTGGCGGTCGACTTCTTAGCAATCTTACGCTTCGTGGTCTTCTTTTTGGCAGCGCCGGCTTTTGCCTTGGTCGACTTCTTGGCTGTCGACTTTTTCGCAGTCTTGCGCTTAGCCGTCTTCTTCTTGGCGGTTCCGGCTTTCGCCTTCGTCGACTTCGCAGCCTTCTTCTTCGTTGTGCGTGACTTTGTCGCTTTACTCTTCGCGGTCTTTGCTGTCGCCATTTCCTTTGGCTCCCGTGGATACAGACTTGGGTACCCGTTGAATCCTGATTGCGTTGCTCCGGCACCCATTGTAGAGCTGCAACCTGTTTTCAGACTCCGTTCAAGACTCAGCGTAGGCCAATCAAGAAATGTTGAAAAAGTTATTTCCAATTCAACTGTCCGACTTATAGTGAGTTTTGAAAAAGTCGTCAAGCAGAAACCGTTACCGGACAAGCGTTTGTCGTTTTTTGTGCCGCCGTAAGTCTGTCGCCTTGTTACTCGCGGATTCGCCGTAACCCCATTTGAGCAGAGATGGCGGCCGCAAAACGTATGAATTGCTATTGCAGAACTGCTAGATCACTTGACGGTGAAGCGGCAGGGTAGAACAATCGCTGATCGATCGTTGAATGCTGCCGTAGCGGGTGGCACGGCGTTTCAATTCCACGTTCACTCATTCCCAACCTGAAGTTGGGGAACGCGGGTGAAGAGAACTTTCTTGTTGAGACTGCGAGACCAAACCGATGTCGATTCCGTTGTCGCCCACCGTTCAGAAGCTCAAACCGTCTGCCACGATTGCCGCAGCTGCCAAGGCAAAGGCACTGAAGAGTACCGGTGTCGAAGTTCACGAGTTCACGCTTGGCGAACCCGATTTCGTGACGCCCGAGCATATTTGCAACGCGGCGAAAGATGCGATGGACGCCGGGCATACGCATTATACGCCAGCCGTCGGCATCCCGGAATTGAAGCAGGCGGTCTGCGACTCGTATCAACGCGATCACGGTCTAACCTACCAGCCCAATCAGGTGGCCATTTCCAACGGGGCCAAACATTCGATTCACAACGTGTTAACGGCGCTGTGTGGGCCGGGCGATGAGGTGATCATTCCGGCTCCGTACTGGGTGAGTTACAGCGCACTGGTAGAACTCTGCGGGGCGACTCCGGTGATTGTCGAGACAACCGAAGAAAGCGGCTTCTGTATGAGTGCCGATCAACTTCGCGCAGCCATCACACCCAAATCAAAACTGTTGATGTTGAACAACCCCTGCAACCCCACGGGGGCCGCTTACCCGGTCGAGACACTGGAAGCATTGGCTCGCGTGGCCGTCGAGCATCAGTTGTTGGTGATGTCGGATGAAATCTACGAGAAGCTGATTTACGAAGGTTCCGAGTTTCGCAGCTTTGCCACATTCGGTGAAGACGTTGCCGCGCTGACAATCATTGTCAGCGGCGTCAGCAAGGCCTATGCAATGACCGGCTGGCGGATTGGCTGGACGCTGGCTCCGGTGGAATTGACCGCTGCGATGACGAAGCTGCAGAGTCAGGAAACGTCGAACCCCTGCAGTATCAGTCAATACGCGGCCATTGCCGCTTTGAATGGCTCGCAGAAATGCGTGGAAGAAATGTGTGCGGAATTCGCCAGCCGTCGGACTTACGTGATGCAGCGGATTAAGGCATTACCCAGAGTCAGCTTCGCGGAACCGGGCGGTGCGTTCTACGTGTTCTTTAATGTGGCCGAACATTTCGGGCGTCCATTGCCGGGCGGTCAGTCGGTCGATAACTCGTCCGATTTCTGTTCAGCCTTGTTGGAACACGCGCACGTGGCATTGGTCACCGGTGATGCATTTGGCGCGCCGGGATATGTGCGATTGTCCTTTGCCACGAATATGGCGACCATCGAAGCGGGCCTTGATGCGCTGGAGAAGTTTCTGTCGTAGCGACTTGCCGTAAAGGGCTGGCAGTTGATGCGGTTTGGATGATATGCTGATGAGAGTTGATGTGGCGGGCCGTTCGAGTTTCCCATCTATTGTTCACACTGCAGCCGGAATGTAGCGATTATGGATCTTCCAACATGCCCCGCCTGCGGTCAATCGGTGCTGGACGACGAGGCGAAAGACTGCCCGTTTTGCGGCGCGTCGATGAGCGGCAAGCCACAAGCAAAGAAGCCGGCGGTTCAGGCTGCTGCGCCGAAATCAGCCAAGCCGGCGACTGCCGCAAAGTCGGAACCAAAGCCGACGAAAGCCTCTTCGGCCCCGGCGGCCGAAAAAGCCGATGACGATGACCCGTTTGCTGTCGATAAGGCGGTGAAGAAGGGGGCGGTCCCACTTCGTTCCGAACCGTCCAAGGGACGCGCGCATGAGGTCGTCTGCCCCATGTGCGAAACACCGGGATACACATCGACCAAGGCGGGCGGCAGAGACGTGCGCTGCTGCAACCCGGAGTGTCTGGTTCCGATCTTTACGGCTCCCGAGGTAAAAAAAGAGAAACCGCCGGAAGAGCCGACCAAAACTGGTCCTCCTAAAGCCGCCGTCTATGGTGGCGGAGCATTGTTGGTTGCGGTGGTTGGAGTTTGCGTATGGTACTTCGTTTTCCCTGTCAGCGAATTGCAGACCCCCGACGGCGCACTGTATGTTCCTGGTCAAGGTGGCAGCGATGATTCGGCCACGGATGACGGAGACGAACCGGCGAGCGACGGGGCGTCATCGGCCACAGCATCGAGCATCGATGATCCGAGAACACCACAGGATATCCGTGCGGCGTCGCTGAAGGCGATGGAAGAAGCCTGTCTGCGGCGAGAAAATAATCGCAGCAAACCGTTTTGTCGCCGCTTGACGGCAACTGCGTTCGCTCGCACCGGGAATACGGAGGGAGCGCTGCAGCAGTTGGACCAGATGCGATCGTTGCGGCCGTCGATTCCATATTATCGAATCGATTCCCTGGTAGAGCTTGCCTGGCGAGACCATCAGGCGGGGGATGCTGCTGCGGTGAAGAAGAGGCTGGACGAGGCGGTTACTGTTGCGGCAAGTCTATCGACGCGTGGACGTTCCCGGCTGGAGTACGCCGTCGATCTGGCTGCGGCGTTGATAGCATCGGATCGTCCTGCCGACGCCCGAAAACTGATTGATGCGCACGAAGAGATGACACCCGACGGGCAATTTGCGGGCGAGTTGTCGGCGATGCGGGCGATGAAGCAATTCAACGCCGATGCGATTGCCGACGAGGCTCCCATTTATCGCTGGACAGCTCCGCAGACGGTGGCGGTGGTCGTCGGACTTGTTGCACGCGGAGAGGCCGCGGCCGCGCAAAAGTGGGCGGCAAGTCAACAGAACGACGAGATTCGCAGTGAGGCGATTCTGACGTGGGCCGATGAGTCACTCCGCCGGGCGTTGGCTGCAGGAAGTCCGCTCGAGATGTCTGCGATTGACGCAGCGGCAAAAGGTTTGCCGCCATCGGGCAGAGTCAGGTTGTATGCGCGACTGGCCGGGCGATATCTGAGGGCAGAAAAGAAATCCGATGCCGATGCATTGCTGGTTCGTGCGCACGCCGAGTCGAAACAGCCTGCCCCGCCGGGTGAATTGTTGCTGCCCGGGATGAAAGATCTCATGACACTGCAACTTCCGGCAGCTGCGCCATTGCGAATGCAGGCCCTGGCCGCCGCTGAACTTGCCGTCGTCGAAAGCCACGCGGGAAATGTCGAGAAATCGGCCGCGGCATGCGACCTCGCGATGCAGTTCTTGCGCGGCAGCACACCCAGCCCGATGGCGATTGTCCAACGACTGAATGAGGTCAAAGACCTTGGCAGCGACGCCATGAAGACGAAACTGAAACAGGCGCTCGAATTGAAAACCGACGGCGAGGCGTTTCTGGCTTTCAACGAGTATCGCCGGAATTGCAGCAAGATTGCTGAGGCGTCAGCGAATCGGTTTGCCGTTCAAGAAGCCATTCTTGTTGCGGTAGTCAATGCGGGATTGCTCGATTCTGTCTGGGGAGAAATCAACCGGCGTAGCGAGCAAGCGGACCTCAATCTCCGCGAGCCGTGGGCCGTAACGAGCGTTCCGCGGCGTTTGATCGATCGGTACACAGAGAACGGAAACGGCGATGCCGCCAAACCGATTCTCGCGATGGTGAACGCAGCGGGTAATCGTGGATCGATTGATGAACAACTCGTCATGGCGGCGGAGAAGTTGATCGACGACGGCAAGTTCAAGCAGGCCGTTCAAGTGTTTGAAGGGCGAGGATCGGCAGCGGTGACTGACGACCAACGCGAGTATTGGAGATTGAGGCTTGCAGGACGGCTGATTGCCGAGCAAAAAATTGATGCTGCTTTTGAATTTGTGGATGGGATTACCGATGCTGAGGAGTCATTTCGGGAATCCGCCTTGTGGTTTGCAGCGGCGCAAGCGACACAGTCGGGCCATGCACGGGAAGTGTGGGTAATCGGCGACAAGGCAACCTGGTCGGCAACCGAAACGGTCTCGATCTACGGTGGCCTGCTCGAATCGCTCGACGTTCCCGCTCCGCCGAAGACTGCCTCAAACGGGAAGACGGCGGGCGTACCATCATCCAGCCGCTAAGGCCGGCGCGAGACGATCCACAGGGAATCAATAATTGTCATTCATGGGCGAATGACTCTTTGTGACCCGTGGGAATGGCCGCTTTCGCTTTCGCCAGACTCCCCTGCCGATATACAATGCGCGCTTGCTTCGTACTGAAACCAAGGAGTTCAACGTGATTCGACCGACACTGACTCTGGCTGCACTGATGGTGGCCGCTCTATTAACCGCGACCGCTGCAGCTCAGGAATTGACGCCAAAGCAGGCTGCGCCGAGCATCAAACTCGTGCATCCCGGCTGGAAGCGATTCTACGTCGATCTGAATTACATTCTGGGACTGACCAGCAAGGAAGAACAAAAGCAATTGCCGCAACTGAAGGAATTCGGTTTCGATCCGTTTCTGGTCGGAGTTGGTGGGGAACGCCCTCTCGGCATCGACACGCTGACCGATGCGAAGACATTGCGATATCTGGCGTTCATTCCCATCAGCGATCTCAAAATGTTTCGCGAGGACAATCTGGGCGGTGCGGACCTTGAGAGCAAGAAGCTTGGTAAGACGCTGTACCGCGTTCAGGACGAATTTGACGTATTGGGGTTTTTGCAGTATCAGAACGACTACGCAGCGATAAGCGAAAAACGTGCTGACGTGCCGACTACGATTGCCGACCCAAGACCGGCATACGAGAAGCTTGTCGCAAAGTACGATCTGGCGCTGGAGTTTCTCAATTCTGAACACAGCAAAGCAGCGATAGACGTTCGCAAGCAGCAATACGACGCGAACATTCGAAAAGAGTTGTTCGCGCTGGTGGAGAAGACGAAACTCGAGACCGACGATCAGTTTGAGTTTCGGAAACTGTTCACCGACATTCAACTCGACGAATTAGGTCGCCTGTACGTCGGCGCAAAGCAGGCACGATTGGGCCTGGTGATTGACGAGAAACAAACCGATGTTTCCACGATGGACATCCTCATCGATCCACTACCCGAAACGGAACTTGCGGCCAGCGTGCAACTGTTGGCAAAGAAGTCGAGCGAATTCGCAAACATCGCCCGCGGCGAAAACGCGATCTTGAGCGCGCGTATCAATCATCCGTTGGATGAAATGCGACAAGGGAATTTCGTGCAGCTTTCACAGTTGCTGCGGAAACAGGCGCAGCAGGAATTTGACAAGGAAACCGATGCAACCAAAGAGGAAAAGGAAAACCGCAAGAAGGCAACCGATTTGTTTTTCGACATGATCGACGCGGGCCTCAAGTCGGGCGTCGTCGATGCGTTCGCTGAAGCGCATCCTGGCGAGAACGGTAAGAACACAATTGTCGGCGGCATCCTGGCGGTCGATGGCAACGCTTTCATCGAACCGCTGAAGCTATTCCCCAAAGCGAGCAAAGGGCAAATCGTTGAGTTGAACGTGGATGAAGCGGGAGACGTGAAGATTCACAAGTACACAGCTGCAACCAAGGAACACGCGCTATTCAACGACTTTTTCGGCAGCGATGTCATTTACCTGGGGACGTCGAAGAAGGCGGTTTGGTACGCTGCCGGTGAGAATGCGCTGGTCGAGTTGAAAGCGGCGATCGCCAAGTGTGACGAGTCGAACACAGGTACGGCCGACGACCCGGTGGCAGATATCGTCATCAAGTTGGGACCGTGGATGAAACTCAGGCAGGCGCTGCATGCTGGGG
Source organism: Planctomycetota bacterium (assembly GCA_963581435.1). Lineage (GTDB taxonomy): Bacteria > Planctomycetota > Planctomycetia > Planctomycetales > Planctomycetaceae > JABISG01. The sequence goes on from CAUZOL010000134.1 coordinate 14,626, forward strand.
AGAATGAGGACAAGGAACTCCTCAAACTGCGGCAATTTGCTGTGGATGCGTTCCTGGTTGGCGACGATTCCTTGTCACTGAATCTGAAACGCGTTGGTGACCATGTCGAAGGTTTGATGACCGGCCAGCCGGGAATTCTGCGATTCATCGGCAAAATGATGGCCGACTTCTCGAAGGAAAACTTCGACGACTAACTCGCCCGCGTTACTTCTTTGGTTTGGGCGCGACGGTGACTGCCAGTTTGCGAACGGGAAGTAAGGGGCGACCGGCGGCGTCGGTCACGTTGAAAGTGACCCCTGGCAGTGGCCGTTTCTCGTTCTCTTTCGGTGCAGTCACAACGATTTCAAACTTGGTTTGGCCGGCGGGAACCGTCACCTTTGCGGCGGTAAATCCCTTCTGCAAGCCACTGAGTGACACGACCACCGGGCTTTTGAATGCCGCAACGCGTTTGATGGTTCCGGTGACCTTGTTCGCTGTCTCGCCCAGGAGATTGAGCGTTTTCGGCTCGATGGTGGCACTGACGGCATTCTGAACCGGCAACCGGAACGGATTGGAATATGCAGTCGCCAGCACGCGTTGCGAATATGCGTGGGGCAGCACGTCCGCGCGAATCACAAATTCAATCGATGGCTCTGCCACGTCCGCCGGCACGGCAACTTTGAGTAGGCCAGCGACAGTTCCCGCTGGAATGATCTGACCGGGCAGCGAACGGACTTTGGGTTTGTTGCCTTTACCGGCATTCTTCGGATCGATCCGCCGTGTGGTTTCGGTCGAAACCAATGACAGCCGGACCGGTAGAATTAGCACGTTTGCGCTGTGGGCGACTTCGACGCCGATTTCGCCGGTGATGCTCTTTAGCAGCGAGGCAGGCGTCTGTTTGACGCTGACCTTTAGACCAATCGGTTTGGTCACCGCGACTGGTAGCGCATCTTCGAAACCGGGGATGACGGCCTGTCCCGGTACGGCGGCGAGAACCGCGAATCGTCTGATGGGGGTCGGCAGACCGACCGACTCCCCAACGATTCGCAACTGCAACAGCTCGGCGGCGGAGACTTTTCGTGAACAATGGAGAGTGGCAAGCAATGTTTGTTTCGCTCCACCGGCGGGAAGACTCTGCGGCGTGATGGTGAGGCCGTCAACTCCCAGCGTTTGCAGTTTAACGGCCCCGTTATAGCCAGCGCGATTGAGTTCCAGGCGGGCGACTGCCGTCCCGTCGGCTGGCAGGTTCAATGTCGATGTGGTGAGGCGGAGGCTGAAGTTAGGCTGGCCAGCGGGTACGACCTGCAAGCGATACAGGAAGTGTGAGCCACCACGACCGTACAAGTCGGCGATGGAAACATCAACCTGTTTCACACCAGCCGGCACTTTGTAGTTGAGCAGTGGATCGCGGCTCCCGGGCCGATCGTCACTTGTCGCCTGGACCTTATCGCCGAGGATGACTGAGAGCCGGGCATCGAGTGGCGAGTTAATGCTGCGAGCATCAATCCGCAGGGTGAGAGTTTGGCCGGGCGTGACGTTTAGCGTGAAGCGGTCTTCTTCCTTCGGTTGGGCAATGCGGCCGTTGATGACAATCGGCGTGTGGGACGTACCAGGAAAACTGGCATCGATCTGCTGTGACTTGCCGTCGGCCGGTGGTGTCTCCAGCACTTCGACGGCATCGCTTATGCGGATTGGCGGGACGGCCGATATGGGCTTGCCCGTTGGCGGGAACAAAACAAGACCAGCGCGACGACCCTCGCTATTGGGTACGTTGGCGGCGATTGACGTCCCCGCGGGAAAACCGGTGCCAACCGGCTCGACGTTTGTGCTGCTTCCACGTGCGATGGCCGAGGGGAAGAACGTATCGGCCAATGCGACGTCACCCAAAACCAGACGAAATGGATTACGGCCCGGTGCCTTATACGAGAGGTCGTGAACCTCGGCGTAGTACAGTCCATCGGCGGGAAGCGTGACTTCGGCGCGAGTGTCGCCCTTCAGGAAGACCTTGGCCCATTCGATGGCCAACGGCGTTCCCGCCTTTGTTTTGATTTCCACCACCGGGTCGAAAACAGCCCCCTGGCGACGCGACTCGATTTCGGCAACGACACGATCGCCAGCGCGTCCGCGAAAGTAAACCTGCGATAGCTGTGCACCGGAAATCACGCCGGAAAAGGCAGCGGGCAAAGTCGCCGGCTTCTCGCGTGAAGACTCTGCGACCGTTCGTTGGACAAATTGATCCACGGCGATGGGCAATGCGCCGCTTAGCCCATGAGCGGTTTGAACGCGGAGTGGGTAATACCCAGGCTTCGCGTCGGCCGGTATCGAGAGGTCGACGATCAGCCGGGCTGCATTCGATCCGACGACGATTGTCTGCTTGACGCCCTGTAACGAGAGATGCACCTGTGGACTCGGCTGCAGGCCGCCACCGTCAACAATCAACCGGGTTGTCTTTCCCAACTGCAGGCCACGCAGCGA
>CAUZOL010000135.1:0-16928 GCA_963581435.1 Planctomycetota bacterium
GCCCCCGACCGGCTCAATGCTGGATGCCGTGCTGCCCTTGCCCGACATCGCATAGCGGACTCCGACGAAGTCGCGTGGCCACCGAATCCTTCGGTCCGCTCAATTCGCTCGCACGCCAACCCGCGAAAACAACCGTCGAGCCGCTTCACGCTGCGCATACGAATTGTCAAAATGGACATCCACCACCGACCAGGCCGTATAAGAATAGTTTGAGCACCACCATCAACGGCCCGCCGGAGAGGAATTGCAGGTCTTTCCAGAACAGCGCGTTGCCCCACACCCGGCCGCCGGTCAACTGCCGCAATCGGCTCGATGATTGCAGAATCAATCCCCGCGACGGCGACGAGCTGCGTTCGTCGCGGTTGAACCAGTTGAATGTCAGCCAGGACAACAGAAAGAAACCAACCGCCGCACCGCTGTTGGTCATCGCTTGAAACCCAAATGCCCAGCCATCCAACCCCTTCGCGTTCATAAGGAAGCCCGTCGAAATGATGTCACCCAGGCGATACATCGGCGACGCCTGATACAACACGTCAAAAGTGTCCTCAATCACAGCGGTGATTGCTCCGGTGGCAGTCCACCCAAGTACGTTCCGAAACCACCAGGGAACGAAGAGAAACAGCCCGATGATGACCGATGTCCAAAGCGCGGCCGTCTTGGTCAGTCGGCAGGCAACCGAACAGAACAAGGCCACACCGGCCAGCATCAATGTGTAGGTGAACAGCGTGCAATAGGCGGCGGCCACCTGTGCCAACGACACACCCCCCAACGTGATCGCCAGCAGCGTGAACGGAAACTGCACCGACAGCAGCAGCACCGCGCCCAACAGCCGCGGCAGCATTTTGCCCGCCAGCAAAGCCATCGGCCCAATGCCGGCCATCCGCAACAGGCCAAGCGTCATTTCCTCTTTTTCTTCGGTAATCGCCGAGGCAAAAAATCCAATTCCGGCCAACGTCATGAAGAAGAAATCCAAATAGGTGACGTAACTGAAGAATTCGAGGCCGGGCGCACCAACCCCCAAATCATCCCATTGCGTCAACACCAGAAACCAGACGATGATCGCCAGCAAAAACAGACGAAATAAATGCGTGCGCAACAGCCGCGCATCTTCCCGAATCGAGCGAAGAGTTAAAGCCAGCGTCTTTGCAATCATGCTGCTGAAGGTCTCTCGTTAATTGGTGTCCCGGGTTTTCGGTTAGCCGCGACTCGCACTACTTCGCTGCCAACTGTCGTAATCGCATGCCGATTGCAAACTCCATTGCGATATTCAGACCGAGAAAAAAGAACGCAAACAATATTCCGATGACATCTCCGTCGCCAAACCACGATCCGGACGGCGAGATCACCATGAAAACAATGCTGATGGCCATTCCAAAGAACATGTAGCCGAACATCATGATCCCGATCGCCAACGGCAACGCCCCCCACTTCACGAACAGCGACAACAACGCCGTTAAGTGCACGAAGAAGCCGAACACGAACACCGACAACCAGAACCCCCATTCGGTGAAAGCGTCTTCAATGAATTCAACCATGCCCTCAGGGTGCATCATCGCCCCGATCCCGATGTAGAACAGCGCCGGACCCAGCGTGAACAGACAGCCCGCAACTTTTGTGTAGACGAGTTCTGCCATCGGCTTGGGCAACATCCGCAGCGTTTGCCAGGTAGACCAACGCAATTCCGTCTGGAAGACGCGTCCAGCCAGCAACGAGAGTTCCACACCGCCTGCAATCATTACGGCGATCATGATCGCATCGCCCAAATCCTCGATGTCGATTCGCGAGTACCACCGTTCCTGCAGGCAAGCAAAGAGGACAATCATCAGACCGTAGACGACTAACTTCACGGCGGCCATGGTGAAACCGCCAGCGACGAAGTGAAAGTCCTTCCAAACCAACGGAAGCGGCCACGCGCGGCCCGGCCCGAACAACTTCAGAGTTCCCAGGCGACTCAGAGACACTGCACGGGCCGGCGCAGCGGTCGTGCCGTTCCGCGTGCATCGTTCAAACATCAGCCAACTCATGGCGAACAGAAATGCCGCCGCCCCAAAGTTGCTGATGACCTGCACGCCAAAAGGTGACTTGGTGGTGGTCGTGGTGGCGGCTGTGAAAGTGGATTGCAGAATTTCGGTGATTCGAGCTGCAATTGAGGCGGAGTACAACCATTCAGAAATCGGAAGAAAGAAATTGGCCACCGCCCTTTCCCACCCGATTGCCGAATTGAAGATTGTCGATTGACACCAGTCTTCCACCAATGGCGGTACAACGAAAAACACCAGCAGCGTGAAGAACACACCGGTCGCTGCTCCCGATGTGCGATGCGAATAAACCGACCAGAACAACGCCAAATTCGCAACCAACGCGATATAAGCCAACAACGAGAGGTACACCGCCAGCACCTGTTCAATCGACACGCCGCCCAGCGTGATTGCCAGCAGCGTGAACGGAAACTGCAGTGACAACAGCACGCCGGCGGTAATTAGTCGGCTGGTCGATTTTCCCAGCAACAAGCTCGCCGGACGTACGCCGGCCATCTTCAACAGCCCCAGAGTCTCTTCTTCCTTCTCTTCGGTAATGGCACTGGCAAAAAATCCCAGCCCGGCCAACGTGATGAAAATGAGGTTCATCCAGGCCATCGTTTGGAACAACATCAGGCCGGGCGCACCGAAGAATTCCTGGGCAAGATGCGCATAGACAAGGGCCATGTACACAACGAAGACGAAAAACAACTGCAACAACTGATGCCGCAGCAGCCGCGAATCGACACGCAACGAACGCGTTAGTAACGCCACCGTGCTACCGATCATCGTGTGGCTCCCCGAATGCACATGTCGCTCATTGCATCCCCAACTGTCTAAACCGGCTACCGATCATAAAATGCAATCCCACAGCTCCACCGAGAAACACGAAAACGGCGAGTGGCCACATAAAACAGAGAAACAGCACAAGCACCAGCGAAATCCCAATCGACATCGGAATGCTGCCCCATTTGACAACCAGCGACAAATACGCCACCAGATGTACGAAAAACAGAACGAAAGCAAGACCGACGACTACACCCACACCGGCGAAAATCAGACCAACCATTGAAGAGGCGGTCGCTTGAGAATCGGATTCAATGAGGATCGCAATCACAACAGAAATTACACCCACCGTCAGCGCGATCAATCCCGGTGACAACGCCACCAGGCAGCCGGCCACCTTGGCGTAGGCAATTCGCGACGGCCGCACTGGCAGTAACATCAAACTCGAAAGCGCGTTCAACTGCACCTCCTCGCGAAACACGCGCGACGCCATCACCGTCGATTCGATCAACAACAATAGCCCAGCCGGCCAGATGCTCCAGAGGGCAATCAAAATGAAGGGATTCGACGAGCCTTCGGTAAAAGCGATCACACAGGCAAGGGCAAGCACCAGTCCGTAGACCAAACTCTTGAGCAGCACCAGCGGCTTGCCGCCCGTGATGAAATGAAAGTCTTTCCAAATCAATGCGGACTTCCAGGCGCGACGCGGCCCCAGAATCTTCAACGACCCAGTCGGGCGCAACAGCACACCGCGGCTTGTTGAAGCCACCGAGTGATAACGCGTTACCCGATCGAACACGATCCGCGAAAACACAAAACACGCGACCGCAGCAGCCAAATTGCTGAGCACCTGAAAGCTCAACGGCGACTCATCAAACCCCGTGGCCATAATCTCTGGAAGTCGTGCGAAAGCCGATGTCTCGTACTGCGGGGCCAACACCGTTTCCACCGCGCGCACGAACCCAACTGCCGTGCTGCCGACCGATCTGGCAATCAGTCTCGCGATGACCGGCACGAAGAAAAACAGTCCCAGGGACAGAGTCATCATGACCGAAGCGCTACTGGCGCGGCGCGCAATGACCGAACAGAACAAGGCGAGATTGGCGACAAACGCCGTGTACGCCAGCAATGCGAGAAAGACCGAAAACACCTGCAGCGTCGTCACCCCGCCCAACGTAATTGCCAACAACGCAAACGGAAACTGCAGCGACAACAGCAAGCAGGCAACGATCATGCGGCTGGTCGATTTTCCCATCAGCAAGGCCGACGGACTAATTCCCGCCATCCGCAATATACCCAGCGACTCCGTCTCTTTTTCCTCGCTGATGACGGTCGCAAAGTAACTGATACCCGCCAGCGAAATGAACCAGAAGTTCAGATACGCAATCCAGCCGAACAGCCACTGCCCCGGCGCACCAACGAGCAGGCTTTGCAACGTGGCGATGACAACGAACGCATACAGAATCCCGACGAAAATCAGGCGGTACAGGTGGTGGCGAAACAGCCGCCCATCCAACTGCAGCGAATGTTGCAACAAGGCCAGCGTTCCGCCAAGCATTCAATCACCCACCGCTAGTTAAAGACGACCGCCGCCGCAAATCGAGGCTTGATGCAACGCCGTCCAACCCGGCGGTGCAGGAATCATACAGTCAGCGAGAAGTCAGAGTACAGACGTCAGAAATCAGAAAAAAACGACGTAAGCTGATCCCTGACTCCTGACCTCTGAAAAACGATTTCCCAGACATTTCGTGATTGATTTCCATGAGATGAAACTACCGAACTCCCCGCTCGGTCAGGTCCATGAATGCCTGGTTGAGGTGCTTGCGGTCTTCGGCGAAACCGACAATTGGCATCCCCAATTCCAGCAACGCCGCCAACAGCGCGTTCGTGTCCGTTTCGGTCCAGTCGTAGGAAATGAGAAACTCCGTCGGATTCTCGGTCGCCTCGACGTCGGTCACTCCGTGGACGGCACGAAGTTTGTCGGCGGCCGTTTCCGATTCCACACCCAGCGTCAACTTGTAAACCGGATGCTCGTCGGTTCGCGACAGCAAATCTTTCATCGCGCCGCTGTATTTCACCCGCCCGCGATCGATAATCGTCACGCTGTCGCACAGTTCGGCCAGTTCGCTCAAAATGTGCGAACTGATGAAAATCGTCTTCCCCATGCGGCGCAACTCGCGAAGAATCTCCATTAATTCGATCCGGGCACGCGGATCGAGACCACTGGCCGGTTCGTCGAGCAGCAGCAAATCGGGATCGTTCACCAGCACTCGCGCCAAACTCACCCGCTGCTGCATGCCGCGCGACAGACCGCTAATGAGATCGTCCTTGCGGCCGTCCATGTCGGTCAGTTCGAGCACGTCCTTAATAATGCGGTTTCGTTCCGACAGTCGAAATCCGTAAGCCGCCCCGAAGAAATCGAGGTACTCAAACACCGTCATCTGCCGGTACATGCTGAAGTGATCGGGCATGAAGCCGATTCGTTTGCGGATCTGATTCACTTGCCGAACCACGTCGTGCTGGAAGACGCGGACGCGGCCCGATTGCGGCCGCAGTAGCGTGCAGATGAGTTTGAGCGTGGTCGTTTTTCCCGCCCCGTTAGGACCGACGAACCCGTGCAACTCCTGCCGGTTCACCTGAAACGACACGTTGGCTAGCGCGCGGTGGTTTTTGAATGTATGGCTCAGTCCACGAACGTCGATCGCGGTACCGTTCGACCCGGACGTGTCGGCCTCTAATGCATCGTTGTTGCTCATAGTTCTTTCGGATTGAAAACATCGAAACAGTATAAGACGCGTCCGACCTGTCTTTGGAAATTCTGTTGCGCATCGCCGATAATGCGAACGACGCCAAACTCTTTGGGCAATGGGGCGAACACAAACAGTCGCACACGGTCGTCGGGCAAAGAAAACTTCTCGCCTTCTTTGTCGGTGTTGATGCCCAACTGGCGGGCAATAAGCGGTTCGAGCGTGCTGCGGAAAACTTGTTCGATGGGTCGTTCATCCGCACCCCACATGGAGTTGTAATTGTTGTGCGCATTGAACGTACTGGAGTTCAGAAACGACAAGAGTTCGCCCGCCGATGAACCGACCGTCAACTGTTTTCCGTTTCGGCGCACGCGATAAATCTGCTTGCGGTACACGGCGAACATCTCTTCCGGTTGGGCCGGGAAGTTCGGGCCGGGCGTCAGCGTGACGTTGATTTGTTCGGCATTGCTTTCCCACGAATCGACGGTCAGCTGAATCGGCTTGGCCGTTCCCTGAAAGCGGGAAACGAATTCGCGAGAAGAAAATGGCGGAATATCCACCACAAAACCACCGCCGGCACCGTTCTTGATTTGGCCGCGAACGTTCTCGTTTTCCTGAGCCGTCGAAAACAATCGTCCGGTCCCCGGCTGGCTGATGGCGTAATCGTCGCCGACTGTAACAAACAGGTTCGACCAGGCCATCACATCGTATTGACCGCCTGCCAAAGGGCGGGCGATGGCAACGGTATGGACGGCCGTTTCTTCACCGTAGCCCCGACGTCCCACCTCACGGAAACCAAGGCTGAACAGCGCAACGCCCGCCAACAGCACGCCGAGCGTAATGCGATAGTCGCGCCACTTTCGGCCGATCAACCAACATCCGGGAAACACCACCAGGATGTAAACGATGGACATCAAATGAATGACGATCCAGTTGTGATCGGGCCGCGTCATCCCTTTCAGTTCTTTGAGGAAGGTCTGGTTGATGTCCGCAAACATCATCTCCTGCTGTTGCTGGTTTTCGTAGATGTTGGGATTTTGCTGGGCTGCCTCATCGGCGGCGATTTCTTGCGGCGTTTTCGGCGCCGGCTTTTCGGGGAACGGGTGAATGTTGTCGTTGACGAACGCGCGATCCAATTGACTGCGCATGCGGGTATGCCGAAAGACCGTACCGGCACCGATGTGGAACTTTTCGAGCGGAGAATTCAATACCGACAATTCTTCGGTGAACTTTGGGAATTCGCTGCTCGAATCGTGAAGAATGTGGACGTTGCCGCCGGCATGGATCCAGTCGATAAACGCATCTCGCCGGGGCTTCTCCCAGCGCGGTTGATGGTCGAAGGTGACCGAGGCCAATCCAGCCGTGGCCGAGACGAACGGCGGAAACAGTTCCTCGTTGAATTGACGCAGGCTGCCGCCGCGTGACAGCGAGCCGGGCGATTCCAACAGCACATGTGCCGACGTGCCGTGCGTCGGCACAAATGGCTGCCGAGCGCGACCGAATCCCGGTTTCCACGAGATCTTCCACTCTTCCTGATCGCGTTGGATGAACGGATAAAACTGCACCCACCGACGCGTGAACGGGGAGACGAACACCGGCTCGATGAGCGGGGCTCCTTTAACGCCATGGTACAGCGACTTTCGCAGTTCCAGTTGCCCGTCGAACGCTTCGGCCGAGGGATTGAAGACCAGCACCGACATCGGATTGAACTGGTTGGGTACGACCTTGCCGTCGAAACCCCAGACCACGTTTTCGATTTCAATCGCCTGCGCCGCAGTTGCCGAGACTGCCAACACTACGGCGAACACCGTAGCTGCTGGAATCGGAACCCAATTCGTCCGCCGTCCGCTCATCGCATTCCCGTCGAGAGAAGTAGAAGTTTACGATTCGGGTCTCTTGTCGCGTCTCAGTTAGTTCGTGTCTCAGTTAACGGGTGCCACTGGCGTGTCGCCAGTGCCGACCGCGTGATGCACTGGCGACACGCCAGTGACACCCCATCAAGATTTGACTCGGCACCTGAATGTATAGACGCGCTGTACAGGCAGAATACTGTAACCGGGGCGAAAAAAATACAAAAAACTAACGTCGCCACCGAAAACAATGCCAACGTCCCCCTGCTTGATTCGCATTTCTCACGTCAATATTAGCCAAACTCGCAAATTTGCTTGTTGAGAGTCTCGATCCCCCGGGACGTAGCCCGCGGGCGTTGAGAACGGACAACAGCGCCGCGCGGTTCACGCCGAATCGAGAAAGCGCAAACGAAGAAACCCGGTTTGTTGGAAAAACCGGGTTTCTGTTTCTCGGGCGACAACGTCATTTGCCGCAATAGTCGATGATCCGTGCGATTTCGGTTCGCATATTTTTGCGTTCAACAATGCGATCGACGAAACCATGTTCGAGCAGGAACTCGCTCGTTTGAAAGTTGTCGGGCAGTTCAATATTCACGGTCGATTTGACGACGCGCGGACCGGCAAAACCGATTAGCGCTTTCGGCTCAGCGATGACGACATCGCCCAGCGAGGCAAAACTCGCCGCCACGCCACCCATCGTCGGGTTGGTCAGCAGCGAAATGAACAACCCGCCGGCTTCGTGAAATCGTGCTAATGCGGCCGACACTTTTCCCATTTGCATCAGCGACAGAATTCCCTCGTGCATTCGCGCACCGCCGCCCGAACCGCTGACAATGACCACCGGCAGATTTTTCTCGGTGGCTCTTTCAATCCCCCGCGTCAGCTTTTCGCCGACGACCGATCCCATGCTCCCCATAATGAACGCGGAGTCGGTCAGCCCCAGTACCAGCGGGCGACCGCGCATGTAGCCCCGGCCAACAATTCCCGCTTCCTTCATCCCCGTCTTTTTCTGCTCGGCTGCGAGTCGATCTTTGTACGGCTTCTTGTCTGCAAACTGCAGCGGATCGCATGGCAACAGGTCGGCATCCCATTCTTCAAAGCTGTCTGCATCGAGCAATTGACGGATTCGCGTGGCAGCCGAGACGTAAAAGTGATGGCCGCAACCCGGTTCCGGACAGACACCAAGTGCCTTATCGACTTCCTTGCGAAAAACGGTTGCATGGCAGCCATCGCAGCGGACCCACAGGCCCTCGGGAACGCCGCGCTTCGGTCTATTCACTTGGCCTCTCCACAGATCCACATCTTGTTTCGGAACGGAACTCATCGCACCTCACCTCCCCCATTCGGTATCGATGCTGCCGACACAGGATCAGTTTTCCCGTTGTCGTTCGCCCCATTGGCCGACGCGTCTTCGCCGAAATGCAAGACTTCGATCCGTTCAACGTCGGCGTCGCCACAGATTGGTCCCGGTGTACTCGACTCGCTGCCGGTGATCACGCCGCGAATCAGCGTCGCAATCGGCTCCGAAGCAACGACCGCAAATCGCGTCCGGCGCTTCATCGGCTTTCGCAAGGCGCGGCGAACGCGATCGGCCAATTCTTCGACCGGCTCCCCTTCGGGTGGGCAAATCGACTCCGGCGACTCGTCCCACTGTTTGTATGCTTTCGGGTACTTGCGGCGGACGTCGTCAACTTGAAGACCCTGCCACAGTCCCTGATCAAAATTTCGCAAACCATCCAACTCCTTCACCGGGACATCCAAGCTGTCACCCACCGCAATTGCGGTAGAGTGGGCCGGTTCTGATGACGAGGTGAATATCTTTTCCAGCTTCTGACCGCGCAACTCGTCGATCAACCGATCGACCTGCTGACGGCCACGATCATTCAAGGGCAAGTCGAGCGCCCCTTGAATTCGATGCTGTTCATCATAGTCGGTGCAACCAGGACGAATCAAAACTGCAATAGACATGGGAGAGTCGATTCTCCAAATTGGAAGCGGGAAACGCCGGTCGTGGTGGCTTCTAGCCGCCACAAATCGTGATACAACCTGGCGGCTGGAAGCCACCACTACGACAGTAATTCTCCGCATGTGGCTAACCGGCCGATGCAACGTCCGTCTTGTTACCGGCAAGGCATGCCAGTTCGTCGATTGCTTGACCATAGTCGGCAGCATCGAAAATCGCGCTGCCAACAACAAAAAGGTTTGCGCCGGCCTGAGCCGTCGCTTCAATTGTTTCCGGTCCAATTCCACCATCGATGCCCAACAGCATTTGCGACGGCGAGGCGTCTTTCAATTGCCGCAGCTTTTCGATGGATGCGGGCATGAACTTCTGACCGCCGAACCCCGGTTCCACGCTCATCACCAACACCAAATCACATTCCGTTAACAACGGTGCAATGTCTGCCACCGGCGTCCCGGGATTCAAGGCAACACCGGCTGCTGCGCCGGCTGAGCGAATTCTCTCGAGCAACGGCAGCGGATCATCAACCGCTTCCACGTGAAAGGTCACAAGATCGCAACCCGCGTCGAGAAATTCGTCCAGGTACTTCCCCGGCTCGGAAATCATCAGGTGGGCATCGAAAGGCAGGTCGGTCAGTTGCCTCATCTTCTTGATGACCATCGCACCGTAGGAAAGATTCGGAACGAAGTGACCGTCCATCACATCCAAATGCAGCGCCCGCGCTCCGGCCGACTCCAGCAACTCCAATTCGCGTTGCAGATTTCCGAAATCGCACTTCAACATCGACGGTGCAATGACCGGCGCTGCCATCCGTAGCTTTTCTAAAAGAGCCTGTCGGTTCATGGGTGTACGATCTGACGCGACCGAAAGATTGTGGGTAATCCGCCGAAGTTGCGGTAAGAACTGTTGCAGACTGTTAACGTGCCGATCGGTTTAGAAACCGAACTCGTCTCTCTCAGCCTTCCAGCCCGGCAAGGATTTCCGGGCATCTTGAAAACGCTCACTGCAACGCTGGATAATTGTGACCATTGCGTCGCTGCGCGTCCAGTCGAAAGTCGATTCCGGGCTGAGGCTGGAAGGTGTCTGCGTCAGGCGGATCCCCTAAATGTGTCATGGCGGTGGGAAAACAGACCGCCCGAAAAAGGCATTTTGCGGTCTGTTTTCCGTCCCAAAGTCCGTTTTTAAAACTGTGCAACTCGAGCAATCAGGTCGGCGGTGCGGCTCGAATACCCGAATTCGTTGTCGTACCAACCCAGCACTTTCACCATCCCGGTGCCGATCTTCGTCGTCCAATTGGAATCGAAGATGCAGCTGTGCGGGTTGCCGATGATGTCGCTGGAAACAATGGGATCGGTGTTGTACTCCATGACCCCTTTCAGAGGACCAGCGGCGGCCTCTTTCATCGCCGCATTGACTTCTTCGATTGAAGCGTCGGTTTTCAGCGAAGCCACTAAATCGGTGATGCTTCCTGCGGGTACCGGTACGCGGAGCGACATTCCGGTCAATTTGCCGTTCAATTCCGGCAACACAAGCCCGACCGCTTTGGCGGCACCGGTGGTTGTGGGAATGATGTTGACGGCGGCTGCCCGTGCCCGAAACGGATCGGAATGCAACTGATCGGCGATTCGCTGATCGTTGGTGTAAGCATGCACTGTCGTCATCAGGCCCTGTTCGAGGCCAAACTTCTCGTTCAGCACCTTCACCATCGGGGCCAGGCAATTTGTCGTGCAACTGGCGTTGGAGATGCAATTGTGTGCGGCCGTGATCTGATCATCGTTCACGCCAATCACAACGGTCAGGTCCGGCTCGTCCTGGGCGGGAGCCGAAATGATGACCTTGCGGGCACCGGCTGTGATGTGGCTGTCGTAACCTGGCTTTTCATCGGTTTGGCGACCGCGGAAGAATCCGGTCGATTCGAGTGCCACCTCGACGCCCAGTTCTTTCCAGGGGAGATTCCGGGGATCGCGTTCGGCACAGATGCGAATCGACTTGCCGTTCACCACCAACGAGTTGCCATCCACTTCGACAGTTCCGGGGAAACGCCCCTGAACGCTATCGTACTTCAGCAGCATCGCCAAATCGGTCGGATCGCCAAGATCGTTGATTGCGACTACGTTGAATTCGTCCGAACGAGCCGCCAGCGCGCGGAAAGTAATACGGCCAATTCGCCCAAAACCATTGATACCTACGTTCACAACAGCCACGATTCCGACTCCTTCTTCCCACCAGGGAAGCATTCCAATCTGAAACAACTCGCCACGATCTGGCAACTCCGCAATCCTGCATACCGCGCAGGCGGATCGCACATTGTAGTGATCCCCAAACCGGCAAACAAGCATGCGATCGATTCCCAGGGCGGCTCGGTTGCTCACGAATCGAGTCTGAGTACCAGACCGCCGCGCAAGCAAGGGTGTTTCGGTCGCAACCTCTGGTTGAACCCTTGCTTGCGCGACCGGCTGGTTGTCCTGCGTTGTCGGTCGTTTTATCGCGGATACGCTGCACGGTTTGAGTGTCGCCGGGAGTCTGGTATCCTGTGGAGCGCCCTTCAGAAATGACGCTCCTGCTGAGAAAAGAGCATGTCGTCGGACCAATTCGAAAACGAAGCTGCCTCGAAGCGACCAACCGTCGCCACCGATACCGATGCGAACGACGATACGCTGAGGCAATCCGACGAGGAAATCCTGCAGGCGCGGCGGCAGAGTCAGCCAACGGAATTGGCGCCGGCATCGGTCCCGGGATACACGATTCTCCAAGGCATCGGCGAAGGGGCTTACGGTTCGGTGTGGCTGGCCGAGGAGCAGAATACGGGCAAGCAGGTCGCCATCAAATTCTACTCGCACCGGCGCGGCCTGGATTGGTCGCTGCTCAATCGCGAGGTCGAAAAACTCTCGGTGCTGTATACGTCGCGAAATATTGTGCGGCTCATCGCGGTCGGCTGGGAAAGCGATCCCCCCTACTACGTGATGGAATATCTGCAGAACGGATCGCTGGCAGGGTACCTCGCCGACGGTCCACTGCCGGCGCGCGAAGCAGTCCGCATTGCCAAGTCGGTTTTGGTGGCGTTGGTGCAGGCACATGGCAGCGGAATATTGCACTGCGATTTGAAGCCCGCCAATGTGTTGCTCGATGTCGATTTTGAGCCGCGACTCTGCGACTTCGGCCAGTCGCGACTTCCCTACGAGCAAAACCCCGCACTAGGCACGTTATTTTACATGGCCCCGGAACAGGCAGGCACTTCCAGCGTTCCCGACGCACGCTGGGACGTTTACGCGTTGGGGGCGCTGCTATACCAAATGCTCAGCGGTGCACCGCCATTCCGAACACCCGAGAACGACGAACTGGTGCGCGCGGCGGGCAATTTGGAAGAACGTCTGGAGGTCTATCGCAAGGTGCTGCAGGACGGCGAATATCCCGCATCGCTTCGCACAATTCCCGGCGTCGATCGCCGGCTGGCTGAAATCATCGAACGCTGCCTCCAAATCGATCCACAAAAACGATACCCCAACGCGCAGGCCGTATTGGACGAATTAGAACTGCGCGACCGCCAGCGCGCCAAGCGGCCGTTGTTGGCGCTCGGCATCATCGGTCCCGGCTTATTGCTGGCCGCCACTGCTCCCTTTATTTACGAAGCGATGAGCAGCGCCCTCAGCGCAGCGGAAGGAAACCTGACGCAACGGGCGCTCGAAAGCGACGCACACGCCGCCAGGATTCTAGCGCGAAGCCTTCAGCGCGAGTTGGAAGACCGAACAAGCGTCTTAGAGCAGGTCGCCAGGAACGAGCAACTTGTCGCTGCCATTGAAAGCGCCGAGGCAAACGGTTGGACTGACCGAAAATCGCTCGACCAATTTCTGAATCGGCAGAAAGAGACGGTCGATGAGCGCCGCGGTGCGCAGTCGCGCGAATCGGACAGCAGCTGGTTCTTTGTCGCCGCCAACGGAACCCAGCGTTGGCGCGGCCCCTACAGTGCCGACACCGTCGATCACAGCTATAGGCACCGAAACTACTTTCACGGACGATCGCTTGCCGACGGGAGCGGCGAGTACCCAATCAAGAACATACCCGACCATGTCGAACCCATCAGCAAACCGCACATCTGCTTTCCGTTCGTCAGTCAGGCGACCCGGCGATACATGGTGGCAATCACCGTGCCGGTATTCGATGCGACGGGAGAAAATGTCATCGGCGTGCTGGGCAGAACGACCCACCTGGGGCAATTGCTCGCCGATTACGAACGGCACGTCGTTGGTCAAGGAACGGGCGAGGTCGATCGTGTCGTCGCGTTGATTGACGCCCGCGACGGCGAACTGCTCGACCATCCCTGGATGACCCCGGAGAATCTGAAGGCCACAGGCGCATCGGAACCGTTGACGGTTGACGCGAGTATCGGACTGAAACTCAAGCAACTCATCACGTCGAATCGCGGCGGCGACGCTGCACGAGGGATCGACCGCGACGCCATCTACCAGGATCCCGTCGGAAAAATTGATACTGAGGAGGCCGAGGAATACGGAGTCGACTGGCTGGCGGCATTTTCTCCCGTCGGCAAGACCGGCTGGATCGCCGTTGTGCAGGAACGCCGCCGCGAGGCGCTGCAGCCCATCGAAGTTATGCGCGGAGGGATGATCAACAATGCCCTGATGGCAATGGTTGTCGCCGGCGGGTTGATTGTCCTGCTGCTGTACTTCGTCAAGCGCGGACTCAGCGATCGCGGGCTGCGACTCGGAACGGCGATCGCTGCGGCGTCCCGAATCCATTCGGGCAACGCGCGTTCGGCCGGATCGGAAAGGTCGACGCAACGTTGATCGAATTACATGTCTCAGGCCCCGATCGCCGCCAACGCCTGCGAATGCCGTTGCTGCCCGACAAAAGTTACGAGGTCGGCCGCGCCCCGGAAGTCGATCTGCCGATCCCCTGGGATGCGCACATTTCACGGCATCACGTCCGGCTGAAATCGGAGACCGATTTCGTCGATGTCGAACGGCTGTCGCATGCAGCCAATCCGCTCTTCTTTGCCGGGAACGAAGTACAGAAGTGCCGGGTGCAGTCGGGCCAGAGTTTCATTCTCGGTTCGACCGCATTCAGGGTTGTAAGAATCGGCACCGAACCGCTTTCTCCAATCGAAAAACCACTGGAAGAGCTGACATTTGATCCCAAGGAATTGCAAAAAGTTCGCTACCACGATGCAGACAATCGAATCAATGTTCTGTCGCGGTTGCCGGAAGTGATTTGGGGAGCCCGGACCGATCTGGAGTTTCACGATCGCCTGACGAGTTTGCTATTAGCCGGCGTTGCCCGCTCCGATGCCGTCGCAATCGTTCGCCTGGGGGGCGAGAAACAGGCCGTGGTCGATGTTGTTCACAGTGATCGAAGGCGGGAAACGGCCGGCGAATTCCGCCCCAGCCGCCGCCTTGTCCACGACTCGCTCGTCGATCGAAAGCGAACGGTTCTGCATACCTGGCAGCCCAACAGCCCCCTCGGCAATGACGAATACACGTCGGTCGCCGAGTTGGACTGGGCGTTTTGCACGCCCGTCGCCGCGCCGAGCGGGAAACCGTGGGGACTGTACGTCGCCGGCGCATTGGGAACCGACAGTGTGGGAGCCAATCTGCCGAATCGCGAAGTCGCCGATTTGCAGGCCGATGTGAAATTCACCGAACTCGTGGCAGAGATCATCAGTTCGGTCCAACGACTCAAGAATTTGGAACAACAACAGTCGGGGCTACGGCGATATTTTCCGGCCAACGTCCTGTCGTTGCTTGGCGACAATCTCGACACGGAAGTCCTGGCACCGCGCGAATGCGATGTCGCCGTCATGTTTTGTGATTTGCGTGGCTTCAGTCACAAGGCAGAACAGTCGGCCGATGACCTGATCGGGCTGCTCGAACGGGTCAGCGCCGCAATGGAGGTCATGCAGCGCCAGATCGATCATTTCGGCGGGGTCACCGCCGACTTTCAGGGAGACGCCACGCTTGGGTTCTGGGGTTGGCCATTCGCATCCGACGAGGCACCGCTGAATGCCTGTCGGGCCGCTCTGGGCATCCGCCGCGCGTTCGCCGAAATCAGTCAACAGGAAGATCACCCGCTGGCGAATTTCGAAGTGGGAATCGGCATCGCGCACGGACGGGCGGTTGCCGGGGAAATGGGAACTGCCGACCAGGTCAAAGTGACGGTCTTCGGTCCCGTGGTCAATCTGGCCAGCCGGCTGGAGGGGATGACCAAGAAGTTGCGCGTTCCAATTGTGCTGGGTGATACGGCAGCCAATGCTGTGCGAAAGCGGTTTGGTCCCGACGAAGGACGTATCCGCCGATTGGCAAAAATTCTTCCGTACGGCATGGACAAAGTTGTCGAAGTGAGTGAACTCGTTCCACCGCTGGCGGAGTTTCCCAGCCTCAGCGACAAACAATTGGCCGACTACGACGAGGGCGTCGACCATTTCGTCGCAGGACGCTGGGAAGACGCCTACGCCTGCCTGCATCAAATGCCGACAACAGACCGCGCGCAGGATTTTCTCGGAATGCTCATTGCCCAGAACAACCGAATCGCCCCTTCCGGCTGGGACGGAATCATTCGCCTCGCGGACAAGTAGCTCGGCGTGATCAAAAAAGCCTTAAGCGCAAGCGAAGGACGATTCCAGAAGGCTCTTTCTCTTGCGCTTTTTGAAGTTGCGGTTTGGGGATGATCGTTACCCGAACCGTAAACGAGGGAGCCATTTATGATTCTCTCGCAAAGTCCCTCGCTAACGCTTCGGGTTACGATTGTGCACGGGTTTCTCAGGCGAGATCACTTTGAGTTGACGAATAGCACAACTTCAAAACTTGCGCATCGAGCTTCTATTCCTGGTCGCCGACAATGATTCGCCGCCAGCAATCGCGCGGCCTGTGCCGATTGCGCCGATTCACGCATCCAACAGAGCCAACACGCGACGCTTTTTTGCCGCTGCCCGCTGTTCGGTCAACAAAGGTGAACTAAGGTTGAGACGGACTGTCGGCAGATGCGGACGTGCTGAAATCACCGCTGCGCAGTCACAGAGCAATCCCAGTTGAAAAGAGTCCCCCACCTCATAACGGTCACGAGCAATGTCCGTGGATCTCAACATCGATGCCGCCGACGAGGTGGGCACAACCGAGGACGGCAGAACCGCATTGCCGACTTGTTCGCAGCGAAGCATTGAAATGCTGACGCTGCTGAACGACGTTTTCGATGGCGAAGAGACCGGTGCCCTGTCGCATATCACATCGGGTACAGCCGGTTCAGAGCGCATCCGCTGAGCAATCGACGGTGGCTTATGTCGCTTCGAGGGCTGTCTGCCATCGGTGTCAACTGCTTTCACATCTGTGGCGTCAGGACTCGTTGGGCCGGGATGTCATTCCGCGCGCGACACGGCTGCGCCGACGGTTCTCAGTTCGCAACCCATTTGTTGCAAACAAACCCATCGACATCGCCAACGGGTTAAGTTGCAAAAATCGGTTCTTCGCGCATTTTAGTGGGTGCTGCTTGATTTGACGTGTGGAATCGATCTCGGGATCATGGGGGATTTCCGAGGTCGAGACGATGGAATCTCTGAATG
>CAUZOL010000136.1:0-16784 GCA_963581435.1 Planctomycetota bacterium
AGCCGTCAACCCAATTCAACGCTCCCCCGTGTGTATTCACACGGGGCTAAATTGATACGCCTGAAATACGTGGGGTCACCGCTGATGTTCCGACACCTAATCACCGCAACATTGATCCTCGCCGTCGGTCAATCAATTTCGCACGCCAGTGACGTCGAACGAGTTTACGTCGTTTCGGATGCCAAGGCGCCGGAATTGGAACGTTTCGCCGCAACAGAATTGGCCGGACAGTTTCGTCGGTTGTTTCAGAACGTCGAAGTCGTGCCGACGAACAAGGTACCCGCTGCTGCAAAACAGATTGTCCTCATCGGCAGTCCGGCAACCAATTCCGCGCTCAAGCAGACTATCGGATCGAATTGGCCGAAGGTAACCGACCAGGGCATCGTGCTAAAGAGCGTTCAAACCGGCGACGCAAATGCACTGGTGGTTGGCGGCGATACTCCCGAGGCAACATTGTGGGCCGCGTACGAATTGGGGCAGCGCTTCGGTGTGCGGTACATGTTGCGAGAGGACATCTTCCCGCTGGAGAAACAACCGTTGAAGCTCGACGGGTTCGACGTCACACTCGAACCGCAATTGCGGACCCGCACCTGGCGGACGATCAACGATTTCTGCATCGGCCCGGAATCCTGGGGACTGGCCGATCACAAGAAGTTTCTCGGTCAACTCGCCAAGCTGAAGTACAACGATCTGATGCTGTCAGTCTATCCGTGGCAGCCGTTCGTCGATTATGAATTCGGCGGCGTGAAAAAACAGACGGCCACACAGTGGTTCGGCGATCGATTTCGCGTCGATGGCGACACGGTTGGCAAGAAAGCTTTCGGCGGTGCAAAGGTTTTCGAGAATCCCGACTTCGCCGGCAAGACAGGTCACGACGAAATGACCGCCGCCGGCATCAAGCACGCCCGCGGCATCATCGCAGAAGCCCGCAAACTGGGGATGACGGTCGGCATTTCGATTTCGCCATTGGAGTTCCCCCGCGAATTCCAAAAAGTGCTGCCCGGATCGCAGGTGGCCACTGGTTTGAATCAGCTGACGATTCTGCCCGGCGCGAAACAAGGTCCGAACGACAAGCGACTTAAACAGGCCGTTGCGGCGAAAATTCGTGCTTATCTTAAAACGTATCCCAGCATTGAAAAACTATACCTCACGCTGCCCGAATTCCCCGAATGGGACCAGCATGCCGGGCAGGCATGGAAACAACTTTTGTCTCAGCGCGATCTCGGCGATGTCACACTCGCTCAGCTGGTCGCCACCGCGCGCGACCGAAAACTTATTGCGTCCGGAAAGCGTGGCGAACAAGCCTTGAAGGGAAATGTCGTAGCGCTCGCTTTCCTTAACAACCTGTTCAAGGACGAATCGCTGCTCACCCGTGCCGATGGCGGCAAGGTGGAACTTGTGGTTACGGGCGTCGATCCGGCGCTGTTTCCGCTGCTCGATCGTATCTTGCCCGCAGAGGCGGCGACGCTGCACTTCATCGATTACACCGCGCGCCGAGTGGCCGAACACAAAGAATTGCTGGCCCTGGTACCGGCAAAGAAAGTGCGTTCGCAACTCATCCTCACGCTGGCCGACGACAACGTCGGCATCCTGCCGCAATCTTCGCTGGGAAGCCTCGGCACGCTGATGGACGAGTTAAAGAGGTTGGGCTGGGACGGTTTTTCGACGCGGTACTGGATCCCCGCCGAACTCGACTCGTCGGTCCATTTTCTCGCACAGTCTGCCTGGCATGCCGACCTGACACCAAAGGATTCTTATTTCGATTTGTGGGAAACTATCACCGACAATAAGTCGGCCACCGAACGGATGTGGTTGGGCGAACAGCATCTGCAGCAGGCGACTGCGCTCATCGACAAGCACGACATCGGCTTCACCTTTCCCGTCAAGGGAATGCTGATGAAACACTATCGGGCGGAAAAACTTCCCGACTGGTGGCAGGAAGCGAACGACCATTACACGCAGATGATGATTGAACTGTATCGCGTCAACGGTTCCATCGACCCCCGCGCCACCAAAATCACATTCTACTACGCCAAACGCGGTGAATACGTTCTGACATACCTTGCTGCCGTCAAGGCGACCCGTGAGGCGGCGATTGCAAAGAAAAACGGCGACACCGAAAAAACAATCGAGCATCTGGAGACGGCCGTCGAATCGATGTACGACACCATCACCACCGTCGCCGACGTCGCAACCGATCAAAGTGACCGCGGCCTGATTGCCGTGCTGAATGAGTTCGCGTATCGCCCACTGCTCGCCGAATTCGAGAAACTGCTGGACGCCGAGTGAACGAGTTTCACGCACAGGCCTTGTGAGACGAGTTGCCGGTTTTCACTCCTGCGCCACGTGGCAGGAAACGCAACTGGCCGTCAGCGCCTGCTGGTTGAAGTGGTGATTGTCTTCGCGATACGGTGCGAGTTCGGCATGGCAGTGGCGGCAGTCGGTGCCGCGCTGCGAGACAACCGTGTGGACCTTCTCGAAATGCCAATAACCCGGTCGAGGCTCCGACAGCAACTCGTTGAGGTCGTGGCAGGTCGCGCAGCGCGTGTCACCACGCGTCGGCAGGGTTTTTGCCACCCCCGGTTGTTTCAGCAGGAACCGCGCCGCGACGCGCCCAGTGACAATGCACGGTCCCAAAAAGGTTCCCTCCAGCGCCGCCTTGCCGTTGATGCCCGCCAAACCGGTTAACTCGCCAACGGCGAACAGGCCCGGAATTGGCTGTTGCTTCTTGTCCAGAACGCGGCAGTCCAAATCGATGGCAACGCCTCCCATGCTCTTGCGCGTCAAGGGAAAAGCCTGCATCGCGTAGAACGGTGGCGTCTCGAGTTTCGGAGACGCTGAGTTGGAATAGTCCGACTGCTCGGGGCCGAATCGGTCAAAATCTTCATCCACGCCTTTTTCAACCAACTCGTTGTAACGCCGGATTGTTTGGGTCAGGTTCACATTGGGAAGTCCCGTCATCTGGGCCAGTTCGTCGAGGGTGTCGGCCGACTTCACCAGCTCCGTGTTCTTCAAAACTAGCCGTTCGACGACGTTGAAGTCGGCCCAGTCCGATCCGGAAATGACAAACTTCGGCTTACTGGCTTCATCGAAAACAAACCAGAGAGTGGCGTCATCCTGCTTGAGCAAGACCGGCATCACTTCCTTGGCCCAGCCATGCAGGTTGGCAAATCGTTTCGCTTGCGAATTCACGATGATGCCGTGCATGTTTGCCGCACTCAGGCCACGGTTGCTGTTCGGATAACGCGGATCGGGGATGCCGGTGAAGTAGTTCCATTGATGATCCATCTTCACAAGGTCCGCGCCGACCTTTCGGGCCATCTCGTGTCCGGAGCCGAGGGAATTGCGGCCGGAGCCGGCCAGAATCCGCTTGGGAAACCGAAACTCCTGCGGCCAGAATTCGCGGACCATGTCCAGATTGCTTTGGAAACCCCCCGTCGCCAGAATGACGGCCGGCGCACGGAACTCACGTTCCTGTTCATCTCGCACGTTCTGCGCCAACACGCCGACGACGCGTCCGTCCTTGGTCAGTAGTTGTTCGGCCTTCGTGTTCCAGACGAATTCGACGTTGTCCAATTCGAGACATTCCCGATAAATCGGGCTGACGAGTCCGATGCCTCGACCCCGCGGTTGGTGAAAGCGGTTGACCGAGTTGCCCGGTGCTGTCAGGACTCCGTCGAATTGCAGGCCCAGATCCGTCAGCCAATCGTAAATTTCCTCCCGCGAATTATCGACGTAATAGCGGACCCAATCGGCATCGGCGTCTTCACCCCAGTCGATGAAGTCCTTGTACGCCAAATCCGGACTATCGGTGATGCCCTCGATAGTTTGAGCCGGCGTGTTCACAATCGAAACACCGCCTTGCGACATCACCGCATGGCCGCCAAAAACCGACGACATTTCGATCACGGTGACGTTCGCACCGCCACGTCCCAGTTCCAACGCGGCAGTCAGGCCGGAGATACCTGCTCCAACAATGATGACGTCACGTTGGCTGGCCAGTGGAGACGTGTCGATGTTGTCGTCCGCTGTGATCTGGCGTTGTCGGTTGTCGTGCGTTGTCCGCGCGGCGGGAGTTCTACCCATCCTTACGAACCACAGGAGCGCCGCCGCCCCGACGATGGTCCCGATAACGGTGATCGCCAGTTGTCGCCGAGGTGGCATGACGTCACCTTTCGTATGCTGAGGTTGGTTTACACGGCGTACTGTTTCACGACGTCTTCATCCACTTCGATTCCGAGTCCCGGTTTCCTCGACACGTTGACGTGACCGTCGCGCACTTGAATTGGTTTCCGGGCAAGTCCGTTCCGCCAGGGATTTTCCGACTGGTCGAGTTCGAGCATCGGTGTGTCGGTGGGGAACCCCCAATGTGGATCGGGCAGCAGTGAGAGCAATTGAACGGTGGCAGCGATGATAATGTCGCCGCCCCAGCAATGCGGGATGCAGCGAATGCCCGAGAGGCTTGCCATTTCGGCGATGAACAACGCCTCGCCGATTCCCCCGCACAGGCTGATGTCCGGCTGGATGATGTCCATGACCCGCCGATCGATCAACTCTTTTGCGCTGGCCCGCGAATCCACGGCTTCACCCGCTGCCAGCGAAAGCGGAAGCTTACGTCTTAATTCTTCATAGCCAGTGTACTTCGGCGACTGTGGCAACGGTTCCTCAAACACTTCAAAACCGAGCTTGTGCAGTTCGTGCCCCATTTGCACGGCGGTGGCCATCGTATAGGCAGCATTCCCGTCGGCCATCAGTCGAATCTTTGGGCCGACCGCTTCGCGAATTGCTGCAGCGACCTTTGCTTCACGCGCGACAGAGTAGCGGCCAATCCGCATCTTCAAAGTACGGTAGCCTTGTTTTACGAGCGCGGCCGCTTCCTGGGAGAAGTGATCTTCCGGCTCCAATCCTGCGACGTAATTCATCGCCGATGCATACACAGGAACGCGATCGCGTAATCGTCCACCAAACAGTTCCGCAACGGACATGTCCAGCGCCTTGCCGCGCACATCGTTGATCGCCATGTCCAGCGCTCCAACGGCCAACGCATTTCCGAAATTCGGTCCCCACATCAGTCGCCAAAGCCTTCGATGTTCGAGCGGATTCTGTCCGATCAAACGCGGCGCAAGATGGTCGTCGATCGTTCCACGCGATCCGTTAATCGGAGCCGTTTCTCCCCAGCCAACCAGTCCGGTATTGGTTTCGATTTTGACCAGCAGCGTCTGGCGAAACTTGTCGAGCGGGACCGACACCGAAACCCCGAAGGGGCGTTTTAATTTGTGACGTAGGAGATACGTCTTCACAGCAGAAATCTTCAGCTTTCGCATTGCTGAATTCTGCACCGTTTCGTCAGCCGATGCAGACCGGGGCAAACTCGCGAGGCCACCGGCGGTAAGCAGCGCGGTCGTCTGGAAGAACTCTCGACGATTTGTGTTGGAGACTGGCATAATGAAACTCCTGAACCAATACCAATTGCGAACAAATAGAACACGAGGCGCATCACATGTGACGGAAGCGAAGCGTGAAATAGTGAAGCAACGCAGAGCGAACCGATCGCACAAGCCTCACGTCGATGAGCCGAAGCCCCACAGGTGGGCGGCGTTTCGTCCGAGGATCTTCTCCTGATCCTCCGGCGTGAAGAAGGGAATCTCCTTGCGGAACAGGTCCATTTCCTTGTTCAATGGCGGGCGGTTGTATCCAGCACGGGCAGCGCCTGGATACCCGGTTCCGAACAG
Organism: Planctomycetota bacterium; assembly: GCA_963581435.1. GTDB lineage: Bacteria > Planctomycetota > Planctomycetia > Planctomycetales > Planctomycetaceae > JABISG01. Next base: position 5,733 of record CAUZOL010000136.1, read on the forward strand.
CAGGCGATCCGGACCAAACGCTTCGTAAACTCGTTTCACATGCGGATAGGCGTCGGGAAACGGATACTTGCCCGACTTTGAGACCGAACTGAGTTCTGAAACCTTCACCCACACGTTGGGGTACTTCGCCATGGCGAGCAGCAAACGGAAATCCGGCTCGGGATCTTCAGCCCCCAGATCCATCTGGCTGAGGTGATCGATAATCACCCGCACCTTCGGATGGGCACGGACCATCGTTTCCAACTTGGGCAGTTGCTTCGGTGCAATGAAGAAGTTGAACACGGCCCCAAGCTTTTCGGCTTTACGCCAGAGCCGATGCGTTTCTCTGGCGTTGATCCAACCGTCGCCGCCGTGCTTGCCATTCTCGTAGTAGATTGCGCTGAACCGCATGCCGTGCAGCCCGTGTTCCTTCATCCAGAACTCCATCTTCTCCGCCACTTTGGGATCGGTCGGGTCGATCAGCCCGTGAGCCTTCAGGCGTTTCGGATACCGTTTCACACAATCGGCCACGTAAGTGTTATCCCAGCCGTGATAGATGACCTGGACCAGAACCGAATGCGTGCAGCCGTGCCGGTCCATGTCCTTCATCAACATCTCGACCGTCCCCTCGTGCGGCGGCTTCTTGAAGTCCTTCGAATACGGATGCGGAAACGGGTACCGCTGCGGATCGTTGGCCCACACGTGCATGTGAGTATCGATGATGGGTGGCTTGGCGTCCGGCGCAGCATGAGCAGCTTCACTCAAAGTCAGCCCACCAACAACCGCCGCCGAAGACGCTACCGTTTGCATGAAAGCCCGGCGGTTGATGCCCGATTCAGTTGCCGTCGTGCGAAACGCAGGATGATGTTGCATGGTTTTCTCGTCGGGTTGCAGGGTGATGACAGGATGATTGATGCATTGCCAACCGAGTAACGGAACTCTTCGGACCGCCTACTTGCCCGGACCGGCCGATTGCAAATAGGCGATCAAGTCGCGGATTTGTTGGTCGGTTAACTCGTCGAGTAGTTTTTCGGGCATTAGTGAGACGGTGGACTCGCGTAGTTCTTCGACATCGGCGCGGTTGAGAATCGTGCGTTTGTTTTTTGCGTCAAGCAGGGTGATCGTTTCCGCTGTCGAGCCTGCCAACAGGCCGGTCAGAACGCGGCCGTCGGTGGTGACGGCGATGTGGGAAATGTATTGCGGTCGGACCTCGGCGTTGGGATCGACCATGTTGCGGATCAGTTTTTGGCGGTCTTTTCGCTCGGCACCGGTGAGGTCGGGGCCGATGGGCGTTCCCTTGCCGTGCAGTTTGTGACAGCTTGCGCAGGTCTTTTCGTAGACGATCAATCCGCGCGTGGTGTCGGACTTGCCTCGATAAAGCAACTGGGTCACCGCTGAGATGCGGCCCTGCTTTTGGAGCGGCGTTGCCAGCTGGACTTTGCCCCAGGTTTTGACGACAGCCGTTTGAATCCGTTTGTCATCGTGTTGGAGCAATTGCCGTACTTGCGGCAGCGTGACCTGCTTGGGGTCGATCGCCTTTTTCTCGACGGCAGCGAGCAATTGCATTGCCCAAGAGGGGCGGCCAGACAGTAAGTCAATCGCTTGCGACCGCGCACCGGGTTTGAGGGTTTTGTAAGTGGAGAGGACCTCGGCGGCGATGCCGTCGTCCTGAAAGTAACCGAGCGCCGACAGCGCCGCGGTCTGAATCGAATCCGACTCGCGGCGGCCGATCAGTCGAAGCAACGATTCGGTACTGCCCACCGATCGCGTTTCGCCGAGCGCGCGGATGATGGCGACCCGGTCACCGGCCCCTCGAGTGGTGTCTTCGACGAATCGTGTGGCGGCTGTTGTCGAAGCTCCCATTCGCAATGCGAGCTGCATGACTCTCGGATCGGATTGTCTTCGTTTCGCTAATTTGTCGAGCGACAACTTCAGTGATTTCGGAACGCTCTCGATTCTGCGTCCAGACAGCGCCTTCAACATTCCAGCCAGAATGAGATCGACGTCGGCATTGCTGGGCGCCATTGCCAGTAGCCGCGCACAGGCTGCGAAACCGTCTTCCGTGCCTTCGGCCGTCAGCCGGCGGGCGAGCCGTTCGACGATGAACTTCCGCACGAGCGGTAGCTGCCAGGCATCGGACGATTCGACCAATCGCAACACCGCATTGGTATCAGAGATCGCCTTGTCTTCAATCGCCCACCACAGCAGCAGCGGCACGTGGATGTCTTCCGTGTCCTCGTCCTGGCGAAGCAACTCGCGGACAATGGGGATTCCCGCGTCGGTCGGCAATCGCTTCGCCGTGCATGCCAGCTGGCTGCGAACAATGAGGCTCGATTCCTTACCAGCGAGTCGCACCAACTGTGTCGCTAACCGGGGCGAAACGCTTCGTTCGTCGCCGAGCAGCCTGACGGCCCATGCGCGAACATATTCGTGCGGGCTGCGCAATGTCGTCTTGGCAAGTTTCCCGTCGAAACCGCCGCTGACGTATATCGACCACAGTGCCTGTAACGCGAGTCGCTGGTCGCTGCCTGCGAGCATCGTTTTGAGTCGGGGGACAATCGATCGGTCCCGCCGTTCGGCAAACAGTTGCCGGGCCTGCCGTGCATACCAATCGTTGGGATGCGAAAGCAAAGCGATCAATTCGTCGCTGGTTTGTGCGCCCAAATCGATTCGCTGGGACGGAATCGGCTTGACGTCCTTGGGGGCGACCCGCCAAACGCGCCCGTCGTCTCGGCTTGGCTGATACCACTTACTGCGGTTCTTCGGCGAGGAATGCGAAATGTTGTAGTCGTACCAGTCGGCGACATATAGAGCACCGTCCGGCCCAACGGTCGAATCGACCGGACGGAACCAGATATCGCTGGTGGTGATGAAGTCGCCGACGGCGCGGGTGGCGAATGTTGAACCGCGCGTCTCCACCGTACTCCAACGGCTTGCACTGTGGCGCGTGTTGGGGGCAATGCAGGCGCCGTTAAAACGTGGGGGAAATGCGCCGCCCTGATAGAGAACGAATCCGCCGGTCAGGCTATCGCCGGTATAGCCGTGATGTTTCACCGGCTGAAAATAGCCGTAGGCATGGGGATTGTGCAGCGGACCGTGCTTGCCGAATCCTTTGACGTAATACGCCCCCTGGACGTGATGCACGAGCGGTTCGACCGTGTTGCCGCCGGCAAACAGGTTGCCGAACTGATCGAAGTCGATACCCCAGGTGTTGCTGCCCCCTTCGGCGAACAGTTCAAACTGTTTGGTGCGCGGATGAAATCTCCACACACCCTGCTGAAAGCCGACGCCGCGAATGTTGGCCGTCGCCGTGCTGCCTTGCGCGCCGTACAGCCAACCGTCAGGCCCCCAGGTCAACGAATTGGCAAACGCGTGGGCGTCGTCCATGCCGAACCCGCGCAACAACACTTCGGGATCGCCATCGGGAACATCGTCTCGATTCAGGTCGGCGTAGAACAACAGATAGGGCGGCTGCGCAACATACACGCCGCCGTATCCCACGGCCATTCCGGAAGCGAGATTCAAGTTCGAGAGAAAGTGTTTGACGGTATCCGCGCGACCGTCTCCGTTGGTGTCTTCGTAGATCGAAATCCGGTCGTTGCCCTTCGGCCCCTTCGGCGGTGGCTCGGGGAGCTTGTCGTATTTGGTTCGCAGCCAGTTATCAACTTTGATCGGCTTCAAGCCGTTTGGATTGGGGAATTGCCGGTACTGCAGCACCCACATCCGACCGCGCTCATCGAAACTGATTGACAACGGCTGGCTGACTTGAGGCTCGGAGACAGCCAGCTTGATCTGCAAACCCTCGGCGACCTTGAACCGCTTGACTGCCTCGGCCGGCGACAGCGGCTGCGGTGCTTCTTCCACAGCAACAGTGCCCTGTGCCTGACAGGTCGATGTGCAAAGCAAGACTCCACATCCAATCAGCAGCGATGTGAGCGTATGGCAAACAGCCCACTTCGATGACCAAACTCTTTTCAAGTTCGACGTCGTCAATTCCTGTCTCCCATGAATCTGGAACGGCTGGTCCGTGGGTGTAGCATAAACCCATCCGGCAGTTCTTTCCATGAGCAGGACGCGACGAGTCTTTGTCGAAGAGCGTGCGACGGCGGTTACGGAGTTTTCGCATCCGTGAGAAGGACAAGAAGCCGGCGGTGATTACTCTTCCGACCGGCAGCGGTAACCGACACCTCTTACGGTTTCGATCACTCCCGACGAACTCTCAAGTTTGTGCCGCAGAGAGCGGATGTGGACATCGATCGTCCGCTCGAACGAGGGAGCATCGGTACCGCGACAACGATCCATGAGTTCGTTGCGGGTGAAGGCACGGCCCGGCTGCCGCGCCAGCGTCCAAAGTAGTTGAAACTCAGTTGGCGTTCGTCGCCCAGGTAGCGCTCGATGTCGGCCGCAAATGCACTGGCCGATTCGTACCGCCGGGTGCGGTCCTTTTCCAACGCTCGCATCACAATCCAGTCGAGTTCGCCGGCGAGAGTGTGCGCGTATTTTCGTGGGTCGAGACCGCGTTGGTTGCTGATTGTGCTGAGTTGTTCCAGCTTGAGTGTGCTGATTCGGGCACTCGGCTTGGGCGGTTCGTCTTCGCGGATGATCCGCAGGCGTTCGACCAGGTTGGCCTGCTTGAGCGTTTCGCGGTCGAAGGGCGTGTTGCCGGCGAGCAGTTCATACAGCACGACACCCAGCGAATAAACGTCGCTGCGGGTATCGACATCGACGTCGCTCATTTCCGCCTGCTCGGGCGACATGTACAACGGGGTGCCGATTTGCTCGCGCACCGCTTCTTCGCCACCGGTAACTGCCGGTGCGGCGGCAGGCTGCTCGAGAAACGACCCATTGCCGTCATGCGCGTCGAGCAATTCTCGGACATTTTGCCGCAGCAAAGCGTCTTCACACGCTTCCTGCAGATAGCTTTCGCGCTGCTCCGGAGAATCCAGACGGAGGCACGCCAGGAAGGCCGTCTTGGCCAATTCTTCGTTCGTGGGAATTGAACCTGATGTTGGGGACTATCAGATAACGATGCGCAGACGGTGTCGGATTTGTCCGGGGAAATCGCAGCGTTTTCTTAATTATCTGCAGATTCCTCCGTTTGCAGTTCTCGCCGTAGCCAGGCTTTCGCATAGGCCCACTGCTCGTATGCGGCCGATCGCGATAGCTGGAGAATCTCGCCGGCAGATTCTGTGGGCAATCCCGCAAAGTAGCGTAGTTTAACGAGTTCGGCCGCACGGGCGTCGTGCTGTGAGAGCTTTTCCAACGCCTCGTTGATGGCGAGTACGTCTTCCAAATTCGTCAACTCTGCGACATCATTCGGATCCAGGGGAACCCGTTGGAGATTGCCGCCTCGCTTCGCAGCATCCTTTTTTCTCGATGCTTCGACGAGAATCCGACGCATGGCCTCGGCGGCGGCGGCGAAGAAATGCCCGCGACCGTCCCAATGCTGTCCATTTGCGGAATCATCGGAACCAACCAGCCGGATGTAGGCTTCATGCACCAAAGCCGTCGGCTGCAACGTGTGATCAGGCGATTCCTGCGCCATGTTCTGGGCGGCCAGCTTGCGCAATTCTTCGTAAACCAGTGGCAACAGCCGCTCGGCGGCCTGTGCGTCGCCGCCTTCGATGGTAGAAAGAATCTGAGTGACGTCGCTCATCGGCGTCCAGTGTGCTTTGAGGCAGTTTCTCAAAACACTGGATTCTACAGGAAGTGAAGGGGCGATTCGCAGTGCGCGGTGGCGAGTGACAGGGCGGCTCAATTATTCACGCTGGGTATCTTGGGAGGGTGCCTGTGGCAGAGTCTTCGATGCCACAGCGAACGCTCGTGCAACTTTCAAATTCTAGAACCGCGGGATACGCTCCGAAGACTCCGCTTCTCCCCCAGGCACCCCGCAGACATTGTGAATAACTGAGCCGCCCTGCGCAGAGGATGCATCTGGTTGTTTCCGACCGTGATTTCCAATAGAGTGGGGTTGTCGTGATGGATTGGCTGTGGGGCGAAGGGTTCGCTTGTATCGTAGTTCACGTGATTTCGAGAGTCGTGTATGACTGAGAAGCAGATGAAAGCGGCACGAAAAGCGCTTGCCGCGCTTGAAAAACTTGGTGCGGACGTCGTCTGGCGTGGAACGAGCGGTGTGGATTCGGTGTACTTCAACCGAGAGCCAGTCGGCGATGCCGATCTGAAACACCTCAAGGGGCTGAGCAGTCTCACAAAGCTGAAACTGAATAAGTCACCAATCACCGACGCCGGGCTGAAGAGTCTTCAAGGCCTGACCAGTCTTGTCCAGTTGCATCTCGCCGGTACCGAGATCACGGATGCCGGGTTGGAACATTTGACGGCTCTCAAAGACCTGGGATTCCTTGACCTGACCGACACGCAAGTGACGAACGCCGGTCTGGAACATCTGAAAGCGTTCAAGAATTGCAAAACGATACGGCTCACCGGAACGGGCGTCACCGACAGCGGCGTGACCAAACTCAAGCCGGCATTGGTGGGTTGCAAGATCACACAGTAAACAGTCGGACCAACGACGCGTCTTCCCTGTGAAGATGAGTTGTCACCGCACAAAAATAATCCCAGGGGCTCGAGCAGCCCCTGGGATTTTTCGTTTCTTCTCAGGAATCGTTCCGACTTACTTCGCCGAAATCTCCACGTGCAGCGGTTCGGCCCACTGTTTGTGTTCGTCGGTGTAATACAAATACGCGCGGCTGGCCGGACCCGAGTAACTCCCCGGGATGGCGGCGACGAGACTTAACGGGAACTCGCGCTGCTGGCCGGCGGCCATGTCGCGCCAGTAGAGAATGACTTCGCGGCCGCGGACTTCGTAGGCGGCTACCTGCTTCGATTTGACCAACTCCTTCAGCTGATCGTGACGCACTTCCAATCCGCCCGGAATGCCGATGATGGCAATCGGGGTCGGAATGGCTTCTTCGGTCTTGTTCTCGACGCGAACGCGGGCTTCGGTCACTTCGCCTTCGGCGATCTGCTCGTCGGCGAGAGAAACTTCCAACGTCACTTTGCAGTCGGTTGATGAATCGGGCCGCGTGCTGAATAGTCGGATGGTGACCGTGTGCGGCATGCTCGACCCGTCGATCATTTTTACCGCAATCGTATGTTTGCCGGGAGTGAGAATGCGGGACATGTCGGGCAGTTCAATTGTCCCTTGCGTCTTGCGGTCGAACTTCACCGGCGTCCCGAACAGGCGGCCATCGACCACAAGCTGGACGCGGCCGGGCGATTTGGGATGTGCCATCGCCTTGTCGTTGGCAACAATCGCTTTGAGTGCGAGAACCGTCGATTGCGTCGAGCCGTAACGGCCCCCCTTGCAGCTTTCAGCCAAGTAGCGAATGGCCTTGTCGGTGAAGTCGATGTACTCGGCATCGCCCAAACAGGCGAGTGCCGCCAGCGCGGTGGTTTCGATGGCGAGTGCCTGACCGCCGCTGCCGACGATGGATTTCGTCGCCCCATCAACCACGCCTTCGTTGTTCTGCAGTTGGACAAGTCGGTCGCGAAGTACGGTGGCCGCTTCGGTCTCTTCGGCCAGCATCATCACGTTGGCCGCCAACGCCAACACGTAACTGTTCTGGCTCGCCTTGGCTGTTCCCTTCACTGCGTCGACTTCACGGTCGAGACCGGTTTCCCCAGCCGACAGCAGCGCCCAGGTGATGTACGCGTTGGAGACGTCGGGGTCGGCCAGCCACGTGTGCAAGGCACGGCGTTCGCGTTTGAAGCCGCCCTTGCCGTCGCGTTGACCCGACAGCCATTCCCGGCTGCGGGAAATCATTCCCGTATCGACATTGCGCACTTCGGCCATGTCGCTGAATTCCATCAGGCCATAGGCGGTCAACGCTTCGTGTCCGGGATCGGCACCAAACCACTCGAACCCGCCCTGCTTGCACTCGTAGCCGATTAATCGCTTGTAGCCTTTTTCCAACATCGTGTTGCTGCGTTCGATCAACGCTGGATCGACGCCGACATGCGACTGAAAATACTGCTGTGCCATGACCAGCGGATAGGTGCTGGAACTGGTTTGCTCGAAGCAGCCGTACGGTTCGCGAATCAACGCTTTCAGCGCTTCGGTCATGCCGGCCATAGGCGACGGATAAACGCGGACTTCAGTGGTGATGCTGCCCGGCACAATCTGTGCGGGAATCGTGACTTCGTGCGTCCGTGTTTCGTCGGCATTCAGCATTCCGCCGCGAGCGATTTCAATCGGAAAGCCCAACGGTACGACATTGAGTTTTCGCGTTACTGCATCGCTGTACGGTCCGGCGGTCGCTTTCAGTGTGAAGTCGGTTTCGCCACTGATGTTTCCAACAGCGATGTTCATTAACCGCCGCACGCGTGCTTCGCCCGGCAGATCGAACGGTGTTGTCTCGGCGATGGTGAGACCTTTGGCGACAGCGACCAGCGTTGTTTGCGACAACATGTCGGGCGTCGAATTGACGATGCCCAACGGCAGTTCGATCACATCGCCCGAGGTGACTTCCAACGGCAACTTCGGTTCCACATAGAACGGCTCGATGGAATCGACCACTTTTGTGCCGCCGCCGACGGTACCGTTGGCACCAAACGCATCGGCCAGCACGCGGAAGCTGGTTACGGCATCGCTCATGCCGAAGGCTACCGTTGCTTCACCCGTTTTCGCATCGGTCTTGATACCGGAATTCCAGTACAGGGTTTCGGTGAAATCAACCCGATCGTTCGGCTGTCGGTCCTTTCGCACCTGGTGGGCGAATTCCCGCACCATCACCATCGCAATTCGTTTCATACGGCGGTTGCCAAGCGGCTTGGCGGCGAAAGCACCGAATTTGGCTTTCTTGGCCAAATCGGCTTTCGCCAGCGCCTGTCGCAATTGCTGCTTGGCAGCCGGCTCTGCTGGTCTTGCAACGGCGGCCGGTCGTTCGGCAGCAACGACGGGTCTCTTTTCCGGCGGTCCTGCGGCATCCTTTGGAACCTGAGCGGCCTGGGGTGCCGGGGCCGCCTGTGGCTTTTTATCCCTTTCCGCCGCGCCTTGCGGCGGGGCGGCCGCGCCATCAGCACCGGGAGGTGCAAATCCGAATCCGTCATTCAGGTTGAAGCGTCTGCCGCGGGATGCACCCAGCAATTGACCAGAATCACGTTGGATCTGCAGCCTGAGTGCCAACACGCGTCGGGCTGTGTCGCCGTGAGCGGCGAGAAACTTCGTCGTCTCAACAAACGCGAACCGCCGCCACCCCTGCGTTCCCAACAACAAATCGACGGCCAGCGGCGCTTTGGGATTATGGGGATCGAGGTAAACGTGCGCGTCGGCCAGTTCGCGGACATCGTTTTCGAGCAGCACCATTACCGGCAGACGTGGTGCCTGCTCGCGTTTTTCGATCAACTCTAAAACGCTGTCATCGGTGACGGTCAGACCGACAACCGCTGCAACTGGTTTGCCATCGGCGTCGGTGGTCCGCACCGTCAGTTTGGCCGCCGATCCGGGCGTGTACGATTTCTCATTGAAGATCACAACAACGTTGACGCTCTTTTCCGGCTGGCGGAACACGAGCCGTTCGGCCAGCGGTTTGCCCTGCTCATCCCACAGAGTCGCAATCAACACGCCGTCAACATTTGCCGGCGGTTCTAATACAACATCGATTCGATTCGATGCCGCGATATCCATCGTCGTCGAAGCAACCTCAACTTCGCGTTGGCTCAACGTTACCTTCACAGCACGCGAGGAACTGCTGGCAACCTGCAATCGAACCGGCTCACCCGACTTGTAACGCGATTTGGTGGCGGTGATGACCGCACCGGTTGCTTTCACTTCGGGCAGTGGGAATATCGTCTTGATGCCCGACGGCTCGGTGATCTTCAGCGAGTATTTCGATTCCGCATTGGGCGTGAAAGCGAAGCGGCCACGGCCTTCGTGTTCGCTGCGGAATTCGCCAACGGTCTCGCCTTGTTCATCGACAATTACGCCGGCGATGTCGGCCGGTTTTTTGGTCGGCGTGCGCGCCTCGAAGTAAACGCGGGCCGGCAAACCGGCGATCAGATCGCCCCCTTCCGGAAACATCTGCAAATCGACGGTCTGCAGTAAAATGGGAATCGTCTTGCTCGCCGTCTCAACAATTCCGCCATCCTCGATGATGAATGCCAGCGTTCCTTCACCGCGCGTGATTTCCTTCGGCAGCGGGAACCGTGCCGAGCAGCGACCGTCGGCATCGACGGTTGTCGGTCCGGTGAAGACGGTCTTACCATCGACGAACGCCTGAATTGTCACCTTCGCCCCTGCGGGAACGCCCCCTTCAGCCCGTTCGCTCTGCAGTGCCGCCGTCACCATATCGCCCGGCCCGTAACCGTCGCGAACAAAGACAATCTGGTTCTTCAGCCGCGGTGCTCGGTAAACCCGGACGTCGAACTTCCGTTCGGCTGGTGCGAACCCTGTGCCGGGGTAGGTGACCTTGGCTGTATATTCGCCGCCCGGCTGCCCCTTCGGCACCTTCCAGGAAAATCCGAGCACACTGTTTTGCGATGGCACCCAGCCAGTGGTGACGATGTTGCCCTTCGGACCGGCCACCTGAATCTGGGCCGACACTTGCCCCTTCTCGTCCAGCGGCTGATGACTGCCCGCCCGCAACACGACGCCGCGAATGTAGGCCGTCTCGCCCGGCTTGTACATCGGCTTGTCGGTGCTGACGTGGGTCAGATAACGGTTCTCGCCACCCAGAATCTGGGTCACCGTCGGCTTTTTCTTCGGTTTGGGTGGTGCTTCCTCAGCCACAATTCCGCTTCGCAGTAGAATGCCACAAACCAGTGCAGCAGAAACCGCCATCAACAGGCGAACAGCCGGGCGAGAGAACATGGGGGAATTCTCCATCTGAAATCGAAAGGAAGCCGGTGGACGAGACAATCGCTTCTGTCAGACTGTGGCGTTCGCGGTAAAGTTCCACGAATTTTCGCCGAACGTGTCGGGATTCGGCGATTGCTTGCTTTTCTCAGAACGTGTCTTCAAACGGTCTTTACTGGTTAGCTAATCGTCGGGACATCAGGTTGATCATGGCGATGTAGATCATGGCTTCGCTGGATGCGGTGGTCTTTTCATAGTCT
>CAUZOL010000137.1:0-16680 GCA_963581435.1 Planctomycetota bacterium
AGCCGAATCCGCGGTTACGTCTCGACGCTCCGCAAAAACGACCTGAAAATCCTGGACGGCATCCAATCCGCCTTCCACCAGTCCCCCAACCTGCCAGCGCACATCTTCGTCACTGGGTAGTTACATTGGCTGAAAGAATTGGGAAGAATTTGATCGTGAAGTGGGGCCACTATAAATGCCCTGCAAATACATTTCTGCCCCCAAAATGCCCCCAAGAGTGCCCTATACGAAAACAGGGCTTCCACCAAAACGATGAAAACCCCTGTTTTATCAGTACCGGAGGCGGGACTCGAACCCGCACGACCATTACGGTCACCGGATTTTGAATCCGGCGCGTCTGCCATTCCGCCACTCCGGCATAATCTGCTATTATAGTCTTTACGTCCTTTTTTCAGTCCATCGCGTTTGGTGGTTGACACCCGAACTGACACCATTCTAAGATTCAGGTGTCAGAAGTGACACCCCCGGATTCGCGGCCCGAGGGCGTCTGGCAACACCTGATTTGAACATCGGAGGTGTCACCATGGCTGCTAAGTCTAGCAAATCCCGCCCCAAGAGCAAATCCCGCCAGAGCGCCAAACCCTACCCGGAGTTTCCGCTTACCGCCCACCCCTCCGGTAGATGGTGCAAGAAGCGCCGGGGCAACCAATACTACTTCGGTCCGGTCGATGCTGACGGCGACTCAGAGGCCGCTTGGAAGGCCGCTGTGGAGCGATATAAGCGAGAGTGGCCGCAGATCCTTGAATTCGGCACGCGCCCGCCTGAGGAGGCAGAAGATGGCTGTCCAATTGACGCCCTCTGCAATAAGTTTCTCAATGCGAAGCGCCACCAAGTGGAAGCCGGAGAGTTGGAACGTTCTTCGTTTAGCGATTACCACCGAACGTGCGGCCTGCTGATTCAATACCTCGGGTGTCATCGCCGGGTTGATGATCTGCGGCCGGACGACTTCGCGCGCCTGCGATCCATTTTTTCAAAACGCTGGGGCATTGTCACACTGAAGAACGAGATCAATCGTTGCCGTGTAGTCTTCAAGTTCGCGAGCGACCAGCGGCTAATCGACCGTCCAGTTTATTACGGACAGTCCTTCAATCGGCCGTCGGCGAAGGCACTTCGCAAAAACCGAAACGAAGCGGGACCGAGGATGTTTGAGGCCGACGAATTACGGCACATCCTCGACGCTGCCAACCCGGTGATGCGAGCGATGACTCTTCTTGGAATCAATTGCGGTTTTGGAAATACTGACGTTGCCACTCTGCCGCAGTCAGCGGTTGACTTTGAGTCTGGGTGGATCGATTTCCCGCGTCCGAAGACGGAAATTCACCGGCACATTCCGCTGTGGCCGGAGACAATCGACGCGCTGCGGAAAGCAATTGCTCAGAGACCACTGGCAAAGGACAAAGCGGATTTAGACAGGTGCTTTCTAACTGTGCAAGGCAACCGGTGGGTTCGGATCGAACCGAAGCAGAGCGACACGACACGATTTGTAAAACGCGATACTGTGACCGAACATTTTCGCAAGATACTCCTCAAGCTGAAAATCAACGGCCGTCGTGGGCTGGGCTTCTACACTCTCCGGCACGTCTTCCAGACAATCGGCGGTGAAGCGAAAGACCCGGAAGCGGTCGCGGCGATCATGGGACACGTCGATACGTCGATGGGCGCTGTTTACCGCGAACGCATCAGCGATGAACGGCTCCGTGACGTGGTCGAGACCGTTCGGTGCTGGCTGTGGCCGGTACTCGACGCCGACAATGACCGAAAGTAAAATCAATAACGACGTGGCTTACCGGCGGGTAGCTCCCGCTGGGAAAAGCCGACAGACGGTTCCCGGCCGCCGCGTCATTTTCTTGCTTTATGGACCGTGGAGGAGAATCGTGGCGCATGGATAATGAGGGTGAAAGGGAACTGGTCGGGTACGTCTTGCAGTGGTTGCAGTTTCAAGCAGACCAGTGGATTTTTTCGTTCAGTGAGTCAGATTTCCGAGAAAAGATCTGTGAGATCTTGGATCAGGAAATGCCGCAAATGGATCAGAACTATGAACTGTTGGAGAAGTGCTGGAATAATTCGATTCGGCAACTACGGACGCTGGGCGTGTTCACTGAGACGTCTCGAACGGGATTCCACAAATTGTCCAAAAAAAAACTTGAGGAAGTGCTGCAAGAGAGAGAACTGCTTGAGGAACAAGCAGAGGACAAACCGGTTCTTTCTGAGGGCGCAGCGGTCGCATATGAAATACTGCGGGAGCTTCCCCCGTATCGCGGGCTAATGGGACCAGATCTGCTCGAAAAGATGGACGAACGTGGGTTCGTAAGCGACCAAAGCTCCCTCACATCTCGCATCATCCCCGAATTGAAACTCTACGGTGTAGACCGCCTGCGGTCACTGGGATTCGTTGCTATCTGCAACGTCGGCGGTGCTGGCCAGTGGCGGGACGAGTACGGCGAACATCTGCGGGGACGGCCGGTCGCGATTCTCGCCGACAATGACGACGCTGGCCGAAGACATATTCTACAGGTGGCCCGGTCGCTGCACGGCAAAGCATCCAGCATTAAAGTGATCGAATTTGACGGACTGCCGGAAAAGGGAGACGTGTCTGATTGGCTGGACGCGGGTCACACGGTGGATGAACTCAAGGCGATTGTCCGGTCCGCACCGGAGTGGGAACTGATGAAAGAGTCTTCCGCCCAAACGGCAACTCTTACCGATTTGAAAATCGAGATAACTGATCGCGGCAACGGACGTCTTTTGGCAGAGATTGGTAAGGGCAAAATTCTGTTTTGCCAAGAATTCGACTGCTGGATGTTCTACGACGACACAAGGTGGTTCCAAGACAACATCGCTGCCGAACGGATAGCGAAGACGGTCCCGGATGAATTGTGGGAAGCCGGTCGGCAACTCGATAACGACGGCGTTGTTAAGTGGGCGCGGTCGTCATGTGCCAGCGCACGCATCACGGCCATGTTAAAGATGGCCCGTAGCGAGCCGGGAATGTCGATCAAGGCTTCTGACTTGAACCCGGACCCGTGGAAACTGAACTGCCCCAACGGCACCCTCGATTTAAAAACCACGGAGTTGCAACCCCATCGGCCGGAGGATTTCATCACAACTCTATGTCCTACACCTTTTGTACCGGACGCAAAATGCCCGCGATTCATGCAGTTTCTGGATGAGGTACTCAAAGACCCGGATGTCATTGCGTTTCTGCAACGACTGTTCGGCTACATCCTGACCGGCGTCATTCGCGAACACATCCTTGTGATCTTCTTTGGCGACGGCCGCAACGGCAAAGGAACGCTGGTTGAAACAATCGTGGTCGTTCTGGCTGCAGCAGAATTGCCCGGTTGCCCCGCAAACGTGAACAATCCGGGTCACTCTGCGTTGGCAGGTTCCACCAGTTTTGGGCGCTGGTGGTACTCGAACTCTCCGCGAGTGACGACGCCTTCGGCGAGCGACGGGAGCGGATTGGGTATGGTGCCCATAAAGGATGCCTCCTATGCGATTTCGCGCGAAATCACCGGTCCAACTGTCAATTACCAGCATCCTCCCGTGCCGCTGCCGGCCGATTTGGGGAGGGCACTTATTTACTTTTTCACTCCACTTGCAATAACCTGCGAAAAATAACGTGCGCTGGGGGTGCGGTCTAGGTGGCCAGAAGCTGGATGATTTTACCCCCCTACCCCCCCCCCTCACCACGGGGGGCAGGGAGTTGATCACTCCCGCGCCTGCCTGCCGTCAGCCCTCCGCGGGTTTGATTTCGCGCGAAATCATGCGGATATCTGCCGCCGCTTGCGCGTCTGCGTTGGCTTGGTTGCCGGAGTCGGTGGGCTAGCTCTCGCAATTCCAGGGGCTTGACCTCTCCGCTGCGTCGATGCGTTGGCGTCGTCGTCATGTGTGCTGAGCGGGGATTCGTTTGCACGCTCAGGACACGCCCTCGAATGGCACGTAGTTCTATGTAAGTCCATTGAGGATATTGCGTTTCACCTCATGCCTGGGTTTCATCATTCGATCATATTTCTTTTGCCTGCGTTTTCTCTGGCGAGGTTCAAAGCGATCGGGTCGGTCGGCGACGCGATGGGTTGCGATGGCGTCGAGCAGTTGCTGGTAGAGAGTCCGGCGGAATGCCGCGTCACGATCACCTTGGAACGCAATCAATGGCTGGAACGCTTCGAGTGTCTGGATCGCGCCCTTGAAGCTGATCGACCGTGGTTCGACACGGTGTTTGCTGGCCGCCTGGGCAAGGATGGTGCGAATGAGATTGTAAGCAAGGATGTGCGTCCAAATCTCCTTCCGCACCAACTCCGGTGTCTTACATCGTAAGATGTCCATCTGCATCGTTTCCATCGACCGAGAGCAGTTTTCGCTGCTGAGGGCGGCCGAACGGTGTCGTCATTCGGTGGTCTGCAAACTCAAACGCAACGAAAACCCACGAATTGTCGGAGTAAATGGGCAACTTGCGAGCGAAGATTGGGGCGAGGATATCAATGAATTTAGCAGTTTCGGCGTGAAATCGCGAAATCGCCGGGAATGCACGAGGATTGCGTTTGAGATTTCAGACCACCTTCCGACTGCGAGGAATGGTAGGGTTTCAGCCCTGACCACGGTTGCCGTTCGTGACACCGGACGAACCGACCTGTGTGGTTTTGTTCGCGAAACCTGTTAAATGCGGGACGACAACTTTAACCACCGTTTACGCGGTCTCTGCACGCGCCAGTGGAACTTATACGTTTTCGCGGAACCGGCCCTGGCGGGATGACGTCAGCCGGAATGCCTGTCGGCGCGCACGATCAAACGAACGTCTCTCCAGATAGCTCAAGAACAGACAAAGGTTTCCGCTGACTCACGAGTAGGGATCGTCTCTATCGTCTCGTGAGTCAAGAGTCCGTAGAATACTGTGCACGTGGCTCTTCAATCGACTGACGCACAAGGGACATGCAACGTGAGCTGGGAAAAGACCGTTCCGCTGGCGGACATCGAACAAAAGCCTCGCGTTTTCAAGAGGCAGTCGCGCCAGATCGCGCTGTTCAGAGTCGGCGACGAGTACTTCGCCATCGACAACCGCTGCCCACATGAGGGTTATCCGTTGGCGGAAGGAACGGTCGACGATGCTTGCGTGCTGACCTGCAATTGGCACAACTGGAAGTTCCGCCTGCGGGACGGCGAATGCGTATTGGGTGGAGATCACGTGCGAGCGTATGATGTTCGATCAGATGACGGTTATCTCTGGGTGAATCTCTCGGATCCACCCCTCGAAGTGATTGAATCACGCATATTGGAAGGGCTTCGCGCCGCATTCGACGACCGGGACTTCGGGCGAATCTGTCGCGAGATCGCGCGGCTGCGATTCAACAATCTCAACCCACGTGTTGCGGTGCGCAAGGCGATCGAATGGTCGTACGACCGTTTCGAGTTCGGAATGACCCATGCTTTCGCCGCGACCGCCGACTGGCTTGCGCAATCCGAACGGTTCAAAGACGATGGGGAACGGCAACTCATCTGCCTGGGAGAAGCCGTCGACCATATCGCCTTTGACGCACTCCGCCATCGCGTGTATCCGTACGGCAAGCCGGCCGGCGACTACTCCGATGCCGAATTGCTCTTCGCCATCGAATCACAGCAGACAGCGCATGCCGAGTCGTTAGTTCAACGCGCGATTCAGCAAGGAGATGATTGGTCGTCGATCGAGGGACCGCTAACGGCTGCTGCATTGGAGCATTACAACGACTTTGGTCATTCACTGATTTACGTTTACAAGACTCGACAGGTCATCGAGTTGCTCGGTGCCGACATCATGCCGGAGCTCGCTCAGTGCCTGACGCGCAGCATCGCCCACGCAACTCGCGAGGATTTGATCCCCGAATTCAGCGCCTACGAGAGTGCCATCCGGGACTTTCCACCGCTGGCCCACGACAGTAACTCGCATCTCGAATCGCCGTTTCCCGCTTCGTTGCGAGAGGCATTCACATGGGTGACGGAGAACGCCGACAGGCACTCCGCGCAGTCGTTGTATGACGCACTGCTAACGGCGCTTGCTCAGAACATGCTCCACTTCGATACTTCGTTTGGATCGGCGTACGACCGCCCGGTCAGTCAGAACGTTGGTTGGTTGAACTTCACTCACGGTATCACGTTCGCCAATGCCGTGCGAAACCTCTGTGCACACCATCCCAATCTCTGGCCGGCTGGACTGTTGCAGATGGCCTGCTTCGTCGGACGCAATCGGCAGTTCATCGACACGGAATTCGATGAACACGAGTGGTTTTCCGACAATCGCGTTGCGCTGTTCGAGGAGGCTCACGAGATCATCCTCGACCATGGTCTTCGCGATCCGATCTTCTCGGCTCATCTGCTGAAGACAACGGTCGCTGTCGAGGAAGAATTGTCTGGAGCATCGGAGACCTGTCAGCGTTACCTGCTCGCCGGCTTGAATCGCTTTCTGCACTCGCCCATAAAGCAAAAGCACACTCGACGACTTGCCCGCCAAGCGATTGAACTTGTCGGACGCGACTTTCGGTAGAATGTCTCCTCTCTGTGTTTTTAGTGCGCATTTTTTCTGTTCGCGCAGGATAACGCTGGGCCCCCGGCCGATCTGCGACACTCGCATCGGTACCGATGTTTGTTGGTGAGTTACGTGGAATCTATTTTCAACGGCATTCCGGCCAAACGATTTGACTGAACCGACTATTCGCTTCGTGCCAATTTTGGCTCAACTGACAAAGTGCTTCCGACAATAAGCCCACGGAGTTTTGCGGGGAGCCTCTGCATCGTCAGTCTATCACTTCGAATACCGGGTCGCCGCCTTGAGCGATATGGACGGGACGGCCTTGGCGGTTTGGCACCGTCATGAGAGGATCGATGCCGAGCAATTCGTAAATCGTGGCAACGAAATTTGCCACCGGCACCGGGTGACGTTCGGGCCAGGCGGCGTGCTTGTCCGTCGCCCCGTGTACGTGGCCGGATTTGACGCCTCCGCCGATCAGCAGGCTGAACCCGCACTGTGGCCAGTGGTCGCGTCCGGCATTGCCATTGACCTTCGGCGTGCGCCCCATTTCGCCCATCAGGATCACCAGAGTCTGTTCCAGCAGACCGCGGTCTTCCAAGTCCTGGACCAAAGCCGGCAATACCTGATCGATCAGCGGCAGATTCATGTCCTTGAGCATGCCGAAATTGTTCGCGTGCATGTCATAGGCGTGCCCGTAATGTTTGAAGATCTCCTGATGCACGCTGACATACGGCACGCCTCGTTCCACCAGACGCCGGGCGACGAGCAGGCTGGAGCCGAACAGATTGCGACCATAGCGATCGCGGGTCTTCCCCGACTCGCGCGTAAGATCGAATGCATCCCGCGTCTTGCTGGAACACAGCATGGAGAACGCGCGCTGCTGGAACTTGTCCAAGCGCTCGACGGCTGGCCCAGCGTGGATCTGTTCAAACCTGTGATCGAGTTGTTGCAGGATCGATCGCCGCTTTTCGAGCCGGTTGGCGGTCATGTCCGGCAGCGCATCCAGGGCCGGCATCTGCGGTTCACCGAGCGGCATGACCGGATCGTAGTTCTTCTTTTTCGGCTCGCGGCTGAATTTCGGATCACACACGCTAAAAAGCGGATCGTATTGAGCGCCGAGAAACCCACCGTACGGTCCGCCGCGACGATAACCGTTTTGTCCCCACCCCGGATAGCAGGGCATGCAGACTGCACCGGGCAACTCGCGTGGCCCCCTTTCCAAGTACTGGCAAATCGCGCCGATGTCGGGCGGGTCGGTCGGCTGCGCGGGGAGTTGTGCGTTGCCGCCGGTGAATCCGGTCATGATGGCCAGCGGATCGTGCGAGTTGTAGTTATGCGTGATCGTGCGGATTAGCGTGGCCTTGTGCATCAGCTTGGCGACGTTCGGCAAATGCTCGCAAATCTGAACGCCCGGCACAGAGGTCGAAATCGGCTGGAATTCGCCGCGAATCTCCTTCGGCGCATTTGGCTTCAGATCGAACATATCGATGTGGCTGGGACCGCCCAGCAGGTTGAACAGAATCACCGACTTGGCGCGTGCATTGCGATTCGGCGCTGCGTCGGCCGCCCGCAGCATCCGCGGCAAGCTCATTCCTGAGAAGAGGGATAACGTCCCCACCTGCATCAGATCCCGACGGGTGACACTGTCACACAGCTTCGTCCGACCGCCCAGAATTCTCAGCATGGCCATCTCCACCGTACAAGGCCGAGGGAAATTAGAGTTGATGCCACGAACCGACACCAAGATACAACACCGCGATTGCTCGCGTCAATATGCACCCGAGCCAACATGATTTGGGTATATTGGCAGGAGTCGATAATCATCTGGTTCGCTTGCAACAAGGTATCGCCAAATGACCCACATCCCCGCCATCGATATCCACGGACACTACGGCAACTGTCCTGGATAGCAAGGCATGCAGACTGCACCGGGCAATTCGCGCGGCCCCCTTTTCAGGTATTGGCAAATCGCACCGATGTCGGGCGGGCCTCACTCTCTCGCGTACTCGAACAGCGGTGTCGAGAGATACCGTTCACCAGAGTCGGGCAGGATTACGACGATCGTTTTACCCTCGTTCTGCGGATTGGCAGCGACTTTGAGGGCAGCCGCCATCGCAGCGCCGGAACTGATCCCGCATGTGATCCCATCCAGCGTAGCAATCCGAGGAGCCAACTCGAAGGATTCCTCGTCGGTCACTTGCATCACTTCGTCGACGAGCGACATATCGAGGATTTCGGGAACGAATCCTGCACCGATTCCTTGGATTTTGGTCTTGCCCGGCTGACCGCCCGAGAGTACTGGACTGCTTGCCGGTTCGACCGCGATCGAATGTAGTGTGTGGTTCCGCTCTTGCTTGAAGTACCGGGAAATCCCAGTAATCGTCCCGCCTGTTCCGACGGTTGAGACCAGAATATCGACGTTTCCATCCGTATCGTCCCAGATTTCCGGCCCTGTGGTCTTGAAGTGAATCTCTGGATTTGCCGGATTCCTAAACTGCTGGGGAATAAAATGATTCTGGCATTGGGCAATCTCCTCGGCCTTGGTGATCGCGCCCTTCATGCCCTCGATTCCCGGTGTCAGAATCAATTTGGCCCCGAATGATCGAAGCATTAACCGTCGCTCCATTGAAAACGTATCGGGCATGGTGAGCGTCAACGGATAACCACGAGCCGCGCAGACAAAGGCCAGCGCGATACCGGTGTTGCCGCTGGTTGGCTCAATCACGGTCATGCCTGGTTTCAGCTTTCCGGACTCCTCGGCGTCCCAAATCATGGAGGCGCCAATGCGGCATTTGACACTGTAGGCGGGGTTACGTCCTTCGATCTTTGCCAACACAGTCGCCTTCAACCCATCAGTAAGGCGATTGATTCTCACCAGCGGTGAATGACCGATTGTTTGTGAGTTGTCGTTGAATATCGGCATCCTTTCTACTCCTCCAAGAACCGAATTTGGTGTGTGGCGAAAGCTTTGATCGCGTTCGCTCGCATTGAGACCCGCCACACAGGACCGAGGGAAATCAGTGTCGCTGCCGCGAACCGATATCAAGATACAAAACCGCGATTGCTTGCGTCAATGTGCACCCGAACCAGCGTGACTTGGGTATATTGACGAGAGTCAATAATTGACAGGTCGGAGTTCAACAAGGTATCGCCAAATGACCCGCGTCCCCGCCATCGATATCCACGGGCACTACGGCAACTGTCTCCGTGGATCATCCGAACTGCTGGAGTGTTGGATGAGCGCCGATGCCGGGGCCGTTGCCGCGCGGGCGGCTTCGGTTGACATACGCTGGACGGCCGTTTCGCCACTGGCCGGTTTGCTGCCGAGGAATGAAGCCGATGCCGTTGCCGCCAACGAGGTCGCTGCGCGGGACGTCGCCGCGTGCGAGGGTTTATTGCAGTGGGTCATCGTCCACCCGCTTCAACTGCAAACCTTTGAACAGGCAACCGAGTTTCTCAAACAGCCGCGCTGCGTGGGCATCAAGATTCATCCGGAGGAGCATGGATATCCGATCCGAGAGTTCGGCACACAACTGTTCGAGTTCGCTGCCCAGCATGATGCGGTCGTTCTTGCCCACAGCGGTGATCCACTCAGCCTGCCCGCGGACTTCATCGGACCGGCCGACGCGTTCCCGAATGTGAAACTGATTCTCGCTCATCTGGGCAATGGCGGCGGGGCCGCCGGCAACCCCACGTTGCAGGTGGCGGCCATCCAAGAGAGCCGAAAGGGAAATGTTTTTGTGGACACATCCAGCGCCCGGTCAATCACTCCCGGCCTTGTGGAATGGGCCGTGAGTGAAATCGGAGCGGAGCGCATCCTGTTCGGCAGCGACACGCCGCTGTACTCGGTCGCCATGCAAAGAGCCAGAATCGACTCGGCGGAAATCGACGACCTCGATAAACGCCGCATCTTGTGGCAGAATGCCTCTGACTTGCTGGGGATTGAGGAGATTGAACAGTGCTGACTCGCGAAACATTTACCGGGCCTTGGGCGGGACTGCCTGTTGCGTGGACTGAGGATGATCGATTTGATGAGGCGACCTATCGCGAAGATGTGGCGCGTTGCTGCCGTGCCGGCATTCCCGGCGTTTACACCGGCGGCACGACCGGCGAGTTCTACGCGATGGAACTCGACGAGTTTCACGAAGTCGCGCGTTCGACGATTGAAGTTGGCCGCGAACAGGATACGCCGGCAATGATCGGTTGCACGTCCACGTCCACGCGTGGGTCAAGACGACGTGCCGAACTCGCCGCCGAATTGGGGGCCGATGCCATTCAAGTTGCGCTGCCGTTCTGGATGGAAATCGGCGAGAGCGAAATCGTGCCGTTCTTCCGCGACGTCTCGGCGGCGGCAGCGGGAATGCCTTTGTCAATTTACGAAACGACGCGAGCGAAGCGTGTACTCACGCTCGCACAACACCGGGCCGTCAATGACGCCGTCCCGAATTATCTGATGGTCAAAGCAAACGCAGGGACAGTCGGGGCGACCGCTGAGGGCTGCCGCGAGTTGTCGCAATTTGTCAACGTGTTCGTGGGAGAATCGCGGTGGGTCGATTTGGGGCCGTGCGGCGCGCGCGGTTGTTGCAGTTCAATGGTGTATTGGAATCCGTCGGTCACGCTCGCATTCTGGGAGATTGTGGAGCAAGGCGACTGGGACGCTGTGCGAAAAACCGACGAACGCGTACAGCCGCTCTTCGAATTTCTGCACGCGGAATTCAGCCCGCGCGGCTTCACAGATACAGCATTCGATCGGCTGGGGGGCATTGCGTGCGGCTTCCTTAAAACCAGCCTTCGCAGTCGGGCGCCGTATCCCTCCGCCACGCAGGATGACGTCGAGCGATTCCAAACCTGGTGTCGCGAGCATTTTCCGGAAATGCTGAATCAGATTGGTTAATAATCTTTGACGGCGGAATTCTGCTCGCAGCCGGCGGGCCGGCCGCGATGTTTCTACTTGCCGCTTTGCTGGGTATGCTGTTTCCGTCCAAGACGCCGGCCCGGGGCGAAGAGTTCAGCTGGCGAACCATTATGAGGAAGTGAGAAATAGATGCAGTATCGATCGCTGGGAACGAGTGGCCTGCTGGTGTCGCCGATTTGTTTGGGAACGATGACCTTTGGAGAACCGGTTCCCGAGGCGGATGCGATTCGGCTGGTCCACGGGGCGATCGATCTCGGAATCAATTTTGTCGATACGGCGAATGTGTACGAAGGATATCGACGCGTTCTGGGCAGTTCCGGTGGCGTGGCGGAGGAAATCGTCGGCCGCTCGCTGAAGGGTCATCGCGCCAATGTCGTGCTGGCAACCAAAGTCTGCGCGCCGCTTGGTCCGGGACCACAGGACCGTGGGTTGTCGGCCAGTCACATCCTGCGCGAAGTGGATCGCAGTCTACAACGGCTGCAGACCGACTACATCGATCTGTACATCATGCATTGGCCTGACCAACAGACTCCGCTGGAAACGAGTCTGGCTGCGATGGAGAAGGCCGTTCGGGCGGGCAAAGTCCGCTATGTCGGCGCTTCCAATCACAACGCGGGTCAACTCTGCGAAATGCTATGGCACGCCGACCGAAACGGCTGGTCCCCGATCATTTCCTCCCAAATTCCGTTCAGCCTGTTGCGACGGGAGTTTCACGGCGATCTGGAATTCTGCCGACGACACAAAATTGCCGTCACACCGTACCAGCCGTTGCAGGGGGGACTGCTGACAGGAAAATACAGTCGCGGTCAAACGCCGCCGGAAAACTCTCGCGTTGCCGAGAAACCCGAATGGGTCTGGCCGTTGGACGATTCTTTGTTCGACCGGCTGGAATCCATCGAAGCACTGGCGGCTGAGATTGATGTGCCGGTCGCCCAATACGCTTTGGCCTGGACGTTGACGCAGCCGGCGATGTCCTCGCTCGTCGTCGGGGCAAAACGGATCGAGCAAGTCGCCGATGCGGTCGCAGCATTGAATGTGACATTGCCGGAAGAGCATCTGCAAAAACTCGACCTGATCTGCCCGCCGCCGTGGCAGCAGCCGGACCCGATTCGAGGATAATCTGCTATGGCGGTTCCTCTCGATCTGAAGCCATTCGGCCTGCCCTTCTGGCTCGATCTCCAACGGCCGGAATTCCCCAGTTTGAATCGGAACCGGTCGGTCGAAGCGGTGGTGATCGGAGCGGGAATTGCCGGATTGAAGTTGGCCCGCTGCCTGAATCGCCACGGTATCGAGACCGTCATTCTCGAAGCGGGCCGCGCGGGAGACGGCGCATCGTCGCGAAACCAGGGGAGCATCAATCACGGCCCAGGAATGAATTACCTCGATTGCATCGAACGATATTCGCGCCAAGTCGCTCGCGAACTGTGGCAATTGGGGCTCGATAATCACCGGATGTTGCGGGCACAGATCGACGAATACGACATCGACTGCGATTACCAGATCGACGGCATGACGTCCTTGATTCGCCGCGACTTGCCCGGTCGGGAGAACCTCATCGAGTCATATCGTCGCGAGTACGAATTGCTGCGCGATGACGGGTTCGATGTATCGCTGCTTGATGAGCGGGAGGCGATTTGCGCAGGTGGCAACGAAATCTACGCCGGCGGTCTGCGGTACGAGGACGATGCTCAGTTTCATTCCGGCAAGTTCGTCCTGGGTCTGGCGCAAGCCGTCGCTCGTCTGCCCAATGTCGATCTGTTCGAAGCGACGCGCGCACGGCGGATCAAAGACGTCGGAGCGGAGACCGTAGTCGTCACCGGCCGGCACGAGATCCGAGCCCGATATGTCTTCCTTTCGACGAATGCCCTCGCCCCACAATTCGTGCCCGATCTGGAGAAACCGTTACGGGCGGAACGGGGGCAGGTCTTCGTCACCGAACCGTTGAGCGAATGCCCTTGCCGCGGCAGTTTTGGGACTCCGCTGGCATGGTGGCGCGAGATTCCCGAACCGGACGGGCGATTCCGTCTGCTGTTCGGCGGGGGAAGAACGCGAGACGAACCGGACAGCCTCTTCCCGCAGTTCGACGAAAGAGGCCAACCTCACCCTGAACTTGAAACGGAGGGATCTCGCCCGTCGGTCGCGCATCAACAGCGGCTGGATGCTCAGTTTGCGAAACTGTTCCCACGACTGACCTCGGCCCGCATCACGCACCGCTGGGGCGGATTACAATCGTTCACCGCGGACGACTTGCCGCAGATCGGCTTGTTCGATTCCGATCGCCGAATCTACGGCATCGCGGGTTTTTGTGGTCGCGGGAACTGTTACTCGGACGTCGGTGCTGAGTATCTCGTTGCAACCGCTCTTGGAATTCCGTCCGAACTGGAACCCCGGTTCCACTCGTTGATCGAGTCGATCATGAAACCGCGACGACCGGCCGCCAATTGGGTAGACTGAGCTGAACGAAATAAAACAGAGTCCAATTGCAATACTCAACGATTCGTCGCAGTGCGATGATCAGGTTTCGCGCCGCAGACACTGATAGGTTAAGCGAAGGTCGGTTGCCGCGGAACTTGAGCGGTGTCGTCACCAACTCTCATCCGGCCAAGGGTGCCCTGCCTTGCTGCACCAGTCGTCTTGATGAAGTCACGCCGCGATAGGTTCTTGTCGCTACTCATCGTTGGAATCTCCCTTGGGCGATACGGTATCAGACTTCGCAAACCAGTAGGAATACAGGCTGCCTTTGGTCAGTGTGAATTTCAGACGAATAGTCTGGCCAACCAACGCTTCGCCGGCCGGAGCGAGCCACTCGACACGGCCTCGCAATTGATTTCCTTCCATGGGCTTTGACTTCGCGATGACCTGATCGTCCTTGTTGAGCAACTCGATCTGCAACCGGCCGCCCTGTTTGATGTCGGCATTGACGTGCAACCGACCGACGGGTCTTGTAAACGCGCTCGTCGAAACGTATCCCGGTTTCTCCTTGGCATCGAGTGACACGAAACCATCACGTCGCAGCACGGCGAGGCAAATTGCGCCCATTGCCGGGTCAAGTCCGGTCTTCGGAACCGTCTTTCCGTTAGCGGACGGGGCGCTCGCGTATTGCCAGGAGCCTTTGGGTCCTCCTGACGGGGGGTGGGACGGCGCGCGGTCCCCGTTTGCGCTAAAAGCGCGCATGACTATGTTTCAAAACCACTTCCTTACTTCCTGTTGCTTAATCGATTCGTGTTAAACCCCTGTTTTTGCAGTCTCAAATGGAACTCAGAATCATGGCGAGAGGAAAACACAGCGCCAACACGCCCCGAAAACTCTTCGCACAGGGCCTTGTCCCCACAGGAAAGCTCGCGGCGATGTATCTTGGCGTGACCGGGCCGGCTCTTTCAGTGTGGACCAAGCAGGATTGGTTCGACCCGGACTGGAAAACGAAAGATGGCAAGGACGACTGCTACAACGTCGTCGCCATTCAAGCGGCTCGGACCGAACGGGGCGGCAATCGACTCCAACAGATCGAGCGGGGAGTCATCCCCACGCGTGAACTGGCGGCGCGGTTTCTAGGTGTGACCGGGCAGGCCCTGGCGTTGTGGACCAAGGAGAATTGGTTCGATCCGGCCTGGAAAACAAGAGTCGGCCCGGATGACTGCTACAACATCGTCGCCATTCGTGCCGCCCGCGACGCCATGGGGCGCAAGGGAAGCGAACAATCGGAGACCACCAAAAGGCTCAAGCTCGACCTCGACCGCGAAAAACTCAAACAGTCGGAGATCGCCACAGGGGAGAAGCAACTCGGACTGCGGCAGCGCGAAGGAGATGTGATCGAACGCCGCGCGGTCGAGTTGCACTTTGCCACTTTGCTGACTGCTCTGAGCGATTGGTGTGACCAGATACCGGAACTTATCGCCGCCGACGTCCCCCGCAGGCACGCCCCGCGTATCAAGAAACGGCTGCAGGGAGAACTTGACCGCCGCCGCCACAGACTAAGAAACGATCTCGAACGCGAGGCCCGCCAGTGGGGCGAAGCTCAACAGTCGGCCGAGACGTGACGAATGCGCGCTACCACTCCGCTAGCTGAAGGGACGCGCGACACGCGTCGCCGCACAGTGGTTGCCAGCTTGGTCGCCTTTGCCGACGAACCGCAGCAAGTGGAAGACGTCATCCGCCGCTTCTCGGCTCCCGGAGTGCGGCTGATCACGCTCTCCGCGAAACCCAACGGCGACGAAATGGTCGAAGTGACGCACGAAGCGTTATTCGAGCATTGGGAGCAACTCGACGAATGGCTCGACAGCAGCCGCGACGATTTGCGTTTTTAACGTCGATTGGATCAAGCCGCCCGGCATTGGAAAGATCAATCGCAAGCCGCCGGAGTCCTGTGGCGACCGCCCGATTTGGAACTGCTGAACCAGTATCACGAACGTCGTGGGGATGACATGACGCCGTTGCAAGTGGATTTCCTGCTTGCATCACGACAAGCGGAACAGCAGCGAATCGTGCAAAAAGAGCAACAGCAACAGACCCTACAAAGAAGATTGCGCGTTGCAGTCGGTTCGGCGATTGCCGCGGGCGTCTTGTTTACGATTGCCTTGGGGTTAGGATACGCCGCTAACCGATCGCGAATCGCAGCTGAGCGATCGACAGAGGAAGCCCAGCATTTGGCGATCGTAGCGAACGAATTGCGAACCGAAGCCGTGAAATCGGAAATCGCAGCGAACAAATTGCGAAAGACCGCTGAAGCGTCTGAAAAGAAAGCCCTGATAGCGCAAGCCACGGCGGAGCAAGCTCAACGAGACGAAGAAACGGCGAATCGCGAAGCGCATCGGGAATTGGGCAACGCCTACTGGCAGCGTGGCGTTTCGGCGCGTGATTTCGAGCATCACGATGTCCGGGCCTCGCTCCTGTTTACCGCGTCGGCGATGGCGTTTGTCAATGCGAACGAGCCAGAGCAGGTCGCCAGCTCGCTGATCGCGGCAGCAACGACCGACACGATTCGTCGAACGTTCTTGCACGACTTGGACGTCCGCGGCGCGTTGTTCAACAGTGATGACTCGCGGGTGAGTGCCACGAAACTCTGGCGTCGCTTCGGTCTTGTCGCCCGGTGCAAGAAACTCGAGGGCGAGGTAAGCGTCAGCCAGATTTTTGTGCCTCAGCAGTATTCAGTCAACGTTCTCGCGATTATGTGGGCAAGTCTGGTTGACGACTGAAACCGATAAAAACGAGGAGAAATCTTGAAACGCGAATCGATTTCAGCGTATCATTGGCTAAACTGATCGTCTTC
>CAUZOL010000138.1:0-16527 GCA_963581435.1 Planctomycetota bacterium
CGCAACTTTGCGAACTACCGCACCCGCATCCTGTTCTTCTGTGGAAAACTGAAACTCAAACCGTGCTGAAAACACCCATTAAAATCGGTGAAGAACCCATTTTTAACATGTCGCGACACAACCACGGGATGTTCTTGACTTTGGATATCGTTTAGAGGAAACTGACGACCACTGTTAGATTGGATCACCCCTCAGGCGATTTGCATAGGTTAAGTTGCATGGAATCGGTCGGTGCGGTCATTGTGGGAATCGTCACGGTACAGCTGCTTGTATTGCTGTGCGGGCAGGTCCAACAAACGCGTCGGAGTGGCCAACAACGGCGGCTCTCATTCGATCTGTTGCAACAGCGAATCGACGCAGCCAACGCACTGCGGGTCCGTCGCGAACAGACACAACTGCTTTGGAACGGCAACCGTAAGTTTGTCGTCCAGCACAAGGTTGAAGAAGCGGAGAGCATCTGTTCGTTTTACCTGGTACCGCACGACGGTAAGGAACTCCCGCAGTTTCGTCCGGGGCAGTACCTCACATTTCGCGTCAATGTTCCCGGTCAGGCGAAGCCGGTCACCCGCTGCTATTCCCTGTCGGACGGGCCCGACCCGAAGTATTACCGGATCACGGTGAAACGCGTACCTCCGCCGCGAAACAGTCCGGATGCCCCCCCCGGCCTGATATCCAATCACTTTCTGGATAACGTTGAGGAAGGCGAAATTCTGGACGTGCAAGCACCGCGCGGCCATTTCGCGCTCGACCCCGATCAGACGCGTCCCGTCGTTCTGATTGGCGGAGGCGTTGGCATTACGCCGGTACTCAGCATGCTGTCGGCCATTGTCAAATGTAAGGCGGAACGAGACGTTTGGCTGTTCTACGGCGTTAGAAATCGTCACGACCACGCTTTGCAGGAACAGATCGACGAATTGAATCAACAGCACGATCGGACGCGCATCGTTGTCTGCTACAGTCAGCCCCTGGCTGAGGACACACGTGGTCCCGATTACGAATTTGCCGAGCGCATCTCCGTTTCGCTGATGAAGCGCGTACTCGACTCGAATAACTATGACTTCTATATCTGCGGCCCTCCACCGATGATGTCCAGCGTGCTGGCCGACCTGAAAGAATGGGGGGTTCCGAGCAACCGGGTCTTCTCAGAGGCCTTTGGACCGGCATCGGGAAAAGCGGTTGGAAAATCAAAGAAAGAGAAGCCCGCCGCGAAGAAAGGTGCCAAGGCCGTGGCCGGCCCCAAAGTCACCTTTGAACGAGCTGGCGTCTCGGTCGAATGGGACGACTCGTTCGAGAATTTGCTCGATTGTGCATTGGGCAACAACGTCTCCATTGATTCCGGCTGTCGCGCGGGTAGTTGCGGCTCTTGTCTGGTGGCAATTAAATCGGGCAAGGTCGCCAATGCGGCCGGCGAGGAAACAGAACACGAAGAGGGAACTTGCCTGGCCTGCGTTTCCGTTCCAGATGGTGAACTCGTACTCGACGCCTGAAGTTCCACGTACATTTCAAATTCGAGATTCTGTCACATCGACTCGTTGACTGAAAAGGAAAACATACAATGAAACGTCTTGCTACATCGGCAATGGAAGGCCGTGTTCGACGTACGATCGTCGGTGCATGCCTGTTCTTGGGGCTCTCGCTGCTGACATTGGTCGCCTCGCGGTCGTCTGGGGCAAACCCTGCCGCGAAAACTGCCGTCGCAAAAGCTGTTGCAGAGAGCGCACTGGGTGCTGCTCCGTCGAATGGGTGGACCAAGCCGGCAATGGTCATGGGTGCCAAGGCCTGCATTCGTTGTCATCGTTCCGAGTACCTCGCCTGGACGACAACCAAACACTATAAGGCCGCTGCTTACCTTGCCAATTTCGAGGCCAAGACGAAAGAGTATGCCGAGGCGATGGAAATTACCGAAGAGACCCTTCAAACTTCGATGTGCGCAAGTTGTCACTCGACGACACAGGCAAACAGTAAGGGGCAGCTTCAGGCAATCTCTGGTGTTTCCTGCGAATCGTGCCACGGCGGTGCTGGAAGCGAAGGCGGTTGGCTAAACCGCCACGCCGTCTATGGACCAAACATTACGGCTATCGACCAGGAAACTGATGCACACCGCGCAGCGCGAATCGAGTTCTGCGAAGATGCCGGTATGGTTCGCACAGCGCGAACTTACGCAGTCGCGAAGAACTGCCTGCTGTGCCACAGCGTGACGAATGAGAAACTCGTCAACGCCGGCCACAAGATTGGCGGAGGATTTGAGTTGGTCGGGTGGTCGATCGGCGAGTCGCGGCATAATTTCCACATGGATCAAACGGCAAACGGCCAAGGCCCTTCGCTGTGGCAAAAAGCCACCGGCGGAAATATTGCGGCCCGCAAGCGAGTCAAATTCATTGTGGGAGTTTTGGCGGATCTGGAAGTCAGCCTGAACGCACTCGGCTCGGCCACCGACGGAGAAGGCGATTACGTGGGGGCCTATGTTGAACGTATTGGTGGTTCGGCAGAGATTCTTGAGGGTATCGCCGAAGCTCTGGAAGATGCCGAACTTGAAGAGTTCGAAGCCATAACCGAGGCGCTGGAAGGCGCGGAAGTCGAGGACGCGGACTTTGGCGAGCAGGATGCGCGAGATGCAGCCAAGGCAGCAGCCAAGACAATTGCAGGAATTGCAATGAAGTTCGCTGCCAGAGATGGCTCGAAGCTTGCAGGCGTCGATGAATTCATGAATGATGAAGTGGTCGAGGCGAAAGGGAAGGCCTACTCCCGCACGCCATAGAGTCAGTTTGAGTATAACTTTCGTGGGCAACTCCAAACGAGTTGGAGTGATCTTTCGGAAAACGCCATGCGACAGGATACCGCTTTCGGCGACACGTTCCACACACTGATGATTTACTGACCTAATAAGCAGGAGCCTGTTCGATGAAAACTACCACACCTCTGTGGTCGCATGGTTTAGTACGCACGTTGTCGGGGTTGGCAATTGTCGCCGCCCCGACTTGTGCGATGTTTTTTGGCCTGGTATCGACCGAAGGGGCAAATACGCCTTCGGCTGCCGTGCAGGCGTTGAGTGCCGCTGTGGTTAGTGGCGATCCCGCTTCAGGTAAAACTGACCCGACCGCGGTGGCCGGATCGATGTCATGCGTGAAGTGCCACAAGTCGGAAGTCGATGCACTGATGAAGTCGAAGCACAATAGCTCCATCACACTCATCACGAACCACCCCAAGATACCGGCTTTTGCTAAAGCAGCCGGCATCCCTGCAGCCAATGTCTTAAAAAATGCGCTCTGTGTCGGCTGTCATGCCACTCCCAAAACCGCCGGTGGAGGCATAGAAGCCATCAGCAGTGTTTCCTGCGAGTCGTGCCACGGTGGTGCAAGCGGAAAACCAGAATGGCTTGAGGCGCACGGGAAGAAGGGCATCGGTCCCGCTGGCCGTGCGAATTGTGATAAGGCCGGCATGATTCGCGCATCCAACATCTACCGTATCACCAAGAACTGCGTCGGTTGTCACGTCGTTTCCAATCAGGCGCTGGTCAATGCGGGGCACCCCGTCTCGACACAAAAGTGGAAGTTCGAACTCGTCGGCGGCACCAGCGGAGAGGTTCGCCACAATTTCCAAGTCGATCAGGCGGTCAATGCCGACACACCCACCGCTTGGATGAAATATACTAAGGAGGCATCGGCAGAGAACCGCAAGCGTATGAAATACCTGATCGGGATGCTCGTCGATCTTGAAGTGACATTGGACTACCTGAAGGGCGTTCCCAAAGCCGACGGAAAAACAGCCTTTGCGAAAGGCCACGCCAAACGGGTGAAAGCCGTTGCGAAGAACCTGAAAGAAGCCGCCAAGGCGCTGGGAGACGATGCGCCGGCAGAGGTCGCAGCCGCACAGCAGGCAATTGAAGATATCGGGAGAATCAGTTCGTTGAACTTCAAGAGCCAGGATGGTGCCAGTGCAGCTGCACCGAAAATTGCAGCGGCAGCCAGTGCCTTGGCTGAAAACAACGACGGTTCGAAATTGGGCAAGTTGGACAGCGTTATTGCCAAGAGGGCGAAACCACGAGGGGATGCCCACACTCCTTAACACCGACCGAATATCACGCCACGCCACCGCGTCATCGAATCGCGGTGGCTGGAGTGTGTTCGTCGGATCAAACTTCGCGTCGCGGTTGAAGGCTGTTTGGTATGGGTTGCCAGTTCGCTGGCTCTGTGCGATGCGGGACTTTTCGCGAGGCGTTTTCTAGCAGCGTTCAGTCAAGAGAGAACAACGACCCCAGGCTGGAGCCTTTCGGGTCGAACGGATTTTCAACCCGCTTTGAAGGCCGAACCGGGTCGTCTCTGTGTTCTAGTGGTGAATCGAAGGAACTATGAGCCAGGGTCGATCGATTATCCCTCGCCCCAAGCGATGGGACGTTCCCTTTTCCGACGAGATGACCGACGACGTTGTCGAGCGGATCCTGTCTGTCGCGCCGTTCAACAAGATCGACCGCAAGAAATTTCGTGGTCCGATCACGCTGGAAGGCATCATTCAGAACGACGCGCGACTCGTCTCCTGCCAGGAAGGCGACATCATCATTCGCGAGGGCGACTGGGGGAACTCGGCGTTCTTTATTCTGTCGGGAACGGTCCGGGTCGAGTTGATGGCCTCCGGAAAGTTTCTCCCACCCGAAAAACTGGGCCGGCCTGTCACGAAGCGGAAGTCTTTCTTTCGGGCGATCGCACAGCTGTGGTCAAACCGTAAAGAGCCCGAGTTCCGCGATTTGTCGCAACCGGCCCTGTCGGGCGAAGTCGGCAGTCGTGGCAGCGGTGATCGGACGCGCATCTACCTGCAGGACATCCCCAGGCTTCTCGACAAATATAAAACCGTTGCCCTGGAAGCTGGCGAACTCTTCGGAGAGATTGCGGCACTGGGCCGCATGCCTCGAACCGCGACGGTCTTTGCAGAGGGCGAAGCGACGCTTGTCGAGTTTCGCTGGCAGGGGTTACGCGAAATCTTTCGAAAAGATGCGTCGATGAGAACGCACATCGAAACCAAATTTCGCAACAATGCGCTCGAGGGCATTCTTCGCAACGAGCCCTCGTTTGCAAACACCGCAGAAGAGGATATGCAGCAGCTGCTCGATCAGGCCGAATTCAATACGTTCGCAACGTACGATTTGTCCAAGCAGTATCGCGACTTGGCCCGCGGAGGAACCGAGGGCCAATTGACCGAAGAACCGTTGGTGGCGGAAGAGGGAGATCACCCCAACGGAGTCACCCTGATCTGTAGTGGCTTGGCGCGGCTGAGCCAACGCTATCACAACGGCCATCGCACGCTTGGATACCTTCTACCCGGGCAAATGTACGGCTTCAGTGAAATTGAGGAAGGGTGGAAGACCAAAAAACCGGTTCCGCTCAGCATGTCACTGCGGGCAATCGGCTATCTCACCACAGTCACAGTTCCGACCCAGTTGGTTGAGCGACTGGTGTTGGAAAAAGGCGTTGCGGGCAAAAGCCCTCAAACGCCCCCGCTGGATGTCGCAGCCGCTGCGAAAACCGTCACGAAGATTGGCAGCGACATCATCGAGTTCGCGGTGGACAACTCACTTGTCCAGGGAACGGCGACGATGATCATCGATCTGGATCGCTGCACCCGCTGCGACGACTGCGTGCGTGCGTGTTCCAATGCGCACGACAACAATCCCCGTTTTCTCAGGCATGGTCCAATTCATGGCCAGTACATGATTGCCAATGCCTGCATGCACTGTGCCGATCCGGTCTGCATGATTGAATGTCCGACCGGTGCGATCTCCCGTGACCTCGCCGGCGGGCAGGTCGTTATCAGCGACCAAACCTGCGTCGGTTGTACGCGGTGCGCCGACAATTGCCCCTACGATGCAATTCGGATGGTGGAAGTTCGCGATGGCGTGGGTAATTTGATACGCGACGAAAATGGACGACTGCCGATTCAGCAGGCGACCAAGTGCGACCTGTGTGTCGAGCAACGAATCGGACCGGCCTGCCAGAACGCTTGTCCGCACGACGCCCTTTATCGCGTTAACATGACCGATCTCAATTCCCTAGGAAGTGTATTTAACCGATGAGGTCTCTTGCCGCCCGTCGCTGGTGCAGTCTTGGCGTGTTCGCCTTGTTGGCAGCGGTTATCCTTGCGCTCTACGCGATTCTATCGTTCTCGATTCACCCGACGTCATTCGCCTCCGGATGGACGCTGTGGGGACTCATCCTGGCACTTGCCGCGTACAACGTCCGCAAGCGGCTGACGTTCCTTCCACTCGGCTCGTCATCGAGATGGTTGCAAGTGCATATTTACGGTGGGCTCCTGTCGTTCGTACTTTTCATCGTGCACGCCGAGTTCCGAGTGCCCAACGGCCCGTTCGAATTGAGCCTGACGCTGCTATATTTTATCGTGTTTTTCAGCGGCTTGGGTGGTCTGGCAATCTCGCGAGCAATTCCCGCCCGACTGACGACGCGCGGCGAGGAGGTGTTGTTCGAGCGAATTCCAAAATTCACAAAGCGCATTCGGGACGATGTTGAAAACATTGTGTTGGGTTGCATTTCTGAGACGCAAACAACGGCAATCCCTGAGTTCTACGTCGAGCATCTCAAGCACTTTTTCGACGGACCTAAACATTTCTGGCAGCATCTGTTTCAATCGAGCCGTCCGCGAAACGATTTGCTCGCAGAAATTCGCAGCCACGAACGCTTCCTGAACAAAAATGAGCGTGCCGCCGTCCAGCGCATCGTCGATCTGATCTGTGCGAAAGACGACCTCGACCACCAATACGCATTGCAGTGGACGTTAAAAGTGTGGCTGTTCGCACATATTCCGTTCACTTACGCGTTGGTAATCTTCTCGGTGTTTCACCTGGTGCTCGTCCATGCATTTGCCGGAGGGGCTGAATGATCGACCCGCTGCAGGAATTTGATTTTCGCGAAAGCAACTACGAACGGCCGAACCAGGAATGGGAGTGCGGCTGGACGGCGCAGGGCGAGTCGTGCCATATTGGTCCCGACTGCTCTGGAACCTGCCAGGCTCACCGTGAGTGTGTTCCCTACAAGGACGGCGACCGCTACAAGTGCGCACGCCCCAAGAACTTTGGCGGCCGTTGCGACCTCGGACCTCGCCCGGACGGAAACTGTTCGCAACGCGTTGTTGAATGCCAGCCCGTGCGCACGCTCAGGAATCGGCGAAAGCTGTTTACCTTCACGGTTGCGGTCTTGGCACTCGGTAGCTGTTTGATCATGTTCGGTGGCTCGTGGGGCAATTCGTTCAGTTCACCGGGCGAATTGACTCTGCAGCACAGGCCCAAGAGCAAGGAATGTGCCAGCTGCCACACCGCAGCGAATGGCACTTTCGCTCAATGGGTCGGTGCCGTTATGGATTCCAAGCCCAAGTCACACGATAGCCAGCAGTGCCTCAAGTGTCACGATAAGCTCGGTTCGCAACCGCTGATGGCGCATGGGATGGATGCTGAGCATTTGAAATCGATGCGTCAAAAAATGCGAGATGCGAGCGAACCCGGTAAGCAGCCGTTCGTCTACGCCCTGTTGGACAAGGCTGCACGAAACCCGCTCGACGAGAAGAACGGCTTGGCATGTGCGCTGTGTCATCAGGAACACCGCGGACAGAAATTCGATCTCACGCAAATGTCCAACGTGCAATGCCAGAGTTGTCATTCGGCCAAATTTCACAGTTTTTCCGATGGGCACCCCGAATTCGACGGGTTCCCTTACCAGCGTCGCTCGCGATTGTACTTCGATCATGTGACGCACTTCCAGGTACACTTCAAGTCGTTCGAACGAGTTAAACCGGGCGCCATCCTTCCGCGGGGGCTTCGCGATTACGGTGACGGCGCTAACCCGTCGGCACAATCCTGCAGATCATGCCACCAGCCCGATTCATCGGGTCGGATGATGCCGATCCGGGGTTTTGAACATTCCTGCGCAGCATGTCATGGGGCCGAAATCGAGGAAGACGACCTGCCCGGCGTTCAACTGTTGGCACTCCCCATGCAGGACAGCAAATTGCTCACCGCGGATGGGGCGACAATCGGTCAATGGCCAACACTGACGGCTGCGAATGGGGCGAAGTCGAACGAAAACTCTGTCCTACCTTTGATGGAAATTCTGCTCAGCGCAGATCGCGACTACTTGAAGGCACGCAAGGATCTCATCGAGTTGCGCAAACGACGTCAAAATGGCAGCGAGAACCCAGATGACCTGAACGCGCAACAGGCCGATGCCCTGCAGCGCAAGGTCTGGAGCATTAAACGGCTAATCCACCGGCTCGGCACCAGTAACGAACTGGCTAACGAGAAACGGCTGAACTACTTGAAACCCATCTTTAAGTCCGATGGCGATGCGGCATTATTACAAACGCTTTCTGCATCGCTGTTCCGCGACCCCACCTTTGTGAATGCATTGAAGACGGCCCAGACAAGCTGGTTTTCCAATCTTGACCAGGAAATCGGACTCTTACAAGAGGGCAACCCTCCGAAGCACGAACCAATCGTCGTTCCGCCGGACGCAACCCCCAATGATTCCTCATCGGGCTGGTACGCAAGTTTGCCCGACGGCGCGCTTCGATACCGCGTCACAGGTCATTCCGATCGGCTCGTGCGGGCCATTCTCGATCTTGCCGGACGCGTCCCGCATCTTCTCGACACGGCGGCAGCAAAGAGTGCCGCGCGGCCATCGCCGTTCGGCGAATTGGGGCCGACGGCTTCCTTCCGTTGTTTGGGCTGTCACACTGTCGATAAGCAGGACGATGGCCGACTCGAAATCAACTGGGTCGGGCGGCACGTTAGCCCCGATTCGCAGTCATTCACAAAATTCTCGCACGCGCCCCACCTGACTCTACTATCAAAAAACAATTGCAGTAAATGCCATTCACAGCAGAAAGACATCAACTTCGCTCGGGCGGAATTCGTCAACTATCGGGAAATGTTTGCGGCCAATACAGATCCCCACAGTGCACTGACCAGCGGTTTCGCTCCGATCTCAAAGAAGACTTGCACAGAGTGCCACACAAGTCAACGCGTCGGCGACAGTTGTCTCAAGTGCCACAACTACCATGTTTTCAAGTGAATTGTCTGCCGCTCAAATCGAGTGATCCGTCTCATGCAACAGTACTCCGCATCATGCCCACAGTGCAGTTTTGTGCTGCAATTCTACGACTCGTCTCTATTCGGCCGCAAAGGTAGGTGTCCGAAATGCCGCAACAAGTTCGTTCTGCATAAGCCGGATGCCGACGAGCCCGCGCCGCTTGAGATTCTGCCCAAGCCATCAAAGCCGGCGACCAAGCAGAATCCGAAACCAGCGGGCGATAGCCCCCTCAAACCGGCGAAAACCGCTTCCGCCGCTGCATCAAAGGCCCCGGCTGAAGACGTGCAGCCTTGGGAAATGAGCATGAATAGTGGCTTGGGAGTTCGTCGGCCGACGTTGCCGCCTCGATGGGTCTTTCCAAATGTTCTTTCCATTTCGACACTGCTGGTGATCGCCGTCGGCGCAGCCGTTGGGACGGGGGCAGCCACAATGCTTCTGAAAGACTGTCCGCCGTCATTGCTGGCCTCAGCAGCCGCAATCGGCGGAACAATCGCCGTCGGCTTTTGCGTCTGCAAATACGATCCGCTTCGCTAGAAAACGGTCGTGTGGTCAGCAACCGTGCATCTCGCGGTTTTGCGTGTTGAAAGATGTGCACACGCAACCTTCAACCGTCGTTGGTCGAAAGCTGCGGCGTTCGCGCAGTGACCTGTTTGCCGAAAATGTGACCCAACCGCTCTATCGACGCCGTGACCGCATGGTCTGCGGCGTCTGGATCGATCCGGCCTGTGCTGACGAGGCAGTCTGCAAGGTGCTGTAGATCCTCGACCGACAAATCCGGATCGAATAACAGCATCAATCGTCGTTCGAGAAGATCGTCCAGCGTTGAAACCCATTCGCGCTCGATCACCCGCCGCACAAACGACAGCGGCAAGCCGCTGCCAACAAACCGGTCATCGTTCTCATTTCTCGTCTCCGCCAACGCCTCGCGTGTTCCGCTGCCGCACAACGCCCAAATTGATTGAATGGTCGCCAGTTCGGTCCGAAATTCCGCAGCCAACCGTTGTTGCTCGCGCAACAACGACTCTTCATCGACGGGATAGTTCTCTCCACCGGGGACAAGGCGCTCGCGTGAGCTGATGATGGGAGAAAGCTGAAAGCGCTCGGCGAGTAACGCGACAACGTCTTCAGCCAACGCGCGGCAGGTTGTCAGCTTGCCGCCAACCAACGTCAACACCGGCACCGCTCCTTGCTCGTTCCATTTGATTGCATGGCCCCGCGGAATTGCGGCGGCGCTGCCATCCGGTTGATACGGCAATGGTCGAATGCCGGCATAGTGCATGTCGATGTCATTCTCTGTCAGCCCAACCTCTGGAAACAAATCGTTGACCAATTCCAGCAGATACTCCAATTCAACTGCCGAAGCAACGGCTCGTTCCGGCCGATCATCAAATCGCTCATCGGTTGTGCCAATCAAGACACTCGTCCCAAACGGCAGCACGAACACCGGCCGGCCGTCATCGGCCTCGGCATAAACTCCGCCCTCGCCAATTGCAGTTCTCAATTGTGGATGGCGCGTGAGAAAATGGCTGCCCTTGGTCCCTCCGAATAGTTGTGGCGACGGCTGCTCGAGTTCGCCCAATGTCAAATCGCCCCAAGCACCGGTGGCGTTGATAATCAACGGTGGATGAATCGTTTCGGGAGCCGCTTCCGTGTCGAGAATCGATTGCAGGCGGACGGCATCGCCTTGCAGTTCGGCACAGTGGTACGTCAGCACGTGGAACTCGATTTCCTTCTCGTTCGCCAGTTGCCGCGCATCTTCCAACAACGCTACGACAAAACGTTCGGGGTAGAGCATTTGGCCGTCGGTATACGCGCACTGCCAACGGTACACTTCGGAGTTCACCTGCGGGACTCCAGCGGCTGCCATAGAAACGATGCGCGAACGCTCGAACTCCCCGTCGCCCGCAAAGCGGTCGTACAACCATAATCCCAATCGTACCAACCACACCCCACGCGGTCCTGCACAAAATTGCGAAGCAAGAAACCGTCGCATACCGGGCCATCGGTCGGCTCCCAGAAATCGCAGCGCCGAACGAATCCAGCCGCCGGTTCGCCTTGATACGGGAATGTGTAACCGCAGCGGCGAAACGAATTGCGGCGCAAGCCGACGCAACCGCCCGCGTTCGGCCAGCGACTCGCGCACGAGGGCAAAGTCGCCGTACTCCAGATACCGCAGCCCACCGTGAATCAATCGCGACGACCGCGACGTCGCGCCGCAGGCAATGTCCTGACTATCAACCAGACAGACCGGCACCCCGTTCAGTAGCAGCTCGCGGGCAACGGCGGCGCCGTTGATTCCCCCGCCCAAAATCAGAACCGGTTCTCGTTTTTCCGCAGTCATGCCGGAATTGTAGCAGCCCCCGGCAATTCGCTCACAGACCGGTTTTCCCGGCTGTCGGCAATTATTGAGACCGAGTTCGCGAATGGCACGTCTCAAAGCCCTCAGGCTGCGGCCCGAGGGATCGAGCGGCGCAGTGCGTGTCACGGCCTGAAAACCATAATGTGGCGATCTTCGTGCGGGCGATAAAACCCAACGACCGTCTCGCGAACCTCAAACCCGAAACCCCGGTATAACGCGACGGCGTGCTCATTGGCCGGATCGACGGTCAGCAGAACGGACGTCTTGGCGCGACTGAGCGCTTCGTTCATCAAAGCCGTGCCAATTCCCAGACCGCGGCAGAGGGGATGAACCATGATCTTATGCAGAAAAGTCTCGCCTTCCGCAGTGGGAAACATCACCAGCCCGCCGGCAATGTCAGCAGTATCCGGAAGCGGCGATTGTTCTGCCGCCCGCACGACGAGCAGCGTCCCATGATCGCGCCAGACACGCCAGATGTGCTCCCCATCGGGGATGAACGTCTCCGGCGCAGCGGGCCAGGCAATCCGATCGAGCGCAGCGACTCCAAGAAAATCGGCTGGCTCCGCATCTTCAACAACGTGTGGCATAATTGGCTGTCTGTAAGAAACGACGTAGAAGCGACGCAATCGATTCTGGCGAGGGGTTGGGCGTCAACCCACTGATTCAACCACTCATTCGCGCCGCCGTGTCTTGTTTGTAGAAATCCCGCAACAGATTGTACAACCGCGCGTGCCTGTTTTGCAGCAGTAACGATTGTTCGAAGAAACACTCGGTGGCGACGGCGAAAAACTCCGCCGGACTGGTGGCACCATATTCATCCAGCAACGTCGCGCGGCCATGCTGCGTGTCATCGATCAAACGATGATACTCTGCCACCATCACATCGTTCCAGTTCCGATATTCGCCCGAATCTTTCAGCGGCGGCGTTCCATCGACGTGAAAATTCAGCATGTCCAGCACGTGGGCGAATTCGTGCAGCACGACGTTGTGGCCGTCGTGCGGATGTGCCATGTCGCGCTGAATACTCGACCACGACAGGATAACCGGCCCGCGCTGCCACGCCTCACCGAGCCGCACACCCAACGTTTCCGAAACGACACCACCGGGCAAATGCGTCTTCCCCTCTGCGACATACTGCTCCGGATAGATCAAAACCGTCTGCGGATCGTCCAGAAACAGCCCGCCAAAACCAAGTGTGAGCAAACAGGCATGCCCGGCAATCGTCACCCGCATCTCGTCATCGACCGCCAGTCCCTTGCAGCCCTCCCAGAATTTTTCGTTGACAAACACCTGCACCAGCTGCCGTAACTTGCTTCGTTCGCCATCCGTGAGCCGTGGGTAATGCCAAACGTAACGTTGCAGCAACGCCTCCCACTCCTCGGGAAACGGGCGAGCCAATATCCGTCGCCGCCGCCAATTCCGCCACCAGGTCATGATCATTGTTGCGCGGCGTCCCTGTTGTAGCAATGCCGCTTGTCGGGAGTTCGAGTTAGGGGGTGTGCTTTGCCAGTAGTCAACTAATTCCTCACCTTCCTTGACGCTGTAGCTCATCAACCTGAGCCGCAACGCCGTTAAACAGATCAAACACGTCCACATCCTCACCACGTTCGACGCGCTTGGAAATCATCGTGAGGGGATAAAGAATTATTGTTGTGCCTGGCATTCGGACAGCAGCGTCGCGTCCATATTCATCCTCCACCATGATCCACTCCATACCCAATTCGTCCACGAGAGCATCGCCGAGAACGGTCCCGAGGCATTGAAGTTCGTATGTTTGCTCGCGTTTGAATACACCACCTTCGAGAATAGCGCGAATCGTACCCAGCTTGCCCGCAGCGGTTTTGTATTTTTGCTTTGAGTCTTCATTGTCCAAGCATTGTTCGACTACGGCGCGCTGTTCGCGTAATCGTTTGTTATCGTCTTCGGTCAAAAGAGAGATTTCCTGTTCTGGCGCGTTCGACACTTTCTTCTCCGGTGTATCACCACCTGCACAGCCGCTGACCACGGAAGTGGCGATGAGTAACAATAGGTATTGTGCGTATTGAGGCATTGCAAGTAACCATTAAGAATTGAACTGTCGCCAACCCACGTCACTTCTTCTTCACCGTCGGTCGCGGGCGGCGTTTCCACAGGTGCGACTTTTCTGGATCGTAGTCGGCGTTCTTCGTCGGCATGCGGGCGCCGACCGACTTGCGCCAGGTGGCGAGTTTCGCGTGCAATGCCTTTGCCTTTTCGGGCTGTTTGTCGGCGAGATTCTTCTGCTCGCCGATGTCCTTGCTCAAGTTGTACAATTCGAGACGGCCATCGTCGAAGTACTCAATCAGCTTATAATCGCCCGACCGCACCGCCCCTGCAGGTGAGGTGTGGTGATAGTGCGGGTAATGCCAGAAGATCGCGTCGCGGTCGATGCCGCCCGATTGCTTGAGCAACGGCAGCAGGCTGACACCATCGACGTTGTGCCTTACTTTTTTCTTCAGGCCAGCGACGTCGATCATCGTTGGCACGAAATCGACACTGGAGACAACCGTATCGCATTCGCTGCCGGCCGCAATTTTTCCCGGCCAACGGGCAATCAACGGTTCGCGGATGCCGCCTTCATACAGGGTCCCCTTCTCGGCACGCAGCGGCGTGTTGAGCATCACTTCGGTTCCCGCGTCGTCAAACCGCTTGAACAGCCCGCCGTTGTCAGAGAAGAAAATCAGCAACGTGTTGTCGGCCAACTTGAGTTCGTCCAGCGTCCGCACGATCCGCCCCAGACTCTGATCGATGTGTTCAACCATCGCCGCGTAGGTGGGATTATTAATTCGTCCGGCCGGCTTGGGTTGTTTCTGTTCGTACTTCTCGACGAGATTCTGCTTTGCTTCCAGCGGAATGTGCACCGCGTAATGCGACAGATACAACACAAACCTCTCGTCCCGATGATCGGACATGAACCGCTCGGCTCGTCGCGTGAGAAACTCACCGAGGTATTCTTTTTCACGCGGCCGGTCATCACCCTTCAATCGCGGCTGTGCCGTGAAACGAAAGTTCGGTGCGAAATGACGGCCGCCGGTGACCACGAATTCGTCGAACCCTTGCGAATCGGGATTGTGCGTGCTTCCACCAAGATGCCATTTGCCGAACGAACCGGAAACGTACCCACCCTGCGCAAGCGCCTCAGCAAAGGTGATCTCCGCGTGCGGCAGCGCGAGGTTCATTTTGGGAACAACCAGTTTCTCCCACGGCCGCCAATGGCCGGGAATGAAGTCGGTCAGGTTCAGCGTGGCCGGGTACTTGCCCGTCATAATGCTCGCGCGGGTGGGCGAACAAACCGGGCAGGCGGCATACGCATTGGTAAAACGCATGCCCTGCTTCGCCAAACGGTCGATGTTCGGCGTCTCGTGAAAAGAGTTGCCGTAACAGTGCGGGTCGCTCCAACCCATGTCATCGACGAGAAAGAAGACGATATTCGGCGGCCCGTCGGCGGCTTTCGCAGCAGTTGGTGCGAACGCATGGAACGCGAAGACGGTCAACAGGATTGCGATGGCTCGGAATGAAAATGTCGGCATGATGTCCTCTGTTCTGTTTTTACTTTTCTGGTTCCCAAGCTCCGAATCAATAAAACGGAAGCTGCTGAGAAGACGATGAGCGTCATGAGTTAGAGTCCGGTCGTTCTCGTGCTGTGAGCGATCATTTGGCGGTCCGTTGTTGGCAGCGGATGTCGTCGATGGAAACAGTCACGCCATTGCCGAAGTTGCCCCAGCCGTTGACTTGGACGTACAGCTTCCACGGCCCTGAATCGGTGGGGGTGTGCGTAAAGCGGTACGTTTGCCAATCGTCAGTCTTCTTCAACACCTGATCAACAGGGCCGTACCACGTATTGGATTTGTCGTGGTAAATTCCGTAGTTGATCATCGGCGCATCGACACCCTTCGCAAAGTTGTCCCAACGCATCGAGCAACTGATTTCGTAAGTCGCACCTTCGATAAGGTGAACGTGCTGCCAGAGTTGAGCCGACTCGAAATTCGACGTTGCTTCGCCCATGCTCATCCGCACGAAACGATTTCCTGATTCCGATTCCACGACTCCAGGGATACCTGCACCGTTCCTATTTGCGAAGTACCACGGCGGGCTGACGGTTCGTTCGTCTTGCTTGGAAAAATCGGGATCAAGGATTAGTTGTTCTTGGCGCGTATCAACCTCGGCGGAATCTGCCGTCTTTGCCAATTGAAAGTCATCGACGAGCAAGGTGGTCGGAACCGGCTTCTGATGAGGTAGCAGGGAGAGATATATCAGCGACGGGAGTTCCAACTCGGTTGGTCGGAAGCGAAACTTCAATTGCTGCCAGCGATTGTCCATCAACCACACGTCTCGACCCGCGAAGTGCCCCTTGCCGTCACGGTGCCGCACCCAAAACGATACGATCGCCGACGAAGTTTGCGTTCCTCGCTTCGCGACGGGCGGATCATCAGGTCCCGTGGGCCAGCGAACCCAGACACTCGCTTCGTATTCAACACCGGCTTCCAACCGATGCCGCTGGCCGATCGTTACGTATTCAAAACCGACTGTGGTTTGGGGAATTGATAACGCCAAACACCGCCGTCCCGACTTCGCTTGGTTGTCACCATCGAGTACCTCAACCTTCAACGCTTGCCGTATCGAGTCACGACCGTGTCTCTGAACTTC
The DNA here is from genome assembly GCA_963581435.1 of Planctomycetota bacterium. Classification (GTDB taxonomy): domain Bacteria; phylum Planctomycetota; class Planctomycetia; order Planctomycetales; family Planctomycetaceae; genus JABISG01. The sequence continues at coordinate 16,111 of CAUZOL010000138.1, forward strand.
CCAACCACGTTGGACCTTGCCCGTGTCCTGCACGTTTCCCATGGCAAGTGACTCAAACCCGGAATCGACCATCAATTGCGCAGCACCTTCGTCGGCGCATCCGACTTCGCGCAGTTTTGCGGTTTCCTGGCCGGTGCCTTGCACAACTGGCTGCGTCAAGCGTTCGCTCTCGCTATGCAATTCGCCGACGTCTGCTTGCAGGCCACGGCAGCCAACCACAAACATCGCAATGAAAAGGAAAGCTGAACAAGCAACGTTCAGTTTGCGGCGTCGCCAGTGCATTAACTAGCTCCTTACTTTACTGGTTCTACTTGTTCTTGTTCCGGCGCATTTTTCGATGTTGTTGCAACTCTTTCCAGGGTACGACGCGTGCCCGTGCGGACCATTCGTCGTATTGGGCGGTCATGTGCTTTAGCA
>CAUZOL010000139.1:0-16416 GCA_963581435.1 Planctomycetota bacterium
GGCAGAAATGCGAGCGACGAAATGAAAGACACCATTCGCTCAACGATCAACTTCGCCGACGTCCTGCCAAAATGGAATTACACAATCAAGCCGCAAATCGGACACTAATTTTCCGAACGGTCCTTAATTGGACCGAGCCACGCGATTGCGGGCCTGTCACAAATGACCAACGGCTAATGGCTAATTACTAATTCCGCCCAATCGGAGACCGCTTTGGAAGAGGTCATGGCAGAAGATAGTGGCATTTCTCTGCTGACATCGTATCGGTTCGCCGGACAAATTGCAAAATCCGAACTGCACGAAGCCAATACCACAAAAGAGGGGGAATCTGGTCACATAAATGGTGCGGCGAGTCGTCAGACTCAATACGATAAGTTGTGACGGAGTTCTCGTTTTTCCCGATTTCGCGTGTCTCTCATGCTTTCAGACCGGAGATTGTAACATGATGAAGCTGGCGTTGGCTCTAACAGTCGTCATCTGGCCAATCGTGACATCGACGTCGGCGGGCGAGGTACCACCCCAAACCCGCAAGCCGATTGATTTGACGCGTTGTCGAATCAAGTTGATTGATAAGGTGACGCTGGCAAGCGATCGACCTGGAATTCTGAGATTCGTCGAGCCGAAAGAGGGCGATCCGATTAAGCGAGACCAGCCTGTGGCCGGCCTGCAGGACGACGTGCCTCGCGCCAAATTGGCCCGCGCCACAAAAGAGGCGGAAAACGACATCGAAGTCCGTTTCTCAACGAAGGCTGCCGAAGTTGCGAAGAATGAGTTGGAGCAGGCGATTCTTGTCAACAAGGATGTTGCCGACACGATTCCCGGCATCGAAATCAGCCGGTTGAGGCTCGCCAAGGAAAAGAGCGTGCTGCAAATTGAACAAGCCCAACACTCGCTGGACATCAACAAAATCGCTGTCGAAGAGGCGAGTGCTGAATTGAAAACGTATGAGATTCCCGCCCCGTTCAGCGGAACCGTTACGCGCGTGTTCAAGAAAAAAGGAGAAGCGGTAAGACAAGGCGATCCAATTATGGAAGTCGTCAACACCGAGCGGCTTCGCGCCGAAGGCCACGTTGAAATCTCAGACATCTGGAGTGTGCAGGTCGGCGACAGCGTGGAAGTCTATCTGGATATTCCCGACGTCGATTTGCCTGTCGAAAAAGAGAAATTCACCGGCCGGATTGTATTCATTGATGTTGAGGTGGAACCGGTCACACGCCGAGTGAAGGTTTGGGCCGACCTCGTCAATCGCGGCGGATTGCTGCGGGCAGGACTGACGGCGAACATGAAAATCCTACCCACTCAGCCGAAGCCGGCAGCTCTGAAAACGACGGAACCGAAATCAGAAGAATAATCGGCCGTCGGATCATGACCTCGGCGCTCTCGTAGAGACTCGTCGATGCCTTCAGTTCAAACAGGAATGCTGCCGACGAATCGACGTGCGATACCGCTGCGCGCACGAAACGACCTTGTTGCCGAACGCATTGAATATCGTGGCGAGGGGACATGGGTTCTGAATGACCCGGTCGCCCTCAAATACCATCGGCTGCTCGCCGAACAGTGTTGCGGTCGCTGGACGGCGCGCGGAGCCTCGAAGAGCTTCGGGATGAAGTCCATCGGGAGTTTCCGTCGAAGACGTTTTCGTTGCTTGAAATTCAGAACGTCGTCACCGATTTGCATCGCAAGAATCTGCTGCTGACAGATCGACCGGGACAGGGCGATGTTCTGCTTGCGCAGCACCACGAATCTCGGCGACGCCGAGTGACAGGCTTGCTGCAAAGCTTGCTGTATTTGCGACTGCCGGGCTGGGATCCCGAAACAACCCTCTCCGGTCTGTATCCGCTGGTGCGTTTCATGTTTCGGCCGTGGGCGGTCGCGGTCGCAACCCTCTTTGTCGTCTCGTGCTGGGTGTTGTTGGCTGTTCAATTTGCCCACTTTCGTCGCGCGCTGCCGGAGTTCGATCAATTCTTCGGCTGGCCAAATCTGATCTATCTCTGGGGTACGTTGGCGGTCGCCAAGATCGTTCACGAGTTCGGCCACGGCTTATCCTGCAAGCATTTTGGCGGCGAATGTCACGAAATGGGGGTGATGTTGCTGGTGTTCAGCCCGTGCCTGTATTGCGACGTCACCGACTCGTGGATGCTGAAGAATAAGTGGAAGCGGATCGCGATTGGTGCGGCGGGCATGTACATCGAAGTGATTATTTCGGCAGCGGCAATATTCGTTTGGTGGAACACGACTTCGGGGCTGCTGCATCATCTCTGTTTGAACATTTTCTTTGTGACCACCGTGACGACGATTATTTTCAACGTCAATCCGCTGATGCGATTCGATGGCTACTACATGCTCAGCGACTTGCTGGAGATTCCCAACCTCAGGCCCAAGGCCGATCGATTGTTGCGGGAAAAGTTTGCCTGGTATTGCCTGAGGATCGATTCGCGTCCCGATCCGTTCCTGCCGCAGACGGGGTGGCATTGGTTCGTGCTGTTTGCGATTGCTGCCGGTGTCTATCGGTGGGTTGTGTTTTTTGGAATCATGCTGTTCCTGTATACTGTTCTCAAACCCTACGGTCTGCAGAGCATTGGCATCGCGCTGGCCATTGTATCGATTGCAGGGTTACTGTTTTCGATGGGGCGTAACATTTACGGTCTCATCGCCGCGCCGCGAGCCGAATCCATGAGTTATCGAAAACTATTCATCTCGATATCCGCGTTTGCAGCGCTGCTTGCTGCTGCGCTGATGGTGCCACTGCCGTTACACGTCGAGTCGTCCTTTCTCGTCGAGCCGCTGGAAGCACAACACGTTTTCATTGTCACACCGGGGCGATTGATCGACGTTCCCATCGAGCCGGGGCAGTACGTCGAGAAGGGAACTCTGCTCGCCAGGTTGGAAAATGTGGCGAAGGAAGACGCGCGGCGGAAACTTTCTGTGGAGAAGGAAGTTCAGACGGCCCGTGTCGATCTGTATCATGCAATGGGCGATTTACCGCGAGAGCAATTGGCGAACGTGCGGCTGCGCAGCATCGAGAAGCGGATCGAAGAACTCGATTTGCAATTGAAGCAACTGGTGATTCTCGCTCCCGAGGATGGGTGGGTGGTTGCCCCTCCTTATAAGGATCAACCGAATCGCGAGAGCCTGGGCGATCCGCTCAGCGATTGGCACGGGACACCGCTCGACGACGCGAACATCGGCTGTTATCTCGACGCGGGAACGCAACTGTTAAGCATTTCACAGTCCCCGCTATTTCAGGCTGTCATCCTGGTCGATCAGTCGGACCGAAACGACATTGCCGTTGGTCAAAAACTTGAGCTGAAATTCGAACATTTGCCGGTGAATTCGTATTTCGCGGAAGTTGGCGAGATATCGAAACGTCATCTGGAATTCGCCCCGAAAGAATTGTCGAAGAGTTCCGGCGGCGAACTTTCGACGGTCTCCGATCGTCGGGGCCGCGAACAGTTGGCCAGCACCGCGTTTCAGGCAACGGCAATTCTCAAAGACGACGTTCGGCTGATTCGCACCGGCATGCAGGGACGAGCCCGTTTTCTCATCGAGCGGAGGTCGGCCGCCATGTGGATCTGGCGTTATTTGCGGCAGACATTTCAATTCCGTCTGTAGTTGCCTATTCTTGGCCGCCGATACGCAATGATGCATGATGTAACGATTTTGCGCGTTACACCGATTATGCAGCCAGACGAATGCTTGAAGCGTCTTTCGTCTACAGCTGGGGGGTATTGCAGTCTGGGCAAAGTGGGGTTCCAGCGTGTTTCAATCCGAAATCAAGATTGGTCGGCTGTCTCTGCCGGTGCTCGCGGCTTTCCTGCTCGCGAGTTGTCGGGGGATCGATAAACCGCTGAAGTACTTCGGCGACTCCGAGTTGAATTATTACAAGGATGTCGCCACTCAAGTCGACTTTCCGGTTTTGGCAGAAGAGTGCGAGTCCGATGCGCTAAGTTACGAACCGCCCCGTCGCATTCGGCATCCGCGCAAAGACGACTTATGGGATCTCAAGCTGCAGGATGTCATTCATCTTGCCATGTCCAACAGCCACATTCTGCGTACCCGAGGGCAGTTCCTCTCGAGTACAAATCCACTGCTGACCAACCCGAATCAAATCTCGTCGGTGTACGATCCGGCCATTCAGGAATCGGAAGTGCTGTTCGGTGTCCGGGGTGTTGAAGCCGCACTCTCCGACTTCGATACGCGGTTCACAACGACAATGCTGTGGGGCCGAAACGAACTTGCGCAGAATAACCGTGTTCTCTCCGGCGGGATTCCTCCCGGTGGGTCTTTGACCGATGAAACGGGCGTCTTTACGTCTCGGCTGGAAAAAAACTTTGCAACCGGCGGGATCTTTGCGGTCAATCACAACTGGAACTATTCCGGCAACAACGTGCCGACTCGGCAATTCCAATCGGTGTTTTCGGGGCTGTTGCAAGTCGAGTATCGCCAACCGTTACTCGCCGGTGCGGGAGTGGAGTATAGCCGAATCGCCGGACCGGTCGGACGCGGTTTGCAGGGAGTGACCGGAGTGAACCAGGGTGTGTTGATTGCGCGGATCAACAACGACATCACCATCGCCGACTTCGAGGCGGGAGTCCGCAACTTGCTGAAAGACGTCGAAGACACGTATTGGGATCTCGTGTTGGCGTATCGCATCTACGACATCGAAGTTTCTTCGCGGAATAAGACACTGGAGATCTGGCGAGGAGTGAAAGCGAAACTCGTCGGTGACCAGGCTGGCATCGCCGATGAAGCCCAGACGCGCGACAACTATTTTGAAAACCGCGCTCGTGCGGAAAACGCCTTGGCCGACATCTATCAAATCGAATCACAGTTACGCCGTTTGATGCGATTGCCGGTGAACGATGGGCGAGTGATTCGTCCGATCGAAGAGGCGGTTAAGAGCGAGTTCATGCCCGATTGGCAGGTCTCGTTGGCGGAATCTCTCACCCGTCGCGTTGAACTTCGCCGGCAGAAGTGGAACATCAAGAGTTTTGAATTTCAGTTGAAAGCTGCGAAGAGCTTGATCAGACCACGACTTGATTTCGTCTCGAATTATCAGCGTAACGCGTTTGGCGACAAGCTGATCTCCAGCACCGATAACGATGGTGTCACACCGCAGGGATTTCACAATGCCTACGAAACGTTGACGCAAGGCCGTCAGACCGGATGGAATCTCGGTTTCGAACTCTCAATGCCGCTCGGTCAACGAGAGGCCCATGCCCAGGTGCGCAATATTGAATTGAAGCTTGCCAAAGCGCGAAGCGTGCTGTCGGAGCAAGAGCATGAAATCAGCCACGAATTGGCCAACGCCTTTCAACAACTCGATCGAACCTACACCACCGCCCAAACGAATCTCAATCGCCAACTGGCGGCCAAGAAACGCGTTGATGCCTTCGTCGCAAGGACCAAGATCGCGAAAAATCAGGTCATCGATCCTGTCTTGAGAGCGCAGATCAGCTACGCGCAGGCTCAAATTGCGCACTATCGCAGCCTGATCGATTACAACAAGGCCATTACCGAGGTCAACTACCGTAAAGGAACGCTGTTGGATCACGACAGCGTTTTTCTCTCCGAGCGGGACTGGGAGCCTGAAGCCTACAATTTGGCATTGCGTCGCGCCCGAAGTCGCAGCCACGCGTATGACTCGAAACTGCTTCACACCGAGCCTTCGGAATTCGTTTCCTGGGGATATTCCCCTGTCGAAACTGAAGCAGGTGCCGACGGCTACGAAACGCCCGATCCGGCCGGGCTGGAAATATTGGAACCGATTGGACCGAATACGGATGTCCTGCCCGTTCCCAACGAGAATCGGCCGCTGCAACCCGTTCCCGATGACGGTACCGCCGCTCGAGGGCCGTTTGACGGCATCGACGAGGCCGCGTCACCATTTCGCCGGGAAGCATCTCAACCGGCCATCAACGACGCCGCACCACTGTTCGACGAATTTGCACCGTTCGATCGGTGAAGCAAGACGGCTTGAAGGTCTTCGGCTTCGATTTCGGCAGAATTGCCGACCGACGCGATTCGTGATCGGGGTGTTCGGGCAAATGCGAAAGACCCATCGGCGGTGATGGCCATGGGAAATGCCCCAAAAAGAAACAGTCTCAATCTTAGGCGAGGCCAGCGCTTGAGAGACATTGTTTCTTGTCCCAACGAGCTATGGCACGAATGGTCTGCGCGTGATGCGTTTTGTTCCGCCGAAGAATCTGATTGAAGTGCGAACATGGGATCCAATCAAAGGGTAGTTCTGCGAAGCAACCAAAATTGTTTCGGACCGTGACCAGCATCAATTCACATTGAAATACAAGATGTCGGTGAACCATCGCGAACGCAAAAATCAGGTGTCGCATCAACGGGTCATTCCCAAAAGTTCGCGGCGACCTGGCTCCGCAGGTTGTCGGAAAGATCGGCCGGCACGCCCCTCGTGCAGGGAACCAGCGATCATAACCTCGTCGGCATCGTTCGTCATCGACCGCGATTCTGTTAGAATCAAAGGGGCAGCGATGCCGGGGCGATGATGGTGGATGTCGCTTGGGATTTCCGGCTGCGCGTGTGCAGTCTCGGGTGAGACTACCACCCTCGTGGCAGTCGATTCGCGTATTCTCAATGGGGAATTATGAAAATGCGATATGCCCTTGCCATATTGCTGTTTTCGGTCATACAGCCCGCGCACGACGCCGCGGCGAAAGAACCGATGGAAACTCAGAAAGGGATCGATTTTTTCGAATCCCGCATCCGCCCGGTCCTCGTCAAGCACTGTTACGATTGCCACTCGGTTTCGTCGGGAGCTGCAGAAGGCGGACTGCGCGTTGATTCGCGAAAGGCAATTCGCGCCGGCGGAAAGCACGGACCGGCGATCGTTCCCGGCAAGCCACAGGCTGGTTCGTTGATGAAAGCGGTCCGTCATTCCGACCCGAAACTCAAGATGCCGCCCGATCAGAAACGGCTTCCCGATTCCGTCATCGCCGACTTGACCGCCTGGATCAAGATGGGTGCGCCGGATCCGCGCGAAGAGAAAACCGGCAGTACCATCACCAAAGTGGACCGCTCATTTTGGGCGTATCAGCCGGTCAAGGAGACTGCTGCGCCACGGGTTGACAACACGACGTGGTCAAAACGAACAATCGACAACTTCGTCCTTGCAAAGCTGGAGAAAGAAGGAATCGCGCCCTCGGCCGATGCGACGCCGCAGATTCTGTTGCGTCGATTGCATTTCGACCTGGTCGGTTTGCCCCCGTCGCCTGCCACTGCCAAGCGTTTTCTCCGACGACTAAAAGCCAAAGGCCTCGATGCGGCGCTCGCCGCCGAGACCGACGAACTGCTTGCATCGCAGCAATTCGGGGAGAAATGGGGCCGACATTGGCTGGACGTCGCCCGCTTTGGTGAGTCGAGCGGCGGCGAGGCGAACATCTCATTCCCGTATGCCTGGCGGTTTCGCGACTACATCATCGACGCCGTCAACGCGGACGTACCCTACAACCGTTTTCTCGCGGAACAGATCGCGGGGGACTTGCTTCCCTACAAGAACGAAGCCGAGCGTGCCCGGTTGTTGATCGCCACCGGATTTCTCGCCGTCGGTCCCAAAAACCTCGGTCAGTCCGACCCGCGTCAATTCCGCGCGGACGTAGTTGACGAGCAAATCAACGCTCTGTCGCACGGCCTGATGGCCAGTTCGGTGGCCTGCGCTCGCTGCCACAATCACAAATTCGATCCCTTCTCCATGCAGGACTATTATGCCCTGGCGGGGATCTTCGGCAGCACGAAGACGTTTTTCGGCACCGCGGTTTCACCCGCCAATCGAGTTGCCGGCGACCCACTGCCATTACCTCGACTTGCCGCGCAAAAGGTCTTTCACCGTTCGATTCCGGCCGAACGCGTTGCGGACCTGAAGGCCGAACTGGCCGCCATGCAGAAGGACGAAAAAGAAAAGCGAGCCGCCGTTCTCAAAGCCATTCGGGCAGGGAAAGACCCAAGTGGGATATTCACGCTCCGCGACGCGTTGCGTATCTTTTGGCGCAGCGGCGCGATCGAAGGCCAGTTAGAGAAAGTCGATGAAGCCGGTCGAGCCCTGCCGCTGGCGATGGGCGTTCTCGATCAGCAGAAAGTCGGCGATGCTCCACTGTTTGAGCGGGGTGACGTCAGCCGTCCGTCGAAGAGCGTACCGCGTCGTTTTCCCGAGGTTATTCAACTGAGCATGAAGGACAAGATCACAGACGCGGCGAGCGGGCGGCTGCAGTTGTCGCATTGGTTGACGCATCCCGATCACCCGTTGACGAGCCGCGTGTTCGTGAATCGCGTGTGGCGGCATCTGTTCGGAAGTGGTCTCGTGCGAACGGTCGACAACTTCGGCTCGACCGGCGAGCGTCCCAGCCATCCGCGATTGCTCGATCACCTGGCGACCCATTTTGTGAACAACGGCTGGTCACTGAAAACACTGATCCGCGAGATCGTCACGTCGCGCGCCTACCGACAGGCCTCAATGTTTGACCGCCGCGCCTTTTTGAAAGATCCCGATAATCGTCTGCTGTGGCGATTCGCAAAACGCCGGCTCGATGCCGAGGCCATTCGTGATGCGATGCTGGTCGTATCGGGCGAAATGAATTCCGACCGTCCGGACGCCTCACTCGTCGGAAGAGTGATCGGTGATCGGCCGATTTCCCTGATCGGGCTCGACAAACGCGTTCCTGCCGACCTGGATGGATCGGTGCACCGTTCGGTGTATCTGCCGGTGATTCGCGACCGTCTGCCCGACGCGCTCGACCTGTTTGACTTCGCCGAACCGAGCCTGGTCACCGGGCATCGCGAGACCACCAACGTGCCGGTTCAAGCATTGTATTTGATGAACAGTCCATTCGTGCAACACCGAGCAACCGCGTTGGCATCGCGACTTCTGAGGGAGACTCAAACCGACGAACGACACGTCGAACGCGCGTTCCGATTGTGCTTCAATCGGACTCCCGATGCCGAGGAGACAAAACGCAGCCTCGCATTCTTGAAAGACAGTGCCACCGATGATGCGGCTCGGCAACTTGTGCTCACCAGCTTTTGTCAGGCGTTGTTGTGCACCGCGGAATTTCGGAATCTGGATTGAACCGTGCTGCTTCGACGGCAGAGGAATCACCAATGAGACAATCTCAAACCACAACACAACCGAATTCAATGTTCTCAAGACGAGCCGCGTTGAAGACTTTGACCTCCGGATTCGGTGCGGCGGCATTCGCCGGTCTTGCGCAAGAGGCGCCAGCGGCTAACCGCAAGAACCCACTCGCGCCCAAGCCCACGCATTTTCCCCCGCGTGCGCAACGCGTCATCTTTCTCTGCATGAGCGGCGGGCCGTCGCACGTTGATCTGTTCGACTACAAACCCACGCTGCAGAAGCGCTCCGGGCGACCCTTGAACGGGAAGTATGGTGCGAAGCTGTTCGGCTCGCCGTTCAAGTTCGCACAGCACGGCGAATCGGGACAGTGGATGTCGAGCTTGCTGCCGCATCTGGCAAAACGGGCCGACGACATATGCATCATCAACAGCATGCACACCGATCTGCCGAACCATTCGCAGGCTTTCACACAGCTGCACACAGGGAGTTTTCAATTCACCCGGCCGTCGATGGGGGCCTGGGCGCTCTACGGATTGGGAACCGAGAACACTCGGCTGCCGGGGTTCATCACCCTGAATCCCCCGTCGGACAACGGCGGAGCGCTCAACTACGGCAGCGCATTTCTGCCGGCCGTCTGCCAGGGAACGAAGATCGGCACGAACCAGATTCCACGTTTCTACGCCAAGATGCTCGGCGTCGATAACGACCCCGGTCCGCCGTTACGCAACATCACGAACTCGCAATTGACTCGGGACCAACAAAGGCAACAACTCGATTTGATTCGGGACTTGAACACCCACAAACTCAAACGCGACGGCGTTCATCCGGAAATCGAAGGTTCGATCGAGTCCTTTGAATTGGCGTTTCGTATGCAGGACGAGATTCCCGATTTGCTCGATTTGCGAACCGAGTCCAAGTCGATGCTAGAGTTATACGGCGTCGGATCTGGATTGGACAGCGACCGTTTCGGCCGGCAGTGCCTATTAGCGCGTCGGTTGGCGGAAGCCGGCGTGCGGTTCATTGAAGTCAACTCCCCGGTGGGTTGGGATCAGCACTTTCGGTTGAAAGAGGAACTGGCGGATAACTGTGCCGCGACTGACCAGCCGATGGCCGCATTGCTGACCGACCTGAAACAGCGGGGGCTGTTGGAAGACACGCTGGTGATTTGGGGCGGGGAATTCGGCCGCACGCCGTACGCACAAAGCGGAACCGGCCGCGACCACAATAACAAGGGGTACACAATGTGGATGGCGGGCGGCGGTGTCAGAGCTGGCCTGCGTTACGGGGCGACCGACGAAATCGGCTACAAGGCGGTGACCGATAAAGTCCACATCCACGATTGGCACGCCACGCTGCTGCACCTGATGGGCATCGATCACAAACGCCTGACCTTCAACTACGCCGGCCGCGATTTTCGGCTGACCGACGTCTACGGCGACGTTGTTTCGGACATCATTGCCTGAGTGCCAATTGGCGTTTCACAGTCGGTGAATCTGATCTGCGGAATTCCTACTTCCATTGAAACGGTTCGCTTAACACGACCAAATGAACGAGATCTCGCAGACGGTATTCGTGGGCGCGTAACTCTTTGAGAATTTGATCGACGTGTGGGCGGTCCGCAGGCGACAGCCGACGCCCGGTGGAATAGGCGAGCAGAGTTTCGGCCAGCGCCCGGGCAAACTGGTGCCGGCGTTTGACCAGAATCTGTTTGAGCCCCACGATGTCCTCGAAGCGCTCACCACTGGGCATTTCTCCGGATGCGTCGATTTTCTTCTGGCGGCCATAATTGTCGCGCCAACGCCCGATCGGGTCGAAATTCTCCAGGGCGAATCCCAGCGGATCGATCTTGCGGTGGCAGTCGAAGCAGGTGGGCGTCTCGCGATGTTTCTTGAGTTGATCGCGAATGCTCTTTGCGCCGCGGATGTCCGGATCGAGCGGCTCGACGTCTGGGGGCGGTGGTGAGGGTGGTGCGCCCAGAATGTTCTCCAGCATCCAGACGCCCCGCACGACCGGCGAAGTGTCGATGCCGTTGGCCGTCACCGTCAGCACGCTGGCCTGGCCGAGCAGTCCTCCACGTCGTCCGTCCTTGAGTTCAACCCGCTGGAACTCGTAGCCCTTCGGGGCGGATACGCCGTACATCTCGGCCAATCTTCGGTTGACGAACGTAAAGTCGGAATCGAGAAAGTTCGACAGACTGAGGTTCTCATCAATCAGGTACCGGGTAAACATGTGCGTTTCCTGACGCATGGCCGTACCCAGATCGTAGTGATAGAACGCTCGGAACTGGTTGCGATCGGCGGGAGTCGCGCCGAGGTCGCGGAGGTTCAGCCAACTGTCCAGGAATCCGTCGACGAAAGCGGCAGACTTCTCATCCTTCAACATTCGGTCGACCTGCGCTGCAAGCACTTTGGGGTCTTGCAGCGATTCGTCGTCGGCCAGTTTCCGCAAGGTTTCATCCGGCATCGACGACCATAGAAAATACGACAGACGGGACGCCAGCGCCGTCGATGACAATTCAACCCCGTTTCGAATGTCCTCCGGCTTCACCGCCTGCGTGCCTTCATCCAAGTAAAGGCTCTCCTCCAAGTAAAGAAAGGCGGGCGAACAGAGGATCGCTTTCAAACCGTCGGCGTACGCTTGGAGAGGCGAACGGCCTTGCTTCCGCCGCGTTGTGACGACCCGTTCGATTCGGTTGATCTCTTCGGCTTGTGGCTCGCGACGGAACGCCCTGGACATGAATCGTCTGAAGAGCGTCCGGATTTGCTGTTCAGTCAGATCGCCCGAGGTCAGAATCTGCTCGCAATCGTCACCCAGCAGCGCCCGCTGGCCGGCCGTCGGCCAATCATCGTAGAACGGACCCTCGATTTTAATTTCGTGAATGTGAATCTGCGGCAACTTGCCGAAGGCGATTGCGTTGTATCGAGCCTCGACAATTCCCGGTCGCTTTCGCTTGGGAAACTGGTCGGGATACTTCCGCAACAACCGGCTCCATAGCGTGCGGGCATCCATCAGACCGTTGCGGAACGTGAACCGCGGCGTGTAGCCTGCATCCAACCAGACACGGATGGAGTACCATTTGGCCTCATCCGCCAATTCGATTTCGGCCAGCAGAGGCTCGATCGGCTGCGGCTTGTGCAACTGTCCCACCGAATGATCTCCCGGGACGATTCCCAGCCGCAGCGGTTCGTCCGGATCCGTTCCCAGAAACTTCGGGGCGTACGGATGCAGCCGGTTGACTGCCTGCGCTTTCAGGCGAATATTGTAAAAGCCGTCGAACGGCACGCCCTGCTTGAAAGCGAGAATCGGACCGTACGCACCCTCGTGCTTGTCCGCCCCCACGACGTCGTAGAGCGTCATGTGTTTGAACAGGTTGGTCTTTCGATGCACTTGGTCGATCTCGGGCTGCTGCCGAAAACCGTCACGAAACGTCCACTTCTGCACGGGGGGCTGTTTCAGCGGATACAGTGCCTTATCGATCGATTTCTCGGCCGCATCCAGGTGCTGGGCGAGTAGATACCCGGACATGACCAGCGTCTCGCCGACGTTGTCGAGATTCTCGTCGGTCTGGTCTTTGGGAAACGAGGCCGTGGGGTCGTACATTGTCGCGTTGAGTTTCAACAGGTCGCGTACGGTATTGCGGTATTCCCGGGCGTTCAGCCTGCGGAGGACCGTCTGGCGTGCAGTGGGATGATTCTCCCGGTGATAGCGCGCGATCCGCGTAGTCAGCCAGCTAATGATTTTGCGCCGCTGGTCGTTCGACGGCTGCCGCGCGTCCGTAGGAGGCATTTCCGAGAGGTTGAGTTGGTCCAGGATGTCCTGGTAATCGACCAGCGCGGATTCGTCACGGATTTCGCCGTCGAATCGGTCAAAGCGGCGGTCGCTTTTCTGCTTCTTCGCGCCGTGACAGCCCGCGCAGTACGAATTCAAAAACGGTTTGACCGCGGCCACAAATTCCCGTGGTGGCACAGGCGTCTTTGCCGGTTTGCTCTGCGGCTCGTCTCCAATGAGCCTGGGGCCGTAGCACAGACCGAACGCAACCGCGCCCGCCACAAACACAAAACTGATCAGCAGCGACCTTGTGAAAAAGCCGTACATCATTACGCCGTTTCCAGTCCGGTCAACGTTCCGGTACTTGTGCTGAAACGATCCGTCTCGACGCCGAACTGCTGCAGCATCGAAACATAGAGATTGCTCAGTGGGGTCCGCCGCCGGCTTTCCTGTGGATACCGCTTGTGCTCGCCGTGCCGGAAACCGCCGCCCGCAAGAATGATTGGCAGATCGTTGTTGGTGTGGGAATTGCCGTTACCCATGCCGCTCCCAAATAGCACCATCGACTGGTCCAGCAGGCTCTCATCGCTGCCGGCCAAACGGATCGTCTTCAGCTTGTCCAGAAATCGGGCGAACTGTCGTACCTGATACAATTCGATCTGCACGAGAAGATCGAGATTGGCCTGCAGTTTTCCGTGGTGAGAAAGCGAGTGGTACCCTTTGTTGATCCCAATGTCGCGCGCGACGAAACTGCCGCCAATTTCCAGCGTGGCTACACGGGTCGAGTCGGTCTGAAGCGCCAGCGTGATCAGGTCGTAGATCCTGGGCAGGTCTTGGGCTAGACCCCGATTGACCGGCTCGTCCATTTCGGCATCCGGCTTGGGAATCTTCTGCCATCGTTGATCCAAGGCCAATTTTACTTCCACGTCGCGGACAGAGGAAAAGTACTCATCCAGTTTGGTTCTGTCCGTTTTATTGAGCCGTCGCTTGAGCGACTTGGCTTCGCCGAGGACGGCGTCCAGAATCGATCCCTGCAGCCGGATCCGGTCGGCTGCCTGCTGTTTCGATGATGCATCGTCTTCGATAAACAGCGCCCGGAATAGCTCCCGCGGACCCGGAACGGGCGGCACGCGCGTTCCCGTGCGGGTCCAACTCATCTGGCAGCCGCCGTGCAGTCCGTCGGCCGAGCCGACGGTCAGCGCGGGAAACCGCGTTCTCGATCCAACGAATTCGGCCGCCCGCTGGTCGAGGCTAATGCCTCCTTCCTCCATCCCCCGGGCCTCGGAAGCCTTTACGCCGGTCAGAAACGTGTGTACCGAGAAGTGTCCGCCCTTCACACCGTGATCGAGGTGCGAAAACAACGTGAAATCGCGGCGGTGCGGCTCCAGTGATTTCAACAACGGTGTTATTTCATAGTCCGGTCCCTCTGTGCGCGGCCAAAATGCTCCCGGATACATCCCAAACTCGTTGCCGATGCAAACCATCCGGCGGGGTGTCGGCGTTGACTTCTCGGCCGCGAATGCCAGCGGAATCGACTCCAGTGTCGGCAAGGCAACACAAACTCCTGCGGCCTTCAGAAAAGAACGTCGTCCCGCGTTGATCGATGACATCGCCAAACCTATTGCTGAGATGTTGAAGTAAAGGAAGACACGAGCTGCTGCGAAGATTTGGAAGGATGCGGTCCTACTACAGTAATATACATCGTCTTTCCTAACGGTTCCATTCCGCATGGTCTCTCTCGCGCGAGCCCCTGCCCGATACGAGACATCTCGGCTACTGAATTGCACGCGCAAATCAGTGGTTCGGCCTAACAACCCGATCAGCATTCCGCTGGCGTGACAAATGTGTCAGAGTACGAGGCGTCTGTCCGCAGATTTCGCGCCGAATGTTGAATTGGCCGGTGCCTGAGTGCTCTGATGGCAACTGAGAAAATCTCAAACAAACGATCCCGACACTGGCTGCGGTGGGCGCTGATCGTCTCCCTGATTGCACTCGTCGCAATTCTGGGTCGGCCGACGTTTCACCTGCTGCGGACAGCTTGGAATGATGCTGACAACCGCCAGCCACTGCCACAGGGATTCATCGACGATGCGAGCCGTATGAACGCCACGCAGGTGGCGGAAGTTTGGGCCGTGCCGTCTGATCGCGATGCGGCCGAAAGGCAACTGGCTCGGCTGCTAACGCGCGCTCGCAATGAGAATTTGCGAGTTTCAATCGCTGGGGCTCGGCATAGCATGGGGGGCCACACGCTGTATCCCGGCGGCATCGCCATCGACACGCTGCCGTTTTCGGACATGGAGCTCGACGAGGAGAACGATATTCTCCACGTACAGGCGGGAGCGATCTGGAAAGATATCATCGAGTATCTCGACTCGCGCGGCCGCTCGGTTGCGATCATGCAATCGAACAACTCATTTTCTGTCGGGGGATCAATCAGTGTGAACTGCCACGGCTGGCAGTACGATCGGCCTCCCATTTCATCAACCGTCGAGAGCTTTCGACTGATGAAAGCCGACGGAACCATCGTCCGCTGCAGCCGGCAGGACAATGCGGAACTCTTTTCGCTCGTCCTGGGCGGGTATGGACTGTTCGGAATCATCCTCGACGTGGATCTTCACGTCGTACCCAATGAACGATACCGCATCGAGCAGATTGTGGTCCCCGTGGATCAGGCCTTGGCAACATTCGAGAAGCAAATCAAATCGAAGCCCGACGTGGCGATGGTGTACGCCCGGCTGGGAATTGTGCCAGACAACTTTTTGAATGCGGTCATTATTAACGTACTCTATCGTGACCCCGCATCCGACGGCAGCCTGCCGGAGCTCTCGGAAGCCGGCATGGTCGGCCTGCGACGCAGCCTGTTTCGCGGTTCAGCCGGCAGCGATTACGGAAAACAACTGCGTTGGGAAGCCGAGACAAAACTGCAACCCCATCTGAAAAACAAGCACTTTTCTCGCAACCAGTTGTTGAACGAAGGTGTTGAGGTGTTTCAAAACCGCTCTGCCAAATCGACGGACATTCTGCACGAATACTTCGTGCCGCGAGAAGGCATTGTGAGTTTCGTGGAGGAGCTCCGGCGAATCATTCCGGCGCATCAAGGCGACCTGTTGAACGTCACCGTGCGGTATATCGATACGGACCGCGACACATTCATGCGCTTCGCCGACCAGCCAATGTTTGCACTCGTGATGTTGTTCAATCAGCAGACGACGGCAGCGGGTGATGCCAAGATGCAAGCGATGACGCAGGAAATGATCGATGCCGTTCTGACCGCTGGCGGTCGCTATTATTTGCCGTACCGTCTGCACGCAACATCGGAACAGTTCCGGCGGGCGTACCCTCAGGCGGATGAATTCTTCAACTTCAAACGCAAATACGATCCGGACGAGCTGTTCCAGAACCAGTTTTATCTCAAGTACGATCGCCCCCCCCCCCGCATCGGTGGACCCGATTGAGAAATGATGATGTTAATCCCGATCACCGCGGCACGGAAACCGAATTCGAGCGAGACAAACTGATGTGGGTACGCTTAAGGCTCGACATCGGCTGGC
>CAUZOL010000140.1:0-16129 GCA_963581435.1 Planctomycetota bacterium
GCAACTGCATGACAAGCGAGATCAACTGATCCCGATCGAGTTCCATCTCCGGCACCCTGTCCATGCCGGAGTCTTACCAAATTCTCGAATCTGCGCCAGCATCTGTTTTGCAGAATGGACATCCACACGACAACCCATCCCACGGAGCCAGAAATTCCTCGCGAAAGCCAGGCCAACGCCCAACGGCCGCCGGACGGGTGGCCGACGGTTCGGTGAGATTCGTGGTCGTCGAATCTTCGCCCGGCCCGACGATCTTGTTGGCCGCCATTTGAATCGGCGCGAGCATTCCCGCCGTCATCAGGCCAACAACGAATGACAGCGGGTACATCAACCCGTCGGCAATGTTGGTTGCCCAGGCGTTGAATTCAAGCATTTGTTCACCGAATCGTCCACTCCAGTCGGGCAGCCAGAAACAGAGGCTCCCTACGAAATACCAGCAGGCGATGTTGAGGACGGGGAGCGTCCAGAACAGATGCCGTTTCTTCTTGAGCAGCAGCAGTACGCCCATCCCTACGAACAGATCGACCACGGCCAATACAACGACGGCAGCCGCCATTTCAACCAGCAAAATGACAACCAGAACTGCGATGACGTACAAAGCCGCTTGACTGCCGCGGGCGAGGATTGGTGTTATCAATTACGCATCTCCAATACGCCGAACGTGACGTCTATGGTTCTCAAGACAGGGCGGCGTCGGTAAGTTAGTGTAACGCAGGTAGATAACGAAATCTTTATCGTTCTTGATACGTTTGAACTTCCAGCTGAGATGCAACGCATCGCAGTCGTCTGCGACTTGTTGAGTCGCAGCTATGGTTGTCGAAACAGGCGAATACGTGACGGCTATTCCCGACGAACTCATTCCCCCCACCATGCCACCGTTGCGTTACGGATCGCTGAAATTGGCAACGCGGTATTCGCTGTCGCCGTTGGCGGGTTATACCAACCTGCCGTTTCGCCGAATCGTGCGAGAACTGGGTGGTGTGGGGCTGGCGACAACCGATCTGGTGAATGCCCACGGACTATTGAGCGGCAGCCGTAAGTCGCTGCAGTTGACCGAGACCTGTCCCGAGGACAGCCCGTTTGCCGTGCAGATATTCGGCAACGATCCGAGCAAGATGCGTGACGCGGCGCAGTTTCTCGAAGATCGTGACGTTGACTCGGTCGATATCAACATGGGCTGTCCCGTCGAGCGGATTGCCAAGCGGGGTTCCGGTGCTGGCATGATGCGCTGTGCTGACGAAACCGTCTCGCTGGTGCGCAGCGTAGTAGAAGCGGTGAAGATTCCGGTGACCGTCAAGATGCGGCTCGGTTGGGACGACACACAATTGACCGCACCGAAATTTGCCCGGGAATTTGAACAGGTCGGTGTGGCGGCCATTGCGATTCACGGTCGGACGCGCGCACAGGGTTTCAGTGGCAGCGTCAGCCGCGACGGTATTCGGCAGGTTGTCGAAGCCGTGCAGAACATTCCGGTGATCGGCAACGGCGACGTGCGCACCGTCGCCGATGCGGCGCTGATGTTGCGCGCGACCGGTTGCCACGGCGTGTCAGTCGGTCGCGGGGCGCTGGCGAACCCGTGGATCTTTCGCCAACTGCAACAATGGGAAGAAACCGGAAACTTCGATCCGCCGGGCAACTTCAACGAACGCCTTGAACTGCTCAAGCGGCAATTTGGTTATCTGGAAGAGCTGCGCGGTACCGAGGCGGCGGCCATTATTTTTCGTAAGACCGGCCATTGGTTTCTGAAGGCGATGCGTGTTCGTGCGCGGTTACGGCATCAGTTTCAGTTGGCCCGCACACGGGCGGAACTCGATGACGCACTCGATGACATCTCCGAAGACGGCCCGGTGCGCGGCACGCGAACCGGCATTCTGCCGCAAATGCACGTGCCCGTTCCCTCAGGACCGGTGGAACGCTGGTAATCGAAAATACGATATTCGAGGCTCAGATCGTTAATGTCGCCTCTCAAAGCCCTCGGGTTGCGCCCCGAGGGATCGAGCAACTTAAAACCATCGCCGCAAACGCATCCACAACACCATGCCGACAACCAGCACGCCGGAAAATATCCAGAACCCCAAATACCCGAATTCGTGCCGCAGTTCCGGCATGTTCCACGGCAAATCGGTGTCGAAGTTCATGCCGTGTAAACCGGTCACAAACGCAAGCGGTAGGAAGATGGAACTGATGATGGTTAGTTGCGTCACCACGCGATTGGTTCGGTGGCTGATGATGCCCATGTAGAGGTTGAGGAATTCCGAAAGGACTTCGCGCTCGGTCGTGGCATCGGCACTCAACCGTTCGAGCAGCACGGCTTTTTTTTCGAGATAAGGTTGCGTCGTTTCAGAAACAAATGGCGACCGGCGCGTCGCCAACTCGTGGATCACTTCGCGCGATGCAACGACGGCCTTACGAAACTGTAGCAGCGAGCGAATCAACTCGGAAACCGGCAAGAAAATGTCATCGTCGGCCTTACCGAACAATTCTGCTTCAATCTCCTCAATCTGGTCTTCAAACATCGTCAGGGTATGGCCGCAAACGTACGCCAGATGATCTGCCAATTCAAACAGCAGAAAACCAGGCGATAATGCCGCCGTCTGAAATCCTTCGCTGTATGTCTTCCTCGTGCGATGGAGCATTTCCAATTCTTGCTGATGGACGGTGACCAGAAACCCGTCGCCCACGACGACGTGCAGCGTGACGGTTTGGAAACTGCCATCGACCATCCGTGCCTCAGCCAACGTGAAGTGCAGACATTTGGAGTAGACATTGAACGCAGGCCGACGATCGAACTCGGCAATCTCGTCGATCGGCTCGTGACCGATTTTCAGTGATTCGAGAAACTTACGTAGCTCATCATCGCTCGGCGCGTGCAAATCGATCCAGCAGTAGCTTCCGCGAGCCCGCGCATCGTTTACGTCGTCAAGCGTGACGGTGCGTTCCTGCTTCGTCGAAAAGTCGAGTGCAACGGCAAATGTCATGGATTCACGCAGATTGAAACGGCGAGAGACTGAAATGGGCAATGACAACGTACTGCGCTACGGAAGTAGCGACTGGATTGTAACGTGAAACGGATTCGGAAAAAGCGACTACTTGCCCGATTCGAGTACACTCACTCGAATTGACCAACGACATTAGGCTACGATAAATTCGCAAACCTCGCGAGACAGCCGTTCGAGTTGGCGCTCGCATTTGATTTCCTTCCTTATGACGGGACCGATCGTTGGCGAATTCGTCGATGCCCAAATTTGTGCCGCACGCGCTGTTGCGCGGGGGACACGTGCAGACGCTGGCCGGCTATTGGCTACCCGGCTGCCGCTCGCCGGCCGGCACGGTTCGTCATCATGTCGAATTGTCCGATGGCGATCAGATTGTGTTGCACGATGACCGGCCGGCCGGTTGGACAGCGGGTGACCGGGCAGCGTTGTTGTTGTCGGGATTGGCGGGATGCTATCAAAGCGGATTCCTCGTCCGGATTGCCGCCAAACTGAACGGACGCGGCGTGCGGACCTTTCGCATGGACCATCGCGGTACCGGTGCAGCCGTGGGACTGGCGCAATTCCCCTATCACGCGGGCCGTTCCGAAGACATACGGGCCGCTTTGAATTGCATTGGCGAGATGTGTCCAGAGTCACCGTTGGCCGTCGCCGGCTTCTCGTTAAGTGGAAACATGACGCTGAAGCTGTTGGGCGAATTGCCTGCTGACGTACCGGCGGCGTTGGATCGCGCCGTTGCCGTCAATCCGCCAATCGACCTCACTCTTTGCACGACACACATGGAGCGACCGCCAAGCCATTTGTACGGTAAGCATTTCACCAAGCTGCTTTGCCAGCAGTTGCGCGAACAGCCGCGGTTGCTGGCCGACTCAGTGCTGGAACGCTCATCGCGCCCGCCGCGAACTCTCCGCGAGTTTGACGAGTTGTTTACTGCCCCCAAAGCGGGATTTGCTTCGGCCGACGATTATTACACGCGTTCGAGCGCCTCGCAGTTTGTGCCGCAGATTCGTGTTCCGACGTTGATTCTCACTTCGCGAGACGATCCGTTGGTTCCTCCCGCCCCGTTCGAGTCGCTCGAACTTTCATCGGCAGTGACGCTACACATTGCCGACGCGGGCGGCCATCTGGGTTACATCGCCCGCGGCGGGATCGATCCCGATCGACGCTGGATGGACTGGCGGGTGGTGGATTGGATTACCGGCGGTGCGGGCTGTGTTTGAACGTTGAAGGCAGAACGTTTTCTGGGAGGGCGAAGCTCCTGCTGAGCCGGGCGTCCATTGCGCCTTCGTACCCGCGGCTCGGCAGGAGCCTCGCCCTCCCAATACGCGGCCGTCAACAATTGGCTCGTGCTGTCAGTCGCCCTCTTTCGGTGCCGCCTGCCAACCGTGGCGTACCAGCCGCAGGCAATACAGCATCAGCCCGGTATTGATCGCCAGAAACAGCAGAAACAGAAACAGGCCTCCCACCTCACGGGCCTGCTTGTGTTTCGCGTACAGTTCGGTGATGTCGAGCGCTGCCAGTCGGGTGGCTTCATTCACAACGGCCATGCCGACGAAATTCACGACAAGCCCGACGGTGGCGACAACGAGCCACTTCTTCGTCAACCGGGCTGCCAGATACTGTGGCACCCAGGCACCGAGTTGAATGACGCCGCCGACAATCGCCGCCACGAGATACGGAAAGGCTACGGGACCCTTGATCGCATCGCGAGCATCAGAACTCATCACCGAAAAATAAACGAGGGCCGCCAGTGTGCTGCTGATGATTCCAGCAACGGCAATCACCGCCGTGCGCCGCGAACCGGCAATCTTTGGAACCGACTCGTTCACGGCGACTTTGTTTCCGCCGTTGTTCCGGCCATGCCGATACCAGAGTTGCCAGCCGACAACCAATGCCATCGTGGGAAACGCGGCAAGAAACCACAGCGTCAACCGTGGCAACAGTTCCGGGTTGTGATACAGCAGCGTCCCGGCCACATATTCCTCTTCCCAAACTTGCTGCGACTGCACGCTGAGCAGGTGATTTTCGACCCACGACCAGCCGACAAACGCAAAGCAGGCGAACGTGCCGCAACCAACGACCGCCCGACCGGCCAGCGGCCAGCGATGGACGAGTTTGCTCTTGAGCAAATAGGAGAGATAAAAACCGGCAATGAGTACCGGCAGGATGGCCATCCAGCGAGAAAACAGTAACAGGTTCGCCGTGTAAAAATGCTTCTGGTAAAGCACTTGCAAAAACAACAGTGGGGCGATGCCGGCTGTGATAGCGGCGCTGAGCATGAACGGCATCCAGTCGCGGAGCAATTCGGCCAGCGGACTTTCTTCATTTGTTCGGCCACGAAACACCAAGTGCGCCGCGAGGTAGGCCGAACCAGCCAACACGTAATTCATGAACACAATGTGAATCAACAACGTGCTGAGATAAAGCACCAGATAGAACGCCGTGGGGCCTTGCAGACCGAATGGGAAGGGATCGTTCATTGTCCGCCTTCCTGCTCAACATGCAATTCGAGTTCGATGCCGGGCTTGGTGCCGACTTCATCGAGCCAGTCGCGAATTTGATGCAGTGTTTCCGCGTCGTTCGATTCCGACCACTTCGCCGGCGCGTCGGCCGTATGCCAGGAAATGAACTGCACCAGCGCTTCAAGCTCCTCGGGCGTGCCGGCAAAGGGAGGCATGAACGTTTTGGTTCGCTGCAACTGGGCGATGTTCATTCGCTTTTGCGTCGTCGACCAACTGCCGGCCAGATGCGTTAGCGCGTTGGCTCCCTTGACGGTATGGCAAACGCTGCAATGAAAGCGAAACACCTTCGCCCCCAGTCGCAGTTGGTCGTTCGGATAATCGTCGGGATTCTGTAGCGGATAGGGATCGTTGGTCACACAGCCGACCTGCCTGAGATGGGCGACCTCAGCCGGTGTGACCGAATTGGAATAAAGCACTCCGCGAATGGTGTACGGTTTGCGAACGCCTTCGCGGACAAACTCGCTGCCAGCGACAGCCGCGAACGACAATACCAACAGCAGCGTCGCGGTCGCGCCATTGATATACAGTTTCTTTCGCAGCAAGCCGAGAATCGCATAGAAGCCAATCAGCAACGACGCACCGATTGCCAGGCCCATAAACATCATCATCGGCACATTCGCCCCCAACACCAGCACTCGTGCGTCGGGTGGAAATGTCCCGAAGTACCAGGCTCCCAACAGCGGCATCAGCAGCATTGGGGCGAGAAAGTGTGCGGCCCGGTTGATGAGATCGGTCCGCTCCTCGCGAGTGAGTCCCGGCATGGCGTTGATAACAACGCATCCGGCCAGCGATGCCACCGTCATCGCCGTCACGGTGCGGAAAATGACCGATGGAAAGAAGCCCGCGTTGAAAAAACCAGACCACACAGAACCGTTCTGGGCCCACGCTCCTGGCGTGAGTTGCCAGGTAAGTATCCCGTTGATCCAGAACAGACTGAACCACGACGCCAGCGAATAGATGCCCAGCAGTGTCAGCCGCGTGCGGTCGTTCAGATTTGTTCCGTATCGATAAAAACAATAGCCCGCTGTAATTTCGAGGCTGAAAAAGGTCCATTCAATTGCCCAGATCCAATGAAACTGATCGACCATCATGCCGATGGTCGGTGCGCTCACCTGAATCGAGGTGAACCACAAAGCGACACCCGTGACCGCCCCAATTACGAAACTGATCAGCACGAGTACGCGAAAGTAGTCGTCGATAAAACGCCGCGTGTGCTTACAGCGGCCATCTTGCGAGAGCCATTGGAAGTAGCACATCAACATACCGCCACCGATGGCGAACATCGCTAGAAAAACGTGCGCGATCGCCAATCCGCCAATCACCAACCCCTTCATCAAGGGGCCGAAATCGTTGACGGGGTAGTAGAGATGTTCGCTCATGTCGGCGACTCTGTGACGGTGTGACCGGTCGGCAATCTCAGGGAGATCGCACTCTACCAATTGAACCGTCACGGTGACAGCGTGTTAACCGGCATGATGTTCCATCGATGACATTTCAGGCACAGGTTCATTTAGCCGGCTGGCTTGCCCGCCGTGTCTCGATAACGTGATCTCATCCACGGCGGTCAAGCCAGCCGGCTAAATTCCGCGTCACCCTTCAATCACGTAATCCGCATCGCATCCAATTCGCTTCGCGATTGTTCGATTTCGTCGGCTTTCATATCGCCGGTACGGTGAATTGAAATCTCTGCGATGCTTCCGCTGGTAACATCTTTGCCGGAGACGTGGATGCGGCCGTCGGCCGTGTAACTGCAACAGATTTCAATCGGCGACCCTTTCGGCAGGTTGGGCGCCAGACCTTCGACGTCGAAGACGCCGATTTGCCGACAGGCTTCCGCGTCGCTCGCCTCTCCTTCCAACACGCGCACACGCACCTTGCTCTGATGCTCGTCGTGCGTGCGATACACTTCTGTCTGCGAGATGGGCAGCGCGGTGTTCTTGGGAATGAGGATGCTGTTGCCATACAGGCCGGTACTCACATCGCGGACGGCAATGCCGAGACTGTGCGCATTCACGTCGATGGTGGTAAACCGCGCCCACTGTTGCTGCCGTTCGACGAGTGGCTCGACCGGCTGCGGCCCCGACTTGCTCCGCAGAATACCGCCGTGAATTGCGGCCCCGTGGGCGACCGATTCATCGGCCGACAATGACGTGTCCGGAGTCTTACCAGTCACGCGTCTCAGCATTTCGGTGACTTGGGGCGCACGGGTCATGCCGCCTACCAGTAGCACTCTATCGACGTCGGCCCACGTCAGCTCAACCCCTTCGACCAACAGTTGGGCCGTCGTTTCGGTTCGCAACAAGAGATCGGCCGTGAATTCATTGAACTTGTCGCGTGTCACGGTGACGGCACTGCGTTTTCCATCGTGCATGACCAAGGCGCGAGTGGATTGGCGAGCCGACAACGCCAACTTGGTTTCCTCGGCCACCTGATACAACCAGGCAAGCGATTCGGGATCGTCGCACGGTTCGGAACCATGTTCGTCATGGAATTCGTCGGCCAGATAATGGACGAGTCGCGTGTCCCAATCGTAGCCGCCCAGTTGCACGTCGCCATCGGTCGCCAATGTCTCAAACGTGTCGGGCGACATGCGAACGAGCGAAACGTCAAACGTGCCTCCCCCCAGATCGTAGACCAGCGTGATCTCTGGACGGGTCGATAATTGGGAAAGAAACTCGCCATTGCGTTCGCCGATATGTATTTCAGAATCGAACGCAAAAGCGAGCGCAGCGGCGGTCGGTTCGTTGATGATGTCGAGGACATTCAAGCCAGCCAATTTGCCGGCGTCCTGTGTCGCCTTGCGGCGGAGGTCGTCGAAATACGCCGGTACGGTGATGACGGCATCGGTGACCGGACCGATTTTCGCCTCGGCATCTTCGCGAAGCCGTTTGAGGACTAACGCCGAGAGGACCTCGGGGCGTTGACGTTTGCCGGCGACGCGATGCGAGAACTCGGGCAAGCCAATGTCGCGTTTGACGCAGACTGCGACGGATTCGGGGGAGAGAGCGCCGGCCCGTTTCGCCTCCTTGCCGACAATGATGAGGTCGTCCTCAAAATAGACGACGCTCGGCGTGACCAGGTCGCCTTCACGATTCGGAATGGTGAGCGGCGTTCCATCGGGGCGCAAGTATGCCACGCAGGAATTCGTCGTTCCCAAATCGATGCCGATCACGCCGGAAAAACCATTGGACATATTTGACCACTAAAAATGCGGATGACCGAAATGACCACGAAAAAACAGCAAAACGGAAACGTTCGGTGCCGAATGTCAGTTACCGGGCCACTCGGGGTGGTGTTTGAGAAACGTCTGGACCATGTCTTTGCGAAGGCGATCTCGCAGTTTTCGCGTCATCAGCGATCCGTGATCTTTGCCTTCGTGAATCTCGACGACGGCGTCGCTGTCGATTTCTTCGAGCGACTCTTTCAACAGGACTGTTGCACCATCGAGGTAAAACGTGTCTTCATCGCCCATGTAGACGTGCAACTTTCCGGCAAGTTTCGGGCCGAGCGTTTTCCAGTTCCTTTCGAGGACGAGGCGAATGTCGTACTTCTCCCAGGTTTTGGCGACCTTAGTGTTGACGGTTCCCGTCTTGCGATCCCAGACGAGCAGCGGCTTGCCGTCTTTGCCGCGCGGACTGAAGGCCGCCTCGAAGCTGTGCAGTTGCCCGCCGTAACCGAGAACCCATTCCATGTCGGCGAACCCCTTGTACCACAGTCTCACCTGACCGTTCACACGTGCCAACGGCCGACGTTTCTTGTCGGCATCGACGTACATATTCTCCGACGTGCGGTAGAGATTAATCCGCTGGAAATCGCGAAAGTCGACCGGGTCGGGTGCGGTACTCCAGGTGCCGCCGAAAAAGTCGGGGTGCGAAACCTGAACCCACAGGCTGCTCCAACCGCCTGACGAATGCCCGGTGAGAAAGCGAGCCGACGGTTTGTCGATACTGCGAAGCTTCTTATTGAATGCGGGAATCAGTTCTTCGACCAGCGCGGTTCCCACCGGGCCGTTGTTTGCCGAGTCGGCGAAGACGTGATGTCCCAGGGGGCAACTGGCATCGAGCATGACGCGGATGAATTCAACGCCGCGTTCGTTCTTTTCCGACACCGGATTGCTCGTCTGACCGCTGAAGTGCGTGCCGCCGAATCCCGGGATGCTGAAGAGCGTCGGATACCGTCGATTCGGTTTGTCGTGGAAACTGGCGGGAAGTATGACCGCCGCCTTCATTGTCACCTCGCGGCCGTGGAAATCGCTGAGTTGTTTCGAGCGAACTTCCAGTAGCTTGCTCCATTTTGATTCGCGGAATTTGCGCTCGCCGACCCGTTTGTTGATGACGAATTCCGGCGTCTCATCGGAGGGCAATTTGACGACCTGGCTGTAGCCGTTGCCGACACCGGTGCCAATTCGTCGATCGTGTGGATTGAACCTCGCAATCGCCTGCGCCCGGTAACCGTCGAGGTTCATCTGTGCAAGCGGCTTTGGATAGGCCAGCATGCCGTCGGCATCGGCTGTCGAGAAGGTGAGAGTTTCGCCCGGCTTCCAGTTCGTCACATCGCGGGCGACGAAAAGTTCCGGGGTAAACCAACTGGGGCCGAACCGAGGTTCGCGCGACGATCGGGAAAAGAGAAGAAGGACCCGTCCGGTGTACGGTTCGGCCCGCGTGTTCTTGTCGAAGCGGACCTTGAAGTTCCATTCTGCGGCCGCGGCAAAATCGCACAACAGGAAGAATGCGGAGAACATCAACATTGTCTTTGCGATTCGTGATTTCGTCGCCGATTGAATCCGCATGGTGTTCCTTTTCACAAGTTGATTGTCGAATCTGTCTACTACATGGTAAAACGGAACGAAAATGAAGACAACGCATTTTGGTTTTCCATTAACCATCCCGCAGCGCGAGCGAGGGTTTGAACGGTGGTTGGGAGCTGAAACCCTTGCTTGCGCGGCGGGCTGGTATTTTTTGAAACAGTACAACTGAGTCACGGCATGCCTACGAATTCGCCGGATGAACGATTGATTGCGCTTGAGATGTCTGTGTCGCATTTACAGCATGAACTACAGCAAATGCACGAGGTAATGCTGGCGCAGCAGCAAGATATTTCCGTCCTGCGCCGTGATCTTCAGCGCGCACATGGAAAGATCGATCGTCTGCAGGAACCAAGCGAGCCGGGGGATGCGTTGGATGAGCGACCGCCGCATTATTAATTGTGGGTCCCACGGGCCGCGACCCGTGGGCTTTACCCGGTTGAATCGATGAGCGGTTGTGATGCTTCGGTTTGCATGCGGACCATCTCGTGGTACTTGCCTGCCGAGCGCAACAGTTCTTTGTGCGTGCCGATTTCGATTATCCGCCGATCCTCAATGACGGCGATTCGGTCGGCACTGGCGATAGTGCTGAGTCGGTGCGCGATGACGAACACCGTGCGATCCTGCATCAACTGTTCGAGACTGCTTTGAATGAGCCGCTCGCTGTGTGTGTCGAGATTGCTGGTTGCCTCGTCGAGAATGAGGATGCGCGGGTCGGCCAACACGGCACGGGCGATGGCGATTCGTTGCCTTTGCCCGCCACTGAGTTTGACGCCGCGTTCGCCGATTCTCGTTTCGTAGAGTTCGGGCATCTCATCGATGAATTCGTCGGCGTTGGCAATTTGGGCGGCACGGCGAATGTCGTCGGCCGTCGCATGTCGATTGGCGTAACCAATGTTGTCGGCGATTGTCCCATCGAAAAGGAACACGTCCTGCTCGACCAGCCCGAGTAAACTGCGGTAGTTTTCGACGTCGATTTCGCGGAGGTCGCGACCGTCGAGCAGAATTCTTCCGTCGGTCGGGTCGTAGAATCTTGCAACGAGATTGCAGAGCGTTGTTTTGCCCGCACCGCTTGGGCCGACGAGTGCTATCGTCTCGCCAGGTTCGACGTCGATTGAAATCTCTTCGAGCGCAAAACGTTCGGCGCCGGGATATTGAAAACTGACGTTCTCAATTGTAATCCGCCCTGCAACTTCAGGTTTCTTCAGCGAAATTCCCGGTGTGGTCGTTTCCATCTCGCGCGGTTCACCCAGCAAATCAAGCACGCGATCCAGTCCGGACAGACTGTTTTGGAGTTGCGTAGCACTTTGTGCGAGGACGGCGACCGGTTCCAATAACATCAGTAAGTAGACGAGAAACATCATCAGATCGCCGAGCGTTAAATTTTTCTCGAGTACTTGCCAGCCACCGTACAACAACAGTCCTGCGGTGGCGACGGGGATGAGCGCATCCCAGATGATTTCAACGGTTCTCGCCCACCACCAGGCGTAGAGTTCCTGTCGCCCCATGAGATGCACGCCGCGCATGATGCGGCCGGTTTCGCTTCGCTGGCGGCTGAAGGCGCGAACCACACGCATGCCGCCGAACGATTCGGTCGCCTGCCCGTCGATCTCTTCACGTTGCGCGCGGATGTTGCGGTACTGCGGGCGAATGCGGTTGATCCAGGTGCGGTGGGTGATGAAAATCAAGGGGAGCAAAATCAATGCCCCCAACAGCAGCCGCCAATCGACCCACGCAAGCACGCACAGGCTGCCAAGCAACTGCACGCTGGCCCGCCAGGGGTTGTAAAGCATGCCAAAGACCAGATCGCCGACGCTACCGGCATCTTGCCGCAGAATGCTGGCAATGCCGCCGGACTTCAAATCGTGAACGCGATGCAGCGGCAAGCGGACGGCGTGTTCAAAGACGCGTTTGCGGACGGCCATTTGCACGCGCTTGGTAATTCGTGTCGCGTGCCAGCGACCCCAAACATGGATGCCAATCTTTACGAACGAGATCCCTATCACGCCCGCGATGATCCACAGCAACAGCGACCACGCATCGCGCGGAATCCAGGGGGGTACGTACGCCGGCAGTTGCTTCCCTTCGAGGACGTAATCGATGATGAATTTGATCGCTGCCGGTGGAATCAACGCCAACAGTGTGGCCACGGTGAGTGTCGCGAGGGACAAGCCTACCGCCAGCCGTTGTCCCCGGAGCAGTTGCAGAAAGCGTGAGGCGAGAGCCACCGCCGACCGCGAACGCGGCTTCCCATCCGTTTCCGGCCGACGGGTGTGACCGTGTCCACTGCGTAGCTGACTGTCGTGGCTGTGGAATTCGGCCTTGTAGTCTTCAAATCGTTGCCGACTGGTCGAATTCCGCTCCGCCATAGGATGTAACCGTTCGCGCCTTGAAACTCGGACTCAGTGGCCCCGGTGGGTCGGTGATGTTTCGGCCCGCTGGATTGGCGGAACGCTGTGAATCGTCCGCTGGAGTCAATGATCGGCGGCATGTGTGTCTGAGTCAACCGCTGTTGGGCGATGAATGGTGGTTCGGCCCGACGGAACGCAGCCCGTCGGCTTTTGGTGGAGGGATGGCCGTAGATTTGCAGCGAGAATACCAATTCGCGTCGATTCCGTGTAATATTGTTTTTCGCGAGGCGGTTGCGTTCTGTGCCGTCAGAGCCCCTGTTTTTTAGGAGTCGTGCGGTGATTTTTGGGTTCGGTAGCAACGACGATGACGACGAGGAACTGGAACTGGAACTGGTCGCGTTCCAGGGAGCACTCAACGGCAAGAAGCCCGACGTCAAAGCGAATGGACGCCTGATGGAAATCGGGCTGGTTCCGGCCAAGGAAATCGTTTCCGATGCGATGTTGCGTCGCGCCGAAACTGTGCGTGTCGAAACGAAAGGATCGGCCGCTGTCGTACGACTTTACATCGACGGCATCGCGTATCCGGGCGGACGACTTCCAAAGCAGGAAGCACACGCAGTCACGCAGATGTTGAAATTGCTGGCGGGATTGAACGTCAAGCAACGTAAGGCGCGACAAAAGGGCGGGATCAAGGCGGATTTCCAGGACACTCCCTATCAGGTACTCGTCGAAACCGAACCGACACCGACCGGCGTTGAACGGTTGACGATTCGCGTGCGAAACCTGAAGCAGAGTGTTGAAACTCCCGATGAGCTTGGCTTTTCGGAGTCAATGAAGGAAAAGTTCCGCGTGATGGCGGCCAAACGGTCGGGAGTCATTTTGGCGTGCGGAGCGCCTGCTTCAGGAACAACATCCACACGCTTCGGCA
The DNA here is from genome assembly GCA_963581435.1 of Planctomycetota bacterium. Taxonomy (GTDB): domain Bacteria; phylum Planctomycetota; class Planctomycetia; order Planctomycetales; family Planctomycetaceae; genus JABISG01. The sequence continues at coordinate 13,599 of CAUZOL010000140.1, forward strand.
TCGCACGGAGCGTCGATGCCTACATGTACTCCGTCTACACAATTGGCGACCTTGAGAGTCGAGAAATTCCCTACACGACCGAGTTCGAAGCCAACGAAGGCGACGACCTGGAGACGACGATTCAGCGAGTGATTCGGATCGACGCCGATGTCATTTTTGCCGACGCCATGAGCGATGCGGAAACCGCCAAGCTCATCTTCGCGAAGCAGAAAGACATTGCAATCATTTCGGAGTTTACAGCAAGAGATACGGCACAGGGCCTGGCGAAGTTGATTGAGTGGGTCGGCGATCCACAAACCGTCGTCAACGGATTACACGCCATCGTCAGCCAGAAACTATTGAGGGTGCTGTGCGAAGACTGCAAGCAGGCGTTTCGCCCGAACCCGAAATTGCTGAAGAAGGTCGGATTGCCGCCGAAGACGAAAGTTCTCTATCGCCCCGGACAACCGGACCCGGAAGACCCCGAAGACGAGCCCTGTGAGGTGTGTGGTGGTTTGGGGTATTTCGGACGAGCCGGCATGTTTGAAATGCTCGAAATGACCGACGGCATGCGCGAGGTAGTTCTCGGCGGAGCCGACGTCTCTGCCATTAAGTCGAAGATGCGTGAAGAGCGGATGCCATCATTTCAGTCGGAGGGACTCCGACTGGTGGCTGAGGGTAGAACGTCGCTCGACGAGCTGCAACGAACGTTCAAATCGAAGTAACATGTTTTATAAAAGCATGTTGCGTCGAATGATGTCGCTCCGTTGCTGATGGATTCGTCCGACGGCGGTAAATTCGCGAAGGGTCGAAACTGGAATTCCTGAGAAACTTGGCGGGTTCTGCCGAAGATTCCGATTGTGACGGCCGATACTGAATACTGCCTGCGGTTTGGTCGCAGCACATTTCAGTTCCCCGTCTCAAGGACGAGACTCGAATGAATCTCTCGAATTTCAGCAAGTGGCCGCGAATCATGTTGTTGGTTTGCGGGCTAGTCGCCTGCACCATCACCGGCTGCAGCTGGCAATCGACCATTGGCGGTCAGACGTTGCCGTCGGCCTACTACCTGCGAGACGACATTCAATTCTTCCCTGCTGGGGTTGAAACACGGTTACCCAACTTGCGCCGCGCTCTGGATGAATACCGTCTGGAGCAGGAAGCCATTCAGGACGGTTTGCAGCAAGACGCTCCGTGAGCGAACGTTTGCAATCGACCGGCCTGTGATATCTCTCAGCAGAATCAGGAGTTCCCAACGCGTCCCCCCAACTAGTTCCCGAACGAACGTCTGAGTAGTTCGTGTACCGCCAATCGGAATTCGCCATGTGCGACAACCGCTTGAGTGGTGCCAGGGGGGGACGAAGCCTTTCGCAACCAACGGGTTCAGGTGACCGGCTACGGCCGAACTCTGAAATCGTTGGTTCGCGAAAGGTTTTTTCTTGCGCGACGGGATTCTCTACTCGTTCCCAAGCTCTGCTTGGGAACGCACTTTCTCGAAGCTCCGCTTCGATCGAAACACACAAGGTCTCCGAGCGAAGCAGAGCTTCGCGTGAGCCGGTCCCCAAGCCGGAGCTTGGGAACCAGTATTCAAACTGCGTCGTACCCCAGTTCATATCCGCTTCGACAACCGATTCGTCAACCGCTTGAGCGCGGGGCTGATGTCGAACGGGTCGAGATGAACGTTGAGCAGACTGAAGGCGTCGCGATTGGCCAGCGCTGCTGAGAGCGCCTGATCGAGATCACCTTCGGTATGCACTTCAAACCCCCAACCGCCTCCCAGCAGATCGGGGAGCCGATGATAATTCCAGTTGGGGATGTCGTTGAACGGGCCATCCTGCAGGAAGCGTTCGGTTGTGTATCCCTTGTTGTTGGCCACGATGACAATCGGGTTGAAGCCGTGCTTCACTGCCGTGGAAAGTTCCAGGCAGGTCATCTGGAACGCGCCATCACCCACTAAAACAAGTGGCCGCAGGTTCTTGTTTGCGACTTGCACGCCAACGGCGGCTGGAATCGCGAATCCCATCGACGTGTAATACGCCGGGCTAAGAAATTGCGTGTGTTTGTGGATGGACAGGTCGGAAGCCGCAAAGAGCGAGTCTCCGACATCGGCAACCGCCACCATTCCGTCGCCCAGTGTCTGGTCGATGAGTTCGAACAACCGCTTGACACTCACCTTGGCATCGGGAACCGGATCGAATGGCGTTGTTTTTGTTTTGGTCAGCTTGGGCAACGGCCTCTTGGGTGGCTTCAATTTCGCTTTGCTTAACCCGCGAATGAAGTCGGACAACAGCACGTCGTGGAAGTGATGATGTTGAATCCGCAGCTTTTCGCTGGTCGCGTAGATGCAGCGGCCCGGATCGAGGTGGGCCGTGTAAATCCCCAGATTGATGTCCGTCATAAAGGTGCCCAGCAAAATCACACAGTCGCTGTCTTCAACGAACTTGCGTACCGTTTCGCGACCCATTGCGCCTTCGTAAACCCCCAGATACAACGGATGCTTTTCGCTGACCACCGACTTACCGAGCAGGGTGGCCGACATGGGGATGCTGTTTTTT